>JBPOIV010000247.1:0-8629 GCA_052034245.1 Myxococcota bacterium
CGGTTTTTTTATACACGAACTTTGCGAGCTATTAATCCTTACTAATTTCTTGCCTCCCCACCGCTAAATTGTTAAATCCGCGCGATTCTTTGGGGCCGCCCTAATGAGAAAGCGCATATACATCATAAGCTTCTCTATCGCAGCTTTGCTTGCGCTAGGATGGGTATGTGCTTGTGGGCAGGGGGGGCTTGAGAAGCCTCTTTCGTCACAAGAAACCGAAGACATGAATGCTAAGCTTGATTTTAGCTTGGTCTCTTTGTCTGGAGAGCCTCGCTTGCAGATCAAGTTTTCTTTTATCATGCCGCGCGATCGTTTGGCTTTGCGTCTGCCTAATCAATTCTTGCGCAAGGCTCGGCTCTTCGATCATATCGAGATGCTTGATACCTTGGGAACGGGTCAAATCAGCGATTCAAACTTGCCAAATAAAAAGATTTTAGAAGCCCCGGAAGGCTCACGCGTAACCTTGCGTTATTTTTTACGAGGAAATAATGCGCAAGATAACGACCGCGATGCGTTTTCAGCGCCTATCATCGATACTAATTATTTCCAGTTTGCAGGCGCAATGGGACTGGTCATACCGATTGCTTTTTTTAACAACGAAAGTCTGCCTCTCGATATGGAGTGGCATGTTTCGCCTTCGTACAGTCTCTACAATAGTTTTGGCGCCAATGAACGAAAACAAAAACTTAGTATCAGCGCTAATGCTTTGCTTGATGGTTTTTATGTCGGCGGTGCGAAGGTACGCGCGTATCAAGAGAAAGTGCGCGGTCAAAACGTTACCATTATTCTCGATGGTCATTGGCAGCAGATAGATGACTTTGAGTTTGTTGATCTGGTTACTAAGCTCCTTGAAAAACAACGAGAAACCTGGGAAGATGATGATTTTCCTTTCTTTCTCATCAGCTTCGTGGCGCTCGGCTCTGGCTGCAGCAACAATAGTGAAGCCCGCTTTGGCGGCACAGCCCATGTGAATTCCTTTAGAGCTTACTACCCCTATGATTGCCCCATGAAACCAGAGATGGTGCAGTTAATCTCTCATGAGCTCATGCACATGTGGATAGGAAAGAAGATTAAAGTTGGGCAGGTGCCAGGCGGTTATGATGGCAAATGGTTTACCGAGGGCTTTACTGATTTCTTTGGTCGTCTCATGGCTTATCGCGCCGGACTTTTTAGTGAAACCACCTATTTTAAGACCTTAAACGCCATTTTGGAGAAATATTTCACCTCCAATGAACGCATGATTTCGCTCGGCAATTTGGTAAAGCGGATTTATAAGAAATATTTTACCAATCGCGAGCTTGAAAACATTCCCTATCAGCAAGGCGAAATTATGGCGTCGATTTTGAATATGGAAATTCAAAAACGATCCAACGATAAATTTTCTCTCGATGATGTGATTAAAGATTTGTTGAAGGAAGCCAACGAAAATGGGGGAACTAAAACTTTCTCTTTAGTTGAGCTCGAAAAAGTCTTTGATAATTATGCGCCCGGCGAATTTAGCCGCCTCTTTAAAAAGATTGTGCGGGGAGAAGAACTTCATCCGCCGCTTCTGCCTGGGTGTAGCACGCCGATGAAGCTCAATTACACCTCATTCCAAGGCAATCAATCACGCCACTTTTCGCAAAAGACCAACATCCTGACCTATCGTCGATTAAAAAGACAATGTGCTCAGTGGCTTAACTAAAACTCCTTACCCAATTTTGAAAGCTTTTAGATTCAGGCTCAAGACCAATAGCGCCACCTTGGTGCAGTTGGCCAGCATTGCAGGTAGCAATCGCTTTGTCTGGAACTGGGCTTTAGCAAATCAAAAAGAACGGACCATTTCGGTGGTGAATTGTTGTTGGTTGATCCTCGCTACACCTCGCAAAAGTGCTCAAGCTGCGGCCATACGGAAAAAGAAAACCGTTTGAGCCAGGCTCAGTTTGCTTGTATGGGGTGTGGTTTTAGAGAAAACGCCGATATCAATGCGGCAAAAAACGTTTTGGCGGTGGGGCTCACCGTGCTAAGCCTGAATCCCGAAGTGGCACTCGCTGCGTAGGGTCAGGAATCTCTGGGGCATTTATGCCGGAGAGGATGTCAAGAAATAAATGTCTTTGATCCTGTGCTAGTTTTCTCTAGGAGGAATGAGCATCATGGACACGAAGAGAATCATCACGGCGCCACGAGGATCTAAACTTAATTGCAAAGGCTGGGGCCAAGAGGCCGCCCTGCGCTGTCTTATGAATAATCTCGACCATGAGGTTGCAGAACTTCCTGATGAGCTCATCGTCTATGGTGGACGGGGTAAAGCTGCCCGTTCATGGGAAGCTTTCGATGTCATCGTTGAGCAGCTAAAAAAACTTGAAAATGATGAGACCTTGCTTATCCAATCTGGCAAAGCGGTGGGAGTGATAAAAACTCATACCCTAGCGCCGAGAGTCTTAATTGCAAACTCAAATCTCGTCGGCAAATGGGCCACCTGGGAGCATTTTGATGAGCTTGAGCGCCAAGGGCTCATGATGTATGGCCAAATGACGGCAGGCTCATGGATTTACATTGGCACGCAAGGAATACTGCAGGGGACCTATGAAACTTTTGCGGAAAGTGCTCGTAAGCATTTTCAAAGCGATGGGAATTTAAGAGGAAAAATTGTGCTCACCGCAGGCCTTGGTGGTATGGGAGGCGCACAGCCTCTTGCTGTCACCATGCTTGAAGGCATTTGCTTGGCCATAGAAATCGACGAAGAGCGCGCTAAAAAAAGGCTACAGACGCGCTATCTTGATCGCATTGTTTATTCGGTGGATGAGGCATTAAGCCTTGCTCTTGAATATAAAGAGGCACAAAAGAGCATAAGTATTGCACTAATCGGCAATGCGGCAGAAATTTATCCGATTCTTCTTAAGAAAAATTTTCGACCAGATTTGATAACGGATCAAACATCCGCCCATGATCCCATGTTTGGCTATATCCCAAAGGGTATGAGCCTGAGTGATGCAGTGGTTGAGCGCGAAAAACATCCTGAGCATTATCTGAGAGAAGTGCACGCTTCGATGGCGGAGCACGTCGATGCGATGATTGCCTATCTCGATTTAGGGGTGCCGGTTTTTGATTATGGCAATAACTTGCGCGCGGGGGCAGAAAAGGGTGGATGTCGTCGTGCTTTTGATTACGAAGGCTTTGTCCCAAAATATATTCGGCCGCTCTTTTGTGAGGGCATGGGACCATTTCGCTGGGTGGCCCTTTCAGGTGAGGCCGAGGATATTTATAAAACTGACAAGGCGATAATGGAATTATTTCCTCATAAAAGCTCGTTAATTCGCTGGCTCAAGCTCGCTGGTGAAAGAGTGGCATTTCAGGGACTTCCTGCACGCATTTGTTGGCTGGGCTACGGCGAGCGTCATCTGGCAGCGCTCAAGTTCAATGAAATGGTGCGTAAAAAAGAATTGAAAGCGCCCATTGTCATTGGTCGCGATCATCTTGATTGCGGCTCAGTGGCGAGTCCCTTTCGTGAAACCGAAAACATGCTTGATGGCAGCGATGCTGTCGCGGATTGGCCCATCCTGAACGCGCTGAGTAATACAGCCTCGGGCGCGACATGGGTGAGCTTTCATCATGGTGGTGGTGTGGGAATGGGCTATAGCCTTCACGCCGGCCAAGTGTGTGTGGCCGATGGTAGCGCGGAGGCGGACGCTATGCTTAAAAGAGTACTCATGGCTGATCCTGCGCTCGGCATTATGCGCCATGCGGACGCAGGCTATGAGAAAGCCATTTTGGTGGCTAAGGAACGCGACGTCACTATTTGTCGATGAGTGTGTTGATAGTTTTTCTCCTTTCCCATTTTTTTTTCCTATTTTTGTTTCTAAGGGTTCTCATCAAAGATGGGAACCAAAATGCGTGCATTAGCCAAAATTATAATTATTATGGTGCTACTCTTAAATACGAGCTTTGCATTTGATTATGAAGAACAATTATTGCATGCGCACATCGCCACTATTCTAAAAACCAAAGATGAGCAAAAAATCTGTGAATTTGTTGGTGATGATTATATGCGTTTGTTGGAGTCTTTCTATGTGTCTATTAAGTATAATTCAGAGGATGCTTTAAAAATATTAATTTCTTGTAAGCCAGGACAAATTTATGATGCTCTATTTACGGCGGTAAGCCATAATAATTTTATGCTGGTAAAATTCCTCTTCGCAAATTATGAACTAAATGCTAAGGAGCGAGATCCCTTCAGGGCAAGCCTGCTTCATCACGCGGCTAAAAATAATAATAAAGAAATGATTCTTTATTTTATTCATCAGCATAAAATCCACCCAAATACGAGAGATAAGTCCGGGTATAGGCCACTTCATGTGGCAGTTGTTATGGGTCATAGGGAAGTGGTAGAAATTCTTATTGAGAAAGGTGCCAAAGTTTTTCGGAAGGATGAGGTAAAAATCTGGGACCTGGCAACTTATTATGGACATCACGACTTGGCAATTTGGTTAAAGAGGCAAGGCAAATCAATTTTGTGGAACGAATCCCCTCCAAAATCCCCTTTAGGAAGAACTTCTGAGCCAAAAATAAATTCATTATGACAATAAAATCCTTTAGGCTTTCTATCGATGAAGAACTTTAGAGGATCTTTTTATGCTGCTTATCCACTCTGTCGGTCAATTGCTTTGTTTTAATCATGGCGACGTCGAACTTATCGATAATGCAGCGATTTTGATTGAGGGCGAGCACATTTATTGGTGTGGCAAAGAAGAAATGCTGCCTAAAGTAGCAGTCAATCAGAAAATCGATGCGCAAAAAAAATTAGTCATGCCTGGTCTTATCGACTGCCATAGCCACCTCATTTTTGCGGGCAGCCGAGCTGATGAGTTTTTGCAGCGCATGAACAATGAAAGCTATCACTCCATCATGGCCAAGGGTGGAGGAATTATGTCGACAGTTAAGGCTACGCGACAGGCCAGCGATGAAGAGCTCCTCAGTGTAGCTCTAAAACGTCTCGAGCGAATGCTGCAAAAAGGTGTCACGACACTTGAAATAAAATCAGGCTATGGCTTGAAGGTGAATGATGAGCTAAGGATTCTGCGCCTCATCAAGAAACTTGCTTCGCTTCAGCCCATCGATTTGCATGCGAGTTTTCTTGGCGCTCATGTAGTGCCAGCGGAGCATAAAAATAATCCAGCAGCCTACATGGATTTGATCATCAAAGAAATGCTTCCTCTTATCGCTGCTGAAAATCTTGCACATGACTGCGATGTTTTTTGTGAACAAGGAGCTTTTAGTATCGAGCAGTCACGCACTATTTTTAAAGAAGCGAAACGACTCGGTTTTGGCTTAAGAGCCCATCTTTTGCAGCTATCCCATCAAGATTCGCTTACTCTCCTTGAGGAATTTCCCATACAAAGCATTAGCCATGCAGATTTTTTACGCGAAGAAGATGCAAAAAAAGTAGCCAAGGCAAACACGGTGGTAGAAATTGTACCCATCGCGACGCTTTTTTTGCGTGCAAAGACCATGCCCCCCATCGGGGCGCTTCTCGATGCCCACGTAAAATTAGCTATTGCCACTGATTTTAATCCGGGCTCTGCCATGTGTGATGATCTGCTCCTTGCAGCGCGCCTTGGTGTGACAATGATGCGAATAGCGCCACAAGAAGCTATAAAAGCCATAACAATTAATGCGGCTCTCGCTTTAGGCAAACATGATCGCGGCACTATAGAGCCAGGAAAAAAAGCAGATATTTTATTAACGAATTGCGATGGACTCGGCGAGTTATTTTATGATTGGACTAAGCATCCTGCACGATTGATCATCAAGAATGGTCAGCCGGTGAGAAAAGTCCATGAAGAAAATATCTGTCCACCCTTCTGATCTCAACCTTTATTGCCACGACGGTACTGTGCATAGCACGCCTCGCGATCTCAATGACAAGGATTATTTTACCTGTCCAATGCATCCCTCAGTGCGGCGACATTCCCCTGGGTTTTGTCCCGAATGTGGCATGGCGCTTGAGCCGCTTATTGATCAAGGCCAGGAGAAAAATGAGCTAAAAAGTGCTTGGTGGAATTTTTCTATCGCCGTTTTTTTCACCATGCTGATTGTGCCCTTGGCGATGGACGACATGCTCTTTGGATCCTTTTTCCATAACCTCGTACCTCCTTCGGTTTTAGGTCTTTTGCAACTGCTTTTTTCCTTGCCCGTATGCCTGTGGGCGGCTTGGCCACTCTATGAACGGGGTTTGTGGAGTGTTTGGCAATTTCGTTTAAACATGTTTAGCTTGGTCAGCATCGGCGTTTTACTCAGCTTTATTTATAGCGCCGTCGCAACTCTTATTCCGGGTCTTTTTCCTCATCATTTTCTCGATGAAGCAGGGCAGCCTTATTTATATTTCGAAGCAGCGGGTGCTATCGTTAGCCTCGTTTGGCTCGGGCAAATTTTGGAACTAAAAGCTCGCGATCGCACTAGCAGTGCGCTAAGAGCACTCTTGGGGCTTAGGCCCGTAATGGCGCATTTGGTGCACCCGAATGGCGATGAGCAAGATATTGAAATCGATTTAGTCAAAGCCGGCGATATTTTAAGGGTCTTGCCTGGTGAAACCATCCCTATCGATGGACGTATTGTTGAGGGAAAAAGTGCCATTAACGAGGCTATGATTAGCGGCGAGCCTATGCCGGTGGAGAAGAAAAGCGGCGATAGCATAATCGGTGGCACGCTTAATACCAATGAGATGCTCTTAATTGAGGCGCAAAAAAGTGTGCAGGAAACAGTGCTGGCACAAATTATTGCTCTTGTAAGCGAGGCGCAACGAAGCCGCGCGCATTTTCAAAGCTTTGCCGATAAGCTTGCCCAAATTTTGGTTCCTATGGTCATTGTCATTTCTCTAGTCAGTTTTTTCGCGTGGCTATTTTTTGGGCCCGAGCCTCAACTTCAGTGGGCCTTGTTGAGTGCTATTTCTGTCTTGATGATCGCATGCCCTTGCGCCCTAGGTCTCGCTACCCCCATGTCAGTCATGGTTGCGATTGGGCGGGGTGCCCAAGCAGGGATATATTTTAAAAATGCACAAGCACTCGAAGAGATGGCGCAAATTACCACTATCGTTCTTGATAAAACAGGCACGCTCACCCAAGGAAAAGCCTCCCTGGTGGGCATAGAGATGGTGGGCGCTCATCAGAAAAAAAACGTGATTAAGATGGCGGCAAGCATCGCTAAAAATAGTCAGCACCCACTTTCGCTCGCCATTGTTCGTTATGCCATGGACAAAGAGAGTAGGCTTTTGCCAGTGGAAAAATTCTCTTCGCAGCCCGGCCTAGGCCTAGCAGGTGAAGTGGCGGGACATAGAATTATCCTTGGTAATCGCCTCTTTTTGGAGCAGCAAGGGGTAGATCTTAGTATCCTTGATAACCGAGAAGAGCCTCGGCATGAGAAAGCATTTTTGATGAGTTTTGTGGCTATGGATGGGCATTTGGCTGCACTTTTAGCTTTCGAAGATGAAATAAAAGAAAATGCAGTACATGCAATAAACTATCTTAAAAAACGAAAACTTCGCATTATTTTGGCGAGTGGCGATAGTCTGCACAATACGCAGCGCATGGCCGAAAAATTTGGGATTAGCGAGATATACGGCAGCATGACACCACTTGCTAAAGCCAATCTTATCGAAAGTCTGCAACGTAGCCATGCAAAAGTTGCCATGGTAGGTGATGGTATAAATGATGCACCCGCTTTGGCACGCTCGAACGTGGGCATTGCTATGGGCAATGGCACTGAAGTCGCGATGGGCACCGCGCATATAAGCCTTTTAAAGGGTGAGCTTGAACTTTTGGTACGCGCACATACGCTGGCTCGTCGAGCGCTCAATAATATAAAACAAAATCTTTTTTGGGCCTTTTTCTATAATATCTTAGGAATTCCTATTGCTGCCGGCATTCTTTACCCGTCGTTTGGCATATTACTTCATCCAATGATTGCTGCGGCAGCAATGAGTTTAAGCTCTTTTTCGGTGATAGTAAATGCACTTCGTTTGCGTACCGTTAAGCTATAGATTTTAATTTTTAAATAGGAAGATTTTATGGTGGACATTATCCAGCTTCGTTTATAGATATTTCTATAAATCGCAGACGCTTAGATAACGGAGCAATGAACCATATCGATGCTATTTTAGATTAAAGAAATCAAATACTGACCCGCAATGCCCCCACCAAGTGAGACGGTGGGGGGCATATGCAATCATCATCTCGCTTGGTGGGAATCGATACTTTACGCGGCTTATTGCTGATCATGATGACGGTGGATCACCTTCTCGCTTGGCCTTTCGCCTCGTGGCCGAAGTTTTTTGCGCATAGCTATGGCCCTTTGGGATTTTTTTCTGCGGCTGAAGCTTTCTTTTTTATTTCGGGTCTGATTGCTGGGCTTTTGTTATTAGCAAAACCGGAGCTTATCTTGGGCTCGTTAAAAACTCGGCTCGCCAAATTATATGGGGCCAATCTTTTGGGACTTATGTGTATTGCGCTAGGAATATATTTTTTACCCAATTTCTTTGCGCAGTGGGGTGAAAGTCCCTGGATTAAAAACTTTTTTGCTCATCCCTTAGAAGCACTTTTTCTCAGCGCATTATTTTTATATCTTCCAAGCTTCTTCGATATTCTGCCTGTATATT
>JBPOIV010000115.1:0-7062 GCA_052034245.1 Myxococcota bacterium
TCTTTGCTTGGCAAAAATATATAGATACTGGCATAAGTAAAACGATTAATCTGCCTAAAAATACGACGATAGAGAATATTTTAGAAATATTTAATCAAGCCTTATTACTCAATTTAAAAGGCATTACGGTTTTTCGCGATGATTCGTTTATTGTCGCTGCCTTAAAAAAACCAAAAGAAAATAATACTAGGTGCGTCATCGCTATGGATAATCATTATGACATTCTCTGTGCCTAAGATGAAAAAAGAAATATTATGTTGCTTATCTATCGATGGTTCAAAAAGATATGAATTGCCGGCTTACAGCGTCGGTATTTATGATGACTATGCGATCTATGTTAGACCTGAGCCTTATGTGGTCCATTATTTAAAAAATCAAACCTTTTTAATGTCGCATCCTGAATTGGTTTTAGTGAATATGCATGGTCATCACGTAATTGCGGTTTCTATAAATAAAGAGAAAATACCCGAAAATATGTATATCAATATAAACCTTGTACCCAAGCGTTATATTGATGGATTTTATTGGAAAGATCTCGAGCTTGATATCAAAGTTAGTCGTAGTTTTGATGGGCAATTAAGTCCGTTTGTTGTAGATTTTGATGAATACAAAGAGAAAATAGAATCCCCTGAACTTTGTGAAATAGTGACACGGGAAGCGACACGGCTTGTCGAAGATATTATAAATAAAAAATTTCCCTTTGCGCAACACGACCTGCAGATGCTAATCAGCGATTTTTGGCCAGCTCCTCAGGTATAATGATATCTTCCCTTCTGAGACTGTTAACGAATTCAAAGCCCAGCGCAGCAATTACTGCTACTACACCGACGATGTACCATAATATTTTTGCCCCGAAGTGAATGCTAATCCATGACCCCAGCAGAGGACAGAGTATTAAAGGCAACGCAAAGACGCAGGAAAAAAAACCAAAATAGGAGCCGCGTGCTTCTTTACTGGCAATACTCGCGACGAGGTCATTGATAAGAGGCAACACTAACATTTCGCCTGTCGTTATGATCATCATCGAAATTATAGCGACAGAAATATTAGTGGAAAGCGGCAGAATGGCAAAGCCAGCTCCAATGATTGCGCTGCCGATTGCTATTAATCGAATACGCGAAAAACGTTTGACGAGCATGAGGAGAGGCAACTGAAAAATGATAATAAGAGCGCCACCGAAGGCCATCAAAGCGCCAAAGCCCTTCTCACCAATAGTATAATAGTCTTTTAAATATAAGGGATACATGCTGAAGAGCTGAAAAAAACATAGACCAATGCAAAGTGATAAAAATAATATTTTAATAAAGAAAAAATCTTTTAAAGCTAGAGACATTGCAGGTCTTTTAGCTGTCGGTTGTATATTGATTTCTTTTTGATGAAAGAAATAATAAAACATAAAAATTGCAGCGCCAATATTAGCAACGCCATTTAGCCTAAATATCCAAACATAATCGATTTTAGCGATAAAACCACCGAGTGCAGGGCCGATAGTACAGCCTAAGTTTATCGCTTGGTAGTTTAAAGCATACGCTTTTGAACGAATGTCGGCATGACACAATGAAGCAATTATTTCTGCAGATGCGGGGCGAATAGCAGTGACAAATACTCCATGCAAAAAAATCAAGCTTGCAATATAAAAATCCTTGTCGGAAAATTCTATGAATAAAACAGTGACTCCCGTAAACAATAAACTTAAATTTTGTACCTTGACGCAACCGAAACGCTCCGCAAAATAGCCTCCTAATAAGGCGCCAGCGATGGCACCGAAGCCATACATACTCAAAATATTACCAATTTTTGCGAGCTCAAAATGTAAACATTTAGAAAGATAAAAAGGAAGGAAAATTAATACCACGCTTCCGCATTTGCTAATAAAGGTGATTATATTTAGCAGCCAAACGGAAAGGGGTATATCAGCATATAGTCCCTTGAGAGCGCGCCACATAAGTTCCTCTTTTTTTAATGTAGGAAATTGAATAGCATCAAGGAGAACCTTTTGGCGTTACGGCATTGGTGCTCGTAAAAGTAATAAAAAAGAAACGAACCCCATCGGGTCATTATTAAGTTTATAAGTCCAAAATAATAGAACGCCCAATAGAAATGTCATATCTCTCTGTTGGAGCTTAAAATGAAGAAATTAATCGCTACTCTCTTACTCGCTACCAGTTCGCTTTGTATGGCCGGCCCTCGGATGATGCCTGCAGGTCACACCGAAACGGACTTTGTTTGCACCATTATGGGAACCATGATGACTCCGAATGCCCCCATTCCTCCAATGGGACTTCAAGTACGCAGGTTTCAGGGATGCTTTGGCAATACTTATATGAAAGCGAAGCTCCAAATGAGCATGATGCCTCAATCCGAAATGCCTTTTAGCGAATGCTCTGTTAAAGAAGGTATGATGGGCCACGGCGCTATTTATGCCTGCGACGGTTTTGATTTCATGTTTGACATCAACGGTCTTGGGTCAATTACTATGACTGCTACCAATACAAGTTATCAGATGCGATGCCTTGGCGTTGAAATGAGCACCGGCGACATGGGTGAAGATATGGATAATGGAGATATGAACTAAATCTCCATCCAAAAATTCTCTCTGTAGACGCGTCTACAGTAAAAAGACCCGTCTTTTCAATTAGCTGCTCGGCTCTAAGATAGAGCCATGGCACTGATTGAAAAGATTTTGCGTCTAAATTTTGGCCATCCCGCGACGCCAGTTTTCGCCCTAGTAGCTACTCTTGGCCAATTTTCCCCTGCTCTTTGCACAATGCGTCTTTGGGATTCTGCACTTCGAACTCAAAAATGCTTCGATATTTTGCTACATCCATCAGTCGCACTTCTTTTTTTTCATCCCAATGTTGGTAAGTTATCCCTACAAGGAACCGCTAGTAGAGTATCAAAAGATGATAATGCGCCTTTCTTGCAAAACTATTGGCAAGGGCTTTCGGATGAAGTTAAAGTCATCTACGCTATTCTTCCCCTTCATTTCGCCCCATTCAGGCTGAATATCCATAAATTTGAGTGGCTCAAATTGCATACCGATTACATTTTAAGCAAACGTATTTTCTATAGTAAGAATAAGGAAAAATGGCTTAAGAAAGCCATTCCTATTTCAAGTTAAGCTCTTGCATTGGGTTATGGGGCGATTTCTTTTTTTGTCCTGATAGCCTTCAGGATTATTTTATCTTTAAGAGCCAACACACGATCTCCAGGGCAAAGAGTTCCAGCATTGCTATGCTCTTTATGACCCTTAATAGTTTTATTTGAGCAATCGATCGAAAAGCGATCAGCAAGGATACCGATTAGTTCACCGGCTTTTTCAATCATTTGTGATGTAGGCTCCACGAAATTATCCTGATTTGAATCAAAACATCCCAAAAAACAAATGCCAATGTTCCCTTTATTATTGCCCTCCACGTGAGCTCCTTGAAATTTTAATTCACGCCCTTCATAGCACGTGCCATTTCTCGCTACAAAAAAATGATAGCCACAATCTGACCAACCATTGTCATCCATGTGCATACGTTGAATTTCTCGCACGCTTTCCGCATTTCCTGCCGCAGACCCTGCCGAATGATGGATGGCAAATTTATTCTTAATGCGATCTTGCACCATATCATTCTTTGCGGAACGTGCTCCCCAATCTCTTCGACAAACTATGGATGTTTTGAAATAGTCGTCATAATAATGTTGAACATGACAAGCATAATCGTTTTCGGTTTCTCCCTCTGAAAAAGCCGTCATTGATAGAAAAAATAACGTTGGAAAGAAAAATAATTTAAAAGAGTTCATATAAGTCTCCCGATATTCATGGGCACAAGTCCATGCTGACTTATATGAAGTGAGTATTTAATTTGTGCTTGATTATTTTTTCATGGTTGTCGTCGATGATTGTTGTTGAAAGTGCTCACCAACGGCCATTATATGAAAATTATTCGATGGACTCTCTTTCAATAATTCTGTCAGCTCATCACGAGCACCGAAATAGCCATCATCACCTAAAGCAAAGGTGCCAAAATGCATGGGTATGGTGAGGCGAGCCTTAATAATATCGGCGGCCTTTATAGCATCATGCGGCGATAAATGATTGCCAGCCATAAACCATAGAGGAAGATAAGCGCCGATAGGAAGAAGGGCTAAAGAAAAGGCTCCAAAACGCTCTTTTATAGCTTGAAAATGAGGCCCGAAACCAGTGTCGCCGGCAAAAAATACATTTTTGTCTTTGAAGGAAAGCACGAAGCCAGCCCATAGTGATTCATTGCGATCAAACAAGCTTCGTCCGCTCCAATGCTGGGCAGGAACGGCATAAAGAATAATTTCATTTTTAAAAGGAATGGATTGCCACCAATCGAGCTCCACGACATTAGCAATTCCTTCCGAAGAGAGAATTTTTTTATTGTTAAGTGGCACAACAAAAATTGGCCTATCGCGGTCCCATAATTTTTTTAAGGTCGGTAAATCCATGTGATCGTAATGATTATGGCTAATCAAGACCGCATCGATTTTTGGCAAATCCTCAAATTTTATTCCAGGCGTCTCCCTTCTTTTAGGACCAATAAAAGAAACTGGACTGCAGCGATCGGACCAAATAGGGTCCGTCAAAATATTTACGCCGCGGGCCTGCAACAGAAAACTCGAATGACCAACAAAAGTTATGGCTATATTTTCGGATTGATTTGTTGACGGCTTATAACTTTTAATGACTTGGGTAGGGAGTTTAGGGTGAGAAACACTGTTGAAACGCCAACGTAAATAATCGAAAAAATTTTTTTGTGTGGTCGACGGATTATTGTGAAAAAGTGTGCCATCAAAATGATCATTCGCTTTCAGCGTTTCCTGTTCAGCAAACGAATTGTTCGTTAGTGCCATTAAAAAAGAAGTCAGGATGATTTTTTTCATTGCTTTCATTGATTATCCATGGCGATGATAATTTACTCACCGTTGCCTATATTGATGCGATTAAAAGTAAAGGGCCTCTTTATGGCCCCCTATAATCTCAAACAGAAAAATTTCTAATGCACTACAACATGCTTAAACCATTTCTAATCAGAGAAATTGAAATCGAGGCCATTAGCACGGCGATGAAAAGATTAATCCCTTTTTGCACTTTGTGAAGAAGTAAATATTTGCGGAACGTTTTGGCAAGAAAACCCAAAAGAAAAAACCATAAGAAAGAAACTATACACGCCCCAATAGTAAAGGCTGCATGCTCATGAAGGTTTTCATATTGCCCTGAAACACTGCCGATCACAACGACGGTATCGAGCCAGGCATGAGGATTTAAAAAACTAAAAGCCAAAGCCATAAGCAATACTTTTTTGAGAGCAACCATGCTTTCTTCTTGGCTAAGAAGCTTATGTTCTTCTTCGCTAGCAAGAAATTGTTTAAATGCCGTATAAGAATAATAAAATAAAAACGCACTTCCAACTACGGTCATAACTAACTGAAGAACATTATTAGATGCAATAAAAGTGCCAAGACCGAAGGAACCAATAACAATAAGCGTCGCATCTGATAGCGCACAAATAAGGCAGGCAAATAAAACATGTTCGCCCTTTATGCCCTGCTTTAAAATGAAAGCATTTTGAGCGCCTATGGCCATGATCATAGCTAGGCTTAATAAAAAACCATGCAATAAAGAAGAAAAAATAACGGACATTTTTAAACCTTAAAAACAGCATTAAGAAGCATATTATTAGAATCTCTATATATCTTTTACGCCGTTAATTCATAAAAAAAAGACCCTGGGGTGCAGAGTCTCTTCTGTGACGTTTATAAGCTTTAAGATCTTGTTTTTCTTCGTCTATGTTTCAAAAAGAACATCAATAAACTTAGCAAAACAATCATAGAAGAAGGTGTTTGACCAAAAGTCGAGCAACCACTACCTTCCTCACTCTCTGCATTTTTGCCTTCAGCATAATGCCCAGCAGCGCCTGCACTGCCACTCATTGGCGCAACCGTAATAGCACTTTCGTTGCTTTCATCTGCGGCTTCTACAGCAACTGCAGCATTTGCCTCTGCGGCAACTGCAGCTTCAGGAGGCACAGGTGCGCCTGGCACTACGGGTGCAGGAAATGGAGGAAATGGAGGAAAGAATGGTGATGGGCCGGCCATAGTAAACACGTTTAGATCTTCATCAAAAAAGTCATCATCGTCGTCATCGTTTTCGGAGCTTGGTTGATAAACGACGGAAATGTTTGCGGAAAATTCGGAAGTGTTGTTGTTAGCATCGGTCACCGTAGAAGAAATTTGTGCTCCGACAGCTTGGCCTACCGAAGTGGTAAAATTAATCGTCGCATTACCCAAAGCATCGGTAGTTACATCGGCAAATCCCAGATAGCTTTGGCCTTCACCATAACCTGAAACATCGCCTGCTGCACTTGAGAAAAATTCAATCCTAAAGGCAGTGTTAGGTGTGGATTCGAGAGTACCTTGCACACGGAGTCCTTCCTCGTTGGTAAGAGCAGAACTTAAAACCGCAAAATTTTGCAGGTTATTTGGTCCAACATCAGGATCGAGAGCATCGTTAGGAGTTACGCCATCTTCATTGAGATCGATTCCGAGCGCACCATTCGAATGAATGGAGTTTCCCAAAATGGCGTGGCCAACACCTGCGGCGCTCGCCAAAAGAACTCCTTCAGCAGTATTAAAAGCGATAATGTTACCAGTTCCAGAAAGAATGCCGCCAATGAGTGTGCTATTGCCGTTGCTGATATAAATCCCAGCGCCAGTATTGGCGATAGCCGCAGTACCGGCATCGTTCGTACCAATGTAGTTATTGATAATACGATTACCATCAGCAAGAATGTTTGCCACCGAAACCCCACCCAAATCATTACCGGAAATAAGGTTTCTATGTGCAGCAAGCGTGCCGCCGAGCATATTGTTAGCCGACAACAGACTAACGCCTACGCCGCCATTACCTTGATCTAGCTGCCCTGTTTGATCAGTTCCGATGAAATTTCCGCGAATGGTATTATTGCCGGCCGTCGTAACCAAAATACCTTCACTACCAAAACGGTTGATTACCAAACCCTGAATCGTGGTGCTTCCTGCACTCAC
>JBPOIV010000074.1:0-3770 GCA_052034245.1 Myxococcota bacterium
ATATTCTGCCTGTATATTTTATATTTTTTCTTTCTTTGCCTTTTATCTATGGTCTCTTTCAAAAAGCTCAGGGACCAAAGCTCCTCACGTGTTCATTGGTTATTTGGGGCTTCGGCCAATATGCGCCGTGGCAAAGAATATCGGCATTTTTAAGTGACTATATTCCCCTGACTCAATTGGGGTGGTTTGATATATTTTCTTGGCAGCTTCTCTTTCTTTTAGGGGTGATGAGTGGCTATTTTTCACAGAAACTAAAAAGCATTTTAGAAACTATTCCCACTTATGTCACCGTCGTGGCAACGGCCTTTTGTTTAATTTGTTTTGCATGTCGCCATTATTTTCTTTTAGAAGACCCTAGATTTGCACCGTGGATTGATGTGCGCACCTTGGGACCCTTAAGGCTCGCCAACTTTTTAGTAGCGGCTTATTGTATAAGTAGTATTGTTAGAAAAGCCACACTATTTAATGTGCCTTCTATAGCTTTTTTGGGGCGTTGGTCATTGCCGGTATTTTTATATCATTCCTGCTTGGTGTATTTTCTCGGTGCATTTACGACTGAAATCACCGCATTGCCGCTCGCTTTAAAAGCCCTTGTTTTTAGTATGGCCATCGCAAGTTTGTGGGTGCCTGCTATAATTAATCATTATAAACGGATGATTAAAGAATATGTTTATCTCTTAGTCATGGGGCCGATAAAGTCCGTTGACCCAAGCGTCAAATAGTTTGTTTTCTATGGCAATTACCTCGTCGCTAAGAGAAGATAATAATGTATCTTTTTCGAGATATTTATTTATTTCTTCCAAATGCTTTTCTTCTTCGCTAATAATTGATTTTACATTGATAGAAAGGCCAACAGCATCAAGGTAATTTTGATAACTTTGATAAAAAGTTAAGGCACGATTTTCGATTGCATGAGTGCATAATAAAAAGGCTGCCTGATGAATAGGGTATTGTTTATCTGGATGCTTATTCTTGATAAGAATGCATGCTTTTATATCCAGATGATTAATGTATCTTTTTGCGGCAATAGGATGCAATAAATTGAGAGGAGAAAAGTCTAAATCATGGCCTACTACCTTGTTTGAAAGCTTGCGTAGATAATAGGCATGGCGATATTCTTCGGCGATGTGCTCGAGCAAAAAAATATCGCTTTTATGCGCTAAAAGACGAGTTAATTTTTTGGCACCACAAAGTTCCATTAAAGAAAGAGTATTTAAAAAACGAGCATGGCGAAGCTGGTCACTTAGAATATAAGAAAACAGTTCCGCGTAATTATTTTTTCCCATCACCAGATAGCCCATTTGCATGAGTGCGCACTGTGCTTTAGGGATTAGGAATCATTTTACCAATAGGGGCCTTTCATGCCAGTTTTACAAGGAGCTATGACCTATCAGCGCTTCAGATTGCCGAAAGCCGATTTGACGGCCGAGGATGTCGTCGCGAAATTGCGATTATTTAAATTTCGACCTTTGCATGAAAGGGGCGAAGATGTGGAAAGCATTGGTTGGGCTCCTTATCAGTCGGAATATGATACGGAAAAAGAAATAGAGTTGAGCGATAGTTATTTTGACGGTAAAATTATTATCTCGCTGCGCATCGATACTATAAGTTTGCCTAAAGCATTCTTGAAATCTTTGGTGAAAAAGAGTTTGGGTGCTTATTTTAAAGATCACGGCAAAATGGCAGATCGAACCACGCGTAAAGAAATTGAACTTGCAGAAGCACAATCTTTAAGACAACGTGTTTTGCCGAAGACACGTATTGTGGAGGCTGTATGGAATCTTGATGGAGAGCTTCGAATTTTTTCGCGTGCGGCGAGTATGACTGAATATTTTTTGGCATTGTTTCAAGATACTTTTTTAATGCGACCAGAGCGTTTTGATGCAGCGGCTCAAAGCTATGATTATTTTTTTCAATCAGAAAAAATCCCTTTGATGGATACCTTAACCCATTCGCCTATTTTCAGCCCACCACTACGTAGCGAGGTCCAGTAGAAATATGCTTAATCATATAAAAGAAATAGCGCGTTTAAGAGACAATGCGGGCTTCATCGCTTACGAATACCTGACTTGGCTATTTTTATTGCTCGATAGGCCGAATGCAGAGGAAGAAGTGCGCGCTATCACGAAGGATAAAATCTTTAAGGAAGATGTTAAAGTCGTTTTAGGAAATCGGCTCGTAAGTTGTCTTTTGCATCACAAGGAGCAAAAAACTTCGGTGGTGAGTCCTCTTTTAGAAGAGAGCCATGAGATATTTGCGAGTTTTCGCAATGGTCATGTGGTGGAGTCTATGGCTTTGAGTATTGGCTTTGGTGATTATTCGGTTTCTTTGCAATTAAATGCGTCAGATTTTTCTTTAAGCCAAGTTAAGCTGAAAAATAATTATGAGGATAAAGATTTCTTTAGCGAGCAAGAAGAAGAAAAATTGAGTGAGCAAGATAAAACTCGCGAGAATATTTTCCTGCGCATGAGCGCGCTTCGCGACGTCGAGAAAGTCCTGGATGCCTTGTTCGGGGAATTTTTGCAGATTCGAACAACGAACTACAGCGAAGCCATAGCCGCGATGCGTAAGCACATCGATAGTCGTTTAGCAGGCGCTCTAAAAAAAGAAAACGGGACGCTGGAACAGCTTGAAGAAGTTCGCTATGAGGCTATGCATTAATAGCGCGGATGAAAAAGAAGCTAATAAAACAAATATGAGCAGACAGACCAATGCCCAAAATTGCTCTGCTGATTTTTATGCTGAGATCGATTTTGTTGTTATGCACTAAACTCGTTTCGATAACACCTGAAGCCACCGTGAGCAGAATAAAAACGAAGCTGGACATTTGAATAGCGTCCGATAGCGTAAAATTGGGCGCGATGGGAAGCAGGCTGTCGATAAGATATTTGTTGGTCATCGCCGCAAATACCGAGGCTAATGACAAGGAAAATTTGGCCGATAAATTTGTTGGATCGACCACGAATGCCAAAATAGATAGAAACGTGGCAATGAGAAAGCCTATGAAATTAGTTAAAAAGATCCGCAATCCTTCGCGTTTCATTTCGACAATAAGCCACAAACGCGAGTAGGTGCTGCTTGGCACCAAGGGATTGCCAAAATTCGTTGTATATAAATAAGGGTGCGATTCGATTCTAAAATCGAGGATATTCCATCCATCAAGGATCAAATCTTTTGATATACGACTATTCTTTGTGTCGGGCACGAATTTTATTTGGCTCATTTCATAGAGCGTGTCTTCCATATAAACTTTTAGAATCTGCTTATCGAAGGGAAAATCGCGCATATCCCAATTGTGAAATACCGTCGCGTAATAGCGACATAAAGTGCGATAGACATTATCAGTAATTTTCTCTGTTACGGGATTTTTAATATCGAACTCATAAGAGTTGGATACTTCGACAAATTTATTCGCTTCATAGCCAGGAATGTTCGTGACCCACCAGCTATAAAAGCTAATGTCAAAGCTCTTTTTCGTGTAATTAAAATTGTATAAAGCAAGAATGTGGGTACCAACTTTGACCTCGACATTCTTCGGAGCCTCAAAGTAGTTTTTGCCAAGTTCAGCACCATATATTTTTGTAGCGACGATAAATCCGATAAAAAAATACAGTGAAAACTCTTGTATAGCTGTTTTTAAAAAGCGCAAAAACATCTATAAAATCCTTAAAATAAAAAACCCTTTGACCTAAAAATATGAGTGTTTTCTTTCAGGATAAATTTATAGTGTAATAGGTGAATAAGTACCTAAAATTGTTGAATTGATGCTT
>JBPOIV010000156.1:0-6066 GCA_052034245.1 Myxococcota bacterium
ACACCACCTGATGCGAGTTTGGATTTTGGCCCCGTAGTAGGAGGGTATGGCGGTTTGATTTTGCTGTACGGCGCTTTCTTATCTTAGGGTCTTTTTGCGAGTTCCTTAACAAATAATCAGATTGTAGCATATCTTATTGGGCTCGCTCTTTGTTTCTTTTTCTATTTTGTCGATAAATTTGCTGTATTAATGCCCGCTAATATCGGTGCAGTTTTAGAGTATATTTCTGTCGATTATCACTTTAATAATATTGCACGTGGCGTCATCGATAGCCGTGATGTGATTTTTTATATAGGTTTAATCACAATCTTTTTGACCCTCACTGAGCGCTCCCTCAGAAGAGACAAGCGATAGGGGATGGCATATGAAAACAACGAAAAATAATAATTCAGCGATTATTGTAGTTGGTGTGATTGTTGCGGTAGTGCTTCTTAATCTAATTTCACTTCGCACCTTTTCACGCATCGATTTGACGAGGGATCGTAAGTTCACCCTTTCAAGAGCTTCTATAGAAACGGTAGAGCGCTTGGAAGACACGATGACGGTGAGTGCCTATTTTACCGACGGACTACCCCCGCCATACGCCCAGCATTCGCGTTATGTAAACGATCTTTTAGAGGAATATGCGGCAGCGTCCAAGGGCGGGAAATTAGCATTTCAATTTCGTGACCCTGCTGCCGAAGAAAGTGCGGAAGACAAAGAAAAACGAAAAAAAGTCCAGCATGATATTTTTGGCCGCCTCATTCGTGAGCCGACCAGCGTAGAAACAGAGCTTGCGGAGCTTGGTCTTCAGCCAGTAGAAATCCGCGTCATTGAAAATGACCAACAGCAAACTAAACGTGCCTACATGGGCATCGTGATTCGCTACCAAGACAAACATGAAGTGATTCCCGTCGTGCAGGATTTGGCGGATCTTGAAAAGAACATGACAAGCTTGATGCGCAAATTAGTTCGTGAGCGTTTGCCTAAAATTGCCATTGTCAAAGATGCAGCAAGTCCAAGCATTGCAAAAATTTCCCAGGCCTGGAGTCAGAATGTGAGCATCGAAGAAATAGCCCTCACTAACGAAAGCCCCATTGCCGACGATGTTGATGCTTTGCTCGTCTTAGGCTCAGCCGATCATTTTGGCGAAAGAGGCGCTCAAAAAATTGATGAATTTTTAAAAAAGGGCAAAAGTGTCGCCATTATGCTTGATCGCACCAATGTCGATCCGCGAAGCTTTCAACCACAGCCCATCAGTCCTCAAAGCTCCGTCCACAAGGTTTTCGATCTCCTAAAAAGCTATGGCGTTGAAGTGGGTACAAAGCTCGTCGCTGATGCTGCTTGTGCTTCGTTAAATATGCAAGAGAATCGCGGTGGCTTCTCTTTTTCTTTGCCGGTAAAATATCCTTTCGTTCCAGAGCTTTTGAATCTTTCATTTGAAAGCCCCATAACCAAGGGCTTGAGTGGCGTGATATTGCCTTTTACGGCGCCGCTTTTACTGGATGAAAAAGATGGCTTTAAGCTGCAGGTACTTGCGCGCTCAAGCAAAGTGTCGTGGCTTGAAGGTGAGCCTTTTGATTTGAATCCTCGACGAAATTGGGGCGAAGCAAACATCGTACCTGATGGTCCTCACGTTTTGATGGTGGAAGCACGCGGTGTTGTGCCTCAATCTGGCGATGTCAAAGAGGCTGTGGAGTCGCGTTTATTGGTTGTCGGAAGTTCAAGCTTTTTGTGGGACGATTTTTTAAGTGGCCCAAATCAAATGCTCGCGCTCAATATGGTGGATTGGATGCTCGCCGACAGTGCTCTTCTTGAAATGCGTTCGCGCACTTTTAATGATGCGCCTCTCAATGCAGATTTGAGCGAAGTGGTAAAGCAACTTGTCAAATACGGCAACATTTTGGGCGTGCCCTTTTTGTTGGTGCTTTACGGAATTGTTCGCTGGCGTTTGCGTGAGTCTCGTCGACGCGGCTTAAAATATAACTAGGAGCACATCATGAGAAAGAGTACATGGATTATTATTGGTCTCGTCGTGGCTCTTGGTCTGATTTATGTTTTGACCAAGAAAGATGAAATAAGTGTCGGTGTGAAAAGCTTGGTTCTTCCAAGCTTTGACGCACAAAATGTTTCCCGTATCGAAATAGGGGGCAAATCGCCAGCGATTTTGATCAAGGAAAATGACTCGTGGTTTTTAGAGCTAGGCGAAGGTGATAAAAAGCGACTCGTGACAGCCGATCAGTCCCACGTTAAAGCTTTGCTTCAGGCGGCCTCAGATATGAAGGTTTCCTATTATGTGACTGAGCTTGAGGACAAACTAAAGAGCCTTGGTTTTGACGAAAATGCAGCCACGCCCATTAGTCTAAAATCTGGCGACAAAGTACTTTGGACCTTGGTTTTAGGCAACAATACGACGGGCGGTGCACGCTATGCTAAACTGCCCGAAGATAAGGCTGTGTACGTCGTGAAAACGGCGTTTTGGCAGCTCGTTAGGCCTAATGCTAATGATTGGCGCGACCGAGGTATTCTAAAACTCGACGAAGCTAATCTAAGAAGCTTTAGCCTTGAGAAAGACGGACAAAAGACTCTTTCTTTGACAAAGAAAGACGATAGCTCGTCTTGGGAACTTGCGCCTGAAACAAGCACTCCTCCTGCATTCAGAGTAAATAAAGTTGCTCTGCAGAAAATCGTTAAGAACGTAACGACCTTGCGTGCTAGTGCTTTTCTCGATGACGAAAATTCTTTTGTGCCTGCTCTAGATGCCGTTCTTATTGATAAGGATCAAAAGGAACATCGTCTTCAATTTTCGACGATCAACCAAGAAAAAGTTCTGGTGCGTGTTCCCGGAAATACACAGGTTTTTGAAATTCCCAAAGGTATTTTCGAGAACATCAATAAAAAACCCACTGATTTACGCGATTTATCAGTAATGAACTTTGATAAAGAGAGCATTGTGAGCATTTCTTTGGCTGATAAAAATGGCCGTGTCATCGTCGACAAAAAAGATGGCAAGTGGCAATTACGAGAACCCAAAAACTTGCCCAAAGGTTTTGAATTCGATGAAGTCGCGCCCGAGGATATTCTTGCTTTGAGCGGCGGTCTCATTGCCGATGATATTGCTGATCCGAAAAAAGATGCAGCCACGAATGCAACGTGGCTTAAGTCGGCTCTTTTGGAACTTAGCGATGACAAAGGGAACACCCATCGTCTTTTTGCAAGCCCCAGTAAGCACAAAGGCAATTTTGTGGTGAAGGGTAATAGCGATGATCTTATTTATGTCGTGCCCGCCATCAGACTGGAAAGCCTCAATCAGGGCCTCAATGCTTTCAAAAAAGAAAACATGGCCTTACCCGCGATGAATGAAAATACTCCCGACTTTGATTCTTTGCCACCCGATGTGCGACAAAAGCTCATGGACGCGATGAAGAATCAGGGACAGCACCCTTAAGTTTAGCGATGCAGTAGATGGGTTAAGACCGAATTAGTTCGGTCTTTTTTTTATTCTCCGTCGTTTTTTAATAATCAAGAAATGGCTATTTAAAAAATGCAAATTTAGTGGTGAAGAGTGTCCATTGTCGATTGACAAGTTTTTCTAATGGTTCATATAAATTTCTATAAACTTATCATTACTTATATTTTATAGTTTTTTTAGATGAACAAAAGTGGGTAGTATGTGTGTTAATAAAATTGTGAATAAATTATATCTTTTTATTTTGTTTTTCTTCTCAATTAGTGTCTTGAGCAGTGATATTCCAGCACTCGAAGCAGAGCCCGAAGTTGAAACAGCGGTGCTCACTGGGGAAGAGAAAGAAAGATTAATTATTGAAAGCTATTTAGGGAAATTAAATGCTCTCAATACTCTCTATAAATCAATTGAAACTAATTTAACCTCCTTGATGGAAGTAGTTGAGAAGGACCTGAAACCCCTGAAGAAGGGTGAAGTATTTGATAAAGAGGCGCGAGCAAAATCCGAAGAGCTATTTAAATTCCATTACGGCGTAGTTCGCCCGGACAGAGGCACTCTTTATCAAAGCAGAAGGAATAGAATTGTTCTAGACCAAGGCATAATAGGACGTCACATTCGTGGTGTTAAGAAGGTGTATTGCTCTGTGGAGAAAAATCCAAGCAGAGCCAATTTAAAAATAAATTATTTAAAAATATTAAATGCCTATCAGAAGGGAAGCGAAATTCGTATGCAGAACCAATTTTACTCCATACCTATCGCTAAGGAATTTTCAGCTTTTAATCTTTCTCTTATTGCTGATGTCCTTATAACGCTTGAGCCTCTTATTGAGGGTCTCAGCGATAATCAGAAAGCTAATCCAGCGGACATTAGCCACTCTTTAGAAGAAGTATCATCAATGGATTTTCTTAATCTATTTGGGCAGCCAACGAATCAAGACTCGTCAAAAAAACGAAGAAGAACAAATGCAATAAGAGTTGCGGTGCAAGAAGACCCCACCAATTTTCTTGCTCTGAATAAGGGAAAAATAGGAAGAAAAGTAAGTAGCGAAGCTAAGGTGAGCAGGGGTGCAAATGGTCTTTCTGAAGAGGAATTTTCTGCGTTGTATGGAAATACTGAGTATGAGGGCCCTCTAGAAGATGTGACTTCAGCGGATGTTCAAGCGGCGACCGCGGAAACCACACCTGCGAAAAATAGAGTCCGAAGAGGCCAGAAAATTGTAGCGGCCACCGCACGGCCCTCAGCGCAAGCGCTCCCAGCCCCACGCCTTGCAGAGCCGCAAGCTAGGGTGCAGGTAAATAGGATAAGACTCACCGCTCGTACGCTGGAAACTTTTAAAAAAATGAAGGCTCAGCCTTATTCTACCGAAGTCAGCAATCAAGATTACGTTAATCTAATACGTACCTTTATAGAGCTGAATAAAGGGCAAAATAAGTATTTAAAGATGGTACAAAAATTGACCGATAAAGAGAACCATCGAAATGGCGAGCATAATGGAGATAAAGATATTGGCATCGGCATGTCGTATATATTTACGCGAAATGATGGCCAGAGCGCTAGACTTAACATCCATTTTGCACATGGTCGAGATGCCGGCATGAATAAAATCCCCAAAGAATATGTAGCAAAGTTCATGGAGCCATTTAAGGTATTTGAGATTGGCGTCGATGATATCGATGTTCCCTAGTCGTTAACTGTTTTTGAATAAAGATGGCCAGATTTTCTGGCCATCTTTATGATAATCGCTTCTTACAAAGTTAATTTTATTTATAGAGCGGATGTGCTGGGTCTATGACTTTTGTCGATAACTTGGTGTGTAGTAAATTATTTGAAAAAATAAATTTATCACCTGTTTTTATGAGCTCATCGTCCGAATAAAAAATTGCTTTATACTTCGCATTCTGGCCTGCTATATCGTTAATAATGTCATTAACCCTCGCGCGGTCCACTATTTCTGCCCCGCTGAAAACATATTTACCCCGAAATCCTTTGGTTTTCGTAAAAGCGACAGCATGCTTTTTATAATCTATTTTCTCGTCCCCTTTTATCACCCAATTTCCATAATAATCCCAAGCTTTAGGCTCTGTTATTTCGGGAGCATCAGCTTTGGCAGTAAAAATCGTTGTCGGCACCCCCATAGCAAAGATTTTTTTGTCACCTTCTTCTAGAGTATTGTCAGTATAGAAAATAGCCTTAGCATCAGCTCCAATCCAATGAATGTATTGCTGCATCTCTTCAATGGTTTTGTTGACATTTCTTCGTGGAATAGTCTGGGCTTGAGTAAAAACGCTCAAAGGCCCGTTCTCATTTTTGACCTTTTTAAAGACGATGGCTTGGGTTCGGTAGTCTACCCTCTTGTCCCCGCTAATAGTCCATGTCCTATCGGTATGGTCATAGGTAGCTTGAATAGTGGCGAAGGTCGCGATACTAAAAAGACAGCATGATACAAAAAAACTGTTAAGAATACTATTCATAAATTCTCCCTATGATGGCTTATCATTTAATATTTTCTGTTGCCAGCACAACGCTTAAATGAGAGGCTTAGGCGGATCTGCCGAGATTATTATTCTGTATAAAAAAAACGATTATTTAGTGTTGTTTATCATAAAGTTATGCTATCTTCA
>JBPOIV010000170.1:0-9052 GCA_052034245.1 Myxococcota bacterium
ATCCAGGATAGAGGCGATACCCTGGATTGCCGCGCTCCGCTCGCAATGACGATACAACTAAAGTTTTGCTGATTTTTGACGATACAACTTAGGGTTTTTGCTGATTTTTTGCCCTCTATTTCTAGCATTTTCTCCCTATCTCATGGCATCAAGAATATTCTTAAAAAATTATCCATATAAATCCCAAGCTAAAATGATTTTATTTACCGTCGACATTGTAAATCTATTGCATTCCCTATCCTTTCAATTTACTGCTGCAGCGGAATTTCTAAGAGGTAAAAAATGCGTTTTACAATGTATGCCGCAGTGATTTTATTTTCATCATTTTTGGGTGCTCAAGGGGATAATGGAAAGGTTTTTTATATTGACCCTTTTGATATTTCTGTATCGGCAAAAACAGGAAACAAACAGGTTATAAGCTTTGGCCATTATGATAAAATTAAGGGAGCAATGAATTGTTATAAAAAAATATTTGCCGATAGTGACACGTCTTTTAAGATCTTTGATATTGTAGAAAAAGCAAAAAAAGACAGAAAAAAAATACAATTTAATACCTACGCATTGAAGACTGATGAAAAGAGTCAATTTTGGACGCCCCCTGACAATGTCGGCCATGTTTGGTCGGTGAGTACGGAAAACCTAAGTCCATCCTATTCTGAGCTTCGCCAAAAAGATTTTATGAAAAAATATAGCCGAGGCGGCATTAAGTGGCTCTGCTGTACCCTTGATCCTCTCCAGTGGTGGTTTGGTCGCAGAATGTATACACCCGATTATTTACCTGAGGGCTGGGATCATATGCTGGAATCAATTAGAGCCCTTGATCCTGGTACAAAAATCAAGGTCGCCAATTATTTATCTTGGTCAGCTGACTATACATTACCAAAGATACCGGTTGATCTGATTTTCATTATCGAGTCAAAAGAAGGCGGGGAAGCGAGCAATCTGACTTTAGATGTGGAGAGAAAATTACTCGACTAATAGAAAAGCTGACAGGAAGCGCGGCTTAGGACAAAACAAAATAAATCGATTACGATCGATTTTGGCCCGCCACTCCAAATGCAACAAGACGAAGAAGCTCCCGATTAGGGAGCTTCTTTTCTACCAATGAAACATAATCCCGCACTGCCTCAAAAGCTCCTTGCTTTGCAGCGCAAGAATTTCGTTGAGGGCTTTTTGGCCGAGTTCGTAGATTTGATCGATTTGAGCTTTGGTCATAGGGCGTTGCTCGGCGCTGCATTGGAGCTCGATGATGTGCCCGTTGCTCGTGCCGACGAGATTGCAATCGCTATCAGCTTTGACATCTTCTTGATAATTTAAATCGAGCAGCACTTGGTCTTTGATAAGTCCCAAGGACACGGCGGCGACGGGGCGGGTGATGATGTCTTCCATCATTTTCATTTTAATTTGGCCGGTTTTTAAGAGGCTTGCGACATGTGCGCAGGTAGCAACATAAGCGCCACAAATAGCGGCTGAGCGGGTGCCGGCATCGGCTTGAATGACGTCGCAGTCGATGAGCAAGGATCGCTGGCCCAAGGCATCGAGATTTATTGCTTGGCGCAATGAGCGTCCGATGAGGCGGGAAATTTCTACGGTGCGACCATCATTTTTCAGTTTGGCAATGGCGCGTGGTTTTCGCTGTGTCGTTGAGCCAGGCAGCATATTATATTCGGCCGTCAGCCATCCGCCTTGGTCGAGACGATGATGAGGCACACGTGCCTCGCTGCTTACGACCGTCAAAACTTTAGTATCACCCATGCTCACCATCACTGAGCCAGGATGATGTTTGATATAACCGATTTCAAATTTAAGTGGTCTTAGTTGGTCAAAATTACGCCCATCATTACGCATCGCACACTCCAAAAATAATATAGGCTTTGTTCTAACAAGAAAAATCAGGAATGCGAGGGCCTAAAATTTATCCTTCTCAGCTAGGGTTTCAACCATGCTCGGTCTTTCCTTTTTACAGCTGCCCTTGTAGGAATAGTTGTCATATTTGAGGTCAACATGAATATTCTTTTCAAAATCATCCTGCTTATTTCTGCGACACTTCTGCTTGATTCCTGCTCTTCTGTAACCAAACAATCCCGCAAAACTACTATTTTAGATGCTTCGCAAGAAGATACTTTGGGTGGCACAGGCACAAGCTCTGGCGATATCCGATCGATGGCAGAGCGCATGGCACGTGATATTGGCTCGCTCCAGCTCGAAGCAGACACTGCGAAAGTCCGTATTGCGATTACCTTGATCGATAATCAAACACGCTTTCCTATCAACTCAAATATCATCAAAGATCGCTTGCTTACGGATTTGATGGAATTTACGGCGAACCCAAAGATTCAGTTTACTGAGAATCCTACTGGAGCGGATTATTTCTTAAGCGCCCGTCTTACAGCTCTCTCCAAAGGATCGAGCGAAGGCGTGAGCGATTATATTTTATATAGTTTTAAAATTATTGATAAGGCAGACACTGTAGTGTGGATGAAAGCTTATGAGACCAAAAAACAAGGCAATGTCGGCGTAATGTATCGCTAGAGGTGAAAAATGAAAGTTTTATTATTGAGCATACCGTTTTTATTTTTGATTTCTTGCACACCCATGAAGCGCGCTCAAACTTCGCTCGCGCGTAGCATCACGGGCAGTGACGCGATTAAGGTCGGTGGTCACGAAGTGTATTGCTCCGAAGGTAAAGTTTGTGCGGAAGTGGAAGTGCTGAGCATTTGGGTAGAGGATCGCGATGGCGGGAAAGTTCGCGTGGTGCTAAAAAATCGCACAGGCAACACCGCTTTGGTGCAAGTCAGGATGGAAGTCCGGGCTGCGAATGGCGAAGTGCTTACCGAGACTCGTCCAGAAAACGTTCCCCTTCCCGCAACCCAAGAGAAAAGCTATGAAATGAATGGCGTTGCGAGAAAAGGTGCTAGTGTGCGAGTTATTCTGAATACAGCGTATTAAACAATTTTTTTGCGATAAAAAAAGGCACTTTCGAAGTGCCTTTTTTTGAACCCTAGAAATGCACCGCGGGCGCCCCCGAGTCCGAGCCTCGTTCTTCGGCTTTGCCGTTGAGGATACCTTTTAAAATGTGGATATCTTTTCCACGGATGTGAGCCACGCCCGGCTCCTCGATAAACTCAAGATGCCCCTTGATCGTGACACCGCTTTTTAAGGTGATTGTCTTCGAAACATAAACATTGCCTTCAATAATGCTTGAGCCTATTTCGGCTTGACCATTTACTCTTAGATCATCCCAAAAATGCGCATCATCGATTTCGAGGTTGCCATTGATGGTGGCACCTTGTTTGACGTCGATATTATTTGCTTCCAGGTTACCATTAATTTTGAGTTTGGCCCTTATGAATGATTTATGGGGGCCCAGTTTTGCAGAACCATTCACCGTCAAATTATTAACGGCAATTTCTGACGCTTCCAATGATCCATTGATGGTCAGATCCTTTTCCTCATCTTTATAGGATCTTTTTAATGAGCCATTAACGACCCCATCTTCCATGGATCGACATGCATCGGTGCATGAAATCAGCAGAAAAAGACCTGAAAACGAACTTATAAGTCTAAATATTTGAGCTTTCACTAATTTATTACTCCCTGATAATCACCTTATAGCAAAGCCTTAAGCTAATAAAGTGCCAAGTAAGACTTTGAATGCCCTTAGGGGGTTGCTTTATCGGTTTTTTTTTGAGCAATCATTGTTTGATGTTTTGGACAGCTGGCCGAGCGGTTGAAGGCACCTGATTCGAAATCAGGCGGGCTCGCAAGGGTCTCGGGGGTTCGAATCCCTCGCTGTCCGCCACGCTTCGTGATGCGAATTTTTGGAGAGATGGCCGAGTGGCTGAAGGCGCACGATTGGAAATCGTGTATACTGTAACAGGTATCGAGGGTTCGAATCCCTCTTTCTCCGCCATTGCTGTGTGACTTATTTCTCTCGAACCCCGCCAGGCCCGGAAGGGAGCAACGGTAGAGAGCCAATAGGGGTGCACGGCATTTTTTTTGAGGCAGGATCGTGAGTCACCTAGTTTTAGCCCGCAAATATCGTCCCCGTTTCTTTAATCAAGTTCTCGGTCAAGATGTCATTGTCGCCACTATTAAGGCCGCGGTAGAAAAGAATCGAACCGCGCATGCAATGCTTTTTACCGGTAGTCGTGGAGTGGGAAAGACCACCATTGCTCGCATTGTCGCGAAGGCTCTCGTATGTACCTCACGGCTTGATGCGGAGCCTTGTGGCTCTTGTGCTCAATGTCTCAGTATCGATAACTTTTCCTCCCTCGATGTCGTCGAAATTGACGGTGCTTCTCATACCGGTGTCGATGATATTCGCGAACTTCGCGATAGTGCTCGTTATCAGCCTGCTTCGGCTAAGTTTAAAATTTTCATTATCGATGAAGTGCACATGCTCTCTATCAGTGCCTTCAATGCGCTTTTAAAAATTCTTGAAGAGCCACCTCCTCATGTGATTTTTATTTTCGCCACTACCGAAGCCCACAAGATCCCAAAGACCATTCTTTCGCGCTGTCAGCGCTATGATTTTAAGCGCGTGAGTGTGCCCGTTATCCAAGGGGCACTGAAAGAAATTCTCTTAAAAGAAGGCCTAAAATTTGCTGATGATGGCCTCTTATTGATCGCCGAGCTCGCTGATGGCGGCATGCGCGATGCCTTAAGCCTCACTGAGCAAGTAATCACGGCTGAACGCGATTTTTATTCGGCCGAAGTGATCGCTCAAATCCTTGGCGTAGTGAGCCATCAAGCGGTCAAAGACTTGGCTACCAATCTCATCGAAGCCAAGGTTTCTGAAGCTTTAAAAATCGTCAAAGAAGTGTATGAAAGTGGGCTCGATCTGTGCCAGTTGTGCGATGCTTTGACAATTCGTTTTCGCATACTTTCTTTGTGCGCCCATGTTGATGACTTTAAAGAGGTTTCACTCATTATTGCAGGGCTTGATGAACGCGATTTTGCCCAAGCTCAACTCTATGATAAGGCCGATTTAAAGCGTCTCTTCGCTATGGCTCTTGATGGCATGGGGCAAGTTTTTCAGGCTAAAAAACCTTTGCTCGCCTTAGAGCTTTTGATCTTACGCATGGCTTTGCGTCCGCCCATGAGCGATGCTTCCACCATTAATTTTTGTCTCAATAAACTCGATGCGATCTTGCATAATCGGCCCATACCTCTTGAACTCCCCACTACGATAAGTCACGTGATTGAGGCGCCTAAGCCAGTAGCTATGCGAGCGCCCCCCGTAAAAAAGTCTGATAGCCTCACTTTATTTAGTGAGGTGGTTGATAAACTCAGCAAAGAAAATCAGGCCTTGGCCAGCCATTTACGCCATGCTGAACCGAAAGTCGTAGGGCAAAATCTAGAGCTTCATTTCTCTTTGTCGCTTCACCATGAGTTTGTGCTTGAGCAGCAGCATAATCCCGCTCTTAATCGCTTGATACTGGAGTGTTTTGGCGAGCCTTTGCATCTTGTCACTTCACTCAAAAAAGAGGCAATGTCGCTTGAAAAAACGGTAAAAACAGTAGCTGAGCGGCAAGAACAACAAATCAAAGAAGCGGAACAAGCTTTGCATGATGAGGCCAGAGCGAACCCCCTAGTAAGGTCAGCCTTAGAAATATTTGGCGGAGATATTACTAAACTAAATCGCCTTCCCATGCATGAAAGTGCTTAATATTTAGCGCCAAACTGAAAATAAATCTTAGGTTTAAACTGTATATACTAATTAAAGATAATATGTTTACTTATTTTGTTGCGGTATTGCTCTTGATTTTTATTGCTTAGGAGTAATTATAATGCGCTTTTATTGCTTTTTTTTAATTGCATATTTTTCACATTCAACGCTGCTTGCTTTTAATACCAATGAACACGCTGCCGACGCTGAACAAAACTGCCGAACTTTGCTTGGCACGATTATGGACGCCCCAGAGGCTGAGCTCGAACTTAGTCGTATAAGAGAAAACGGGGAGCTTCCTGCTATTCAAAGCTTGCTTCGCGTTTGGGCCTTTAATCTTAATCAAGAGCATCAATCTGGCGACTCAGCTTCTAGGAGAAGCTCACGGACTATTTTGGCAGATTGCAAACTAATTGCTTGCTCCATGGGCCTTGGGTCCTTCGCAGGGGTATTCTTACAAAGCTTATTATGTACCAACGTTTTTTTATATGAGAAATTATTTGTCCCTATAGTTTTAGATGCCTTTGGTGGAAAAGGTAGTTTTAGATTTTTAGAGTCCGAGGATATGATGCCGGGTCTGGATGATAGGTGCGCAATAGATTACTTCCCGTTTTTTTATATGGGAGGGGTTATCCTCGGTGCTTCACTCGCTACTTTTGCGGTGCTGAAAATTCGAGGCGAGGGGATAGTAGTAGAAGAAATTAGGGGCATAGAAGATATTATTTTAGAGATCGAAAATATACATCAGCATCTTTCCGGAGACACAAAAGAGCTGCTGCGCAAAATTTATAATAAAAATTTCTCGCAATCGCCTGTTCTTACAGTTTAGTAAAGAAGCTCTATTTTCAGCGCATAGAAAAATAAGTCAAAAAATGCTTGTTGGCTTTGCTTAACGCGAGCCGACGCAGGCTGCGCGGCCAGCCTTAGTCCTATTTATTCTATTCGCGATCGCATTTATAATCGTGTCTTTATGTTTGACGATTTTTTGTATGCCGAGATTTGCTAAATCTTGTATCTCTTCTTTGGAATAAGTGAATTTTTGAGAAGGATAAAGTTCTGCCGCCGGATTATGCATTTTTGCACTCTTTTTAGGATTCTTTAGAAAGGAGCCATCGACCAGTACATCGGGGGCACGTCCTTTTAAAAGGCGCCCTTGAATATAGACAATCATGGGTCCATTCCATGGGCATAAACTGTCCTCAAAAATCGACACATCTTGGCTTTCTGTTTTTTCTATTTGCTCTTTAGCGATAAAAGGCAGGCGATAATTATTTTCGAAAGCCTCAAAAAGAGCGGCTCTTAAAGCGGGAGCGTTTTTTAAATCGGCAGAGGAATCATAAACGATAATAATATCGATGTTTCTTGAAGGGCGTAGAGCCGGCAAAATAGGTAAATTCGTTGCTATTCTTTCTTTTCCCGCATCGGCGTGTCCGGTGTCGGAAAGTTTTAATAAAGAAAGCTCACTGCGAGGTGCATTTTTTATGCCGAAATTTATATTCGGTATTTTTGCTGGTTTTAACTGTTGAGTGCTGATTAAATTCGCCAAGTTTGCCAGAGTTTGATTGGAACTAAGGACCTCAACTACTTCCGAAAGTCTAAAAGAAAATGCTGCCCCAAATAATCCTAGATAAAAACCCAAAGTTCTCTCATCTTCTCTTCCTGAGCTTAGGATTCTTCCCTCTTTAAAAACACTGCCAAACTCCTCAATGGGAACGAATGCGCTAAGAGCAACTGAGCCGGCTTCAAAAGGAGAAAATTCAAACACGACGCGTCTATTGGGGTTACTTGTTTCCGTTGCGGTCCCGACCGGGAGAGGGAAATCAGCAGCAAAAAGATTATTTTTCAATGAAGACATTTTTGTATACATACTATCTTCGCTTTCCATAAGCGCATTCGAAAGCATGTCACCGTAGGATTGAATGTATTCTCCACTTGCCGCTAAAAGTTTTAGCAATAGATTAAATTTACTCTTAAAAACGGCATTCATTATCCCTTGAGAAAGGCTATTTTGATAGTAGGCAAAATAATCAAACACATTTTTTCCCGAAGCTACCCAGGGAAAAATACTCCACGTTGACCCTGAAAGCCCAAATAGATAGCTCACCGCTTCCAATAATCCGATCGATTCTAGGCCTAGTAACATGCCCAAAGTGCCAGTGGCCGAGCGTAATCCCCCACCCATTGCAACTAACGCAATAGTGGGAAAATCCTTGAAGCCAAGATTGGCATTGTTAGTAATAACTCTTTTAAGAGCTTGATTGGCTTTTTCCTTTCTTCGGGACAAAAAAATCATTTCTTGGGTAGAAATATCGTTTCCTAGGCGCACATCGGCATGGCTAATCGGAACTAATAAGCACAATGAAATAAATACAGAAATTATCATCTTCATAGGAAAACTCTTAGATAAAGAATGGATAGTTGTATTTATTTATTAAGTACTTACTTTTCAGTGAAATTTTTAAAACATTTATTGTTTGTTATTAAGCTCTTAAATAAAAAATAGCTGCGACGTGTGGGTATAAAAAAACCAGGCTAAGCCTGGTCTTCGTGAGTGAATTAAGTGAGTTTTAACCTCGACCACCCTTCAAAATCATAGCGATCGTGTATTGCTTTGGCGGTCCCATTTGCACAGGTAATTCCTTTGGAGGAGCCACTTTCAATGGCTTGCGTCCTGGTTTTCCTGGGGCCTTGGCCGGACCTGGATCGCGCTTTTTAATGCGCGGAGGAGGTGGACCTTCCTTGGGCTTCACCCCTTCTTTAGCAAGTGCTCTCAGCTTTCCATCAACCAATGATAAAAACGCCTCAAGATCACCTCTTGTTGCGAGTTGTGCTTCTATCCAGCGCAATGGACCTTTTTTAGGTGTCATTTCATAAAGCGCGCGGGCACGAGGAGAAAGCTTTACATCTTTATCCAAATAGCCGCCGACTTTATCGCCCACCCCTACGAGTCCCATGAGGGGATTTTGAGCGAGATAAATACCGCACACAGTAACTTCGCCAATGCAAAAGCGAGGCGCCCATCCGCTTGAGGGCCCATACCAATACATTTCGGGGTACAATTTTCGCTCTTCAAGCGCGGTGACAGTTTCTTGGTAACGCGGCCAACGGCTGCCGAGAATTGCCGATAAAGAGGCATCATCGGGGACGAAATCTTTATCCTTGAGTGGACTTTTGGCCATCTTTTATCCCTCTATTTATTGCGGCTTGCTACCTTAAACTATTTGTCTAACAACAAGCATTTTATTGTACCAATGGTTTATCTGAAAAACTTGGCTACAAAATATAATCTTACATAGACATAAAAAACGCCAAAACTGAATACCCTTCAAAAATTCTCCTAATGCTTTTAGCGCCTAAAAAAATATAAATATTTAAATCCTC
>JBPOIV010000108.1:0-8219 GCA_052034245.1 Myxococcota bacterium
TAACAAAAAACATAGAGGTGGTTTTTAGAACGGTTCTATCTACTATTAAAGCATGGATAATTTAATAATCCAGGATATTTTCCGAGTATTGGTGGGTAAAATTTAACAAAAAATTATAATTTTGTTAAGTTTTAGCTGTAATACCGGAAAAAACTAACAAAATTAGGGAAAAAACGCCCCCTTTCTTTGTTTAATATATATAATATGCTTAGATATTGATTTGTATTATGATTGAGGTTTAAATGCTTGAATTGTTTGTTAAGTGTATATATATTTTTGGTCTTCTGCTTTTTCCAGTAGTGGGCTCATTTTCCATGGAGACTAATGTCGTAATTTCGGATCCGAGACCGGCTATCCCAGTCAATGCGATCGATGGGGTTATCGCTGCATTCGATAGCCATTCGATAGTTGCGCTTGGTGAGGGCATGCATAATAACGAACAAGGGCATTTGTTTCGCCTTTCATTGATTCGCGACCCACGATTTGCCGCCACAGTCGATGATATCGTCGTTGAATTTGGCAATGCCCGTTTTCAGGATGTGATGGATCGTTTTGTGAATGGCGAGGATATTTCTCATGCTATTCTTCGTAAAGTTTGGCAAGACACAACGCAGTCACACGGAGTTTGGGATGTACCCATTTATGAAGAATTTTTTAGCGCCGTGCGAGCGGTCAACCAAACTCTTCCCAAAGATCAGCGTCTGCGCGTCCTCCTTGGCGATCCGCCCATCGATTGGGAGTATTGGAGTGATGATCAAAAATGGGATAGGGACGGGTATCCGGCCGAGCTGATACAACGAGAAGTTATTGCCAAACATCGACGAGCTTTGGTTATTTATGGTGACATGCACTTTTTGCGAAGACCGCTCGATTATGTCGCTGTTGATGATGAAAATAGTGCACCGCAAGGGAATGAAGTGCCGCATCTTGCAGAGCTGCTTGAGCGCAATGGTACGACCAAATTATTTACGATTTGGACCTATACCTATGGCGGAGACATCAACAATTTGCAAGCGGACCTCCAATCATGGCCTCAACCAAGTCTCAGTAGCTTTCGTGGCTCGATATTAGGCGCTCAAGATTTTGAGTTTTATTTTCCAGGGCCAACGCGCATGCAGTTTCTGGATGGACAGCCGCGATTCTTTAAAGTGAAGCCAGGAAAACGTATGGAGGATTACTTTGATGCTCTTTTATATCTTGGACCTGTGTCGAACATTACCTACTCGGAGCTGCCCATCGAGTTTTGCACTGATACTACGTATATCGAGATGAGAACACATCGAACAGCTTTAAATGGTGGCGGTTTTGGATGGGCCGAAGAGTTCAAAAAAGACTGTGAAAGAAAAATAAACAAGATCAAGGTTCAAGAGGGTGAATAGTTCAGATTTTCACCATTAATCTGTTTGTCCTCGGTCAATCTTAGGCAACGCCTTCCTAAGCTCACGATCGCTGAGCCCATGAATATGCGCGTTGTATTGCCACACAACAAACTGTTGCAAAAGCTCGGTGTTCTCACGCTTGAGCCGCTCATTCTCTCGCTCAAGCCTCGCAATACGCTCAATGGCTACGCGCATGGAGGGCGGCGCGGGGATTTCGGGAACGCTATCTTTAAAGCGTTTTTTGGCCGCAATAAAAGCATTTTTAATGCGTACAAACTTCATAAGTGTCTGGCGAGCGGGCTTCACGCCTATCACGGGCAAGCAAGCCTCGCATAAGCTTTCCCATACTAGCTTTTCCTTCCAGCCATCGAGAATCTCAACGATACGTTCGACATCCATGTCAGTGAGATGTTTAGCCAAGACCGCCTCCTAAAAGATGTTGCAGGTCCTTCAATGGACCTTTTTGGTTATTTTCTTTTACTTGTTTTATTTTTGAGCTCAAAGCTCTTCGCAGCGGGCTAAATTCGTTTTTATTGCGAAGTTTTATTATAGCGCCATTTTGAATATTCGGATCTTCCATAATGCCGATGAGTTCGCGAAGACGCTTTTCAGTCAGGTCATGGATTTCATACCAGCGATCGGCGCCGGCAGTCCCATCAGCAATTTCTTGGGCCGCTTTATTTCGCTGCTTTTCAACGATGTGAAGCCGCTCCTTGAGGTGTTCTATGCGGCGGTCGCCTTTTACGCACACCTGCTCGGTACAATTTATGCAATCACGAAAGCGTTGGCAGGGTGACATCGTATAATCGTGGATACAAAAACCAAACTCTGTCACATGAGCAGTGGGCATGGCGAGGCTATTAAATTCCTGACGAGTCATGGGAATCTTTTTAGCAATCTCTTCAGCGATTTCTTGCAGTGGCTGATCTAAGGAGAGCGAGGTATCATGCGAGCGAATCATATCCATCAACTCAAACTCACTCATGTGGTCATAGACTCGATTTTGTTTCATATCAGCACGACCAGACCATCGAGCAATTTCAGCCTGACTCAAACCTCCTCGCTGGGCCATCGTGTTGAGGAGATGGCGGAATTGATGAGAGTTGGCCTTAAGGTTCTTATAGCCGTATCGGTCAAAAATACTCGGGACCACATAACCAGGAGAGGCTTCTCTCGAGCCTAAATCGTCATTGAGCGTATTGGGAGTTGGCTTCCACACGAGGATTGGACTCTTTGGCATATCGGAGCGGAGTTGTTTGGCTTGCAAACAAAAGAGAGCGTCTGAGAAGCGAATTCCTCGCTCTTTATCCAACCAGGGGAAATCGGGCGGTAGTTTAGCCACAATCCATTGGTGTAATATTTTAAGCGTGTTTGTGGCAGGCCGGTCAGATAAGCCGAGGCGTCGCAATTCTGCCCGGCAATATCGCTGATCTTCGACTGGAATACCTAGAGCAAGTGCTGTTTGAGCGATAGTAAGTGGCTGATCCTCAGGGATATCAGGGCAATCTTGATGGCGGTAAAAAAGATGTGGGTGAGCCTCATGCCACTTAGCGATTTTCCTGGCTTCATCGGTGAGTTTGCGAATGCGAAGTATGGCTTCTTGAGCAATGGAAACCATGGCATCTGGGATCCATTTTATGCATGGCGAGCCGCCCTTTCCAGGCTGAAAGCGCCAACCATAGGCTTTGCTACCATCTCGTTTTGTTTGCCAAACTTCACAATCCACGGGGAGAGTCAGTATTTCTGAAATTCGCGAAGGGGCGCACAGTAGCATAGCGCATACAGAAGAGGTAAAAATATCTTTTGGCGCAGCTGGATTGCTTGAAAAAATCTCAGCTAAAGCATTGAGCAGCTCTTCATTAGGAAGTTTCTTCGCCCTTTGCTCACGCGCTTTTATGCCGGTGCGCACTGTATCGATGGGGCGAAGAATGGGATTTTTCCAGTCCAATTGCCCAGAAATAAGATAATGTTTTGCTGATACGAAACTAGCTAAGCGACCTATTTCTCGACCCACTTGATAAGCGGTACCGGGAGAAAAGAACTTTTTGGCCAATAGTGCTGCATTGTCCAACACCAAGGAATTCAAATAAGAAATATCGGCTTCGCCTTTTGTTTGAAGAAGAGCCCTTTCGAGGCATTTTAAAGCCCTAATCTCAATGTTAGATTTAGTCGGCTTATGTCCTTGCTGATAACGAAAATATGCTTTGGCAAAATCAAGAAAAGGCTGTTGCATGATTTTCGTTGGATCGAGGATGCGTGTCTTTTGATCCAAGTTGCCAAAACTCACGCCGGGTGGGCTCCAGAGGTTATCTTCCCATTCTAAATCAGCGCCAAACACAGTCAGCTCTTTGCGGCAAAGATTGATAAAGTCCGAGAGGCTTTCAGCCGCCTGGATATTGTGCTTGGCGACAAATTGAAAAATCTTAGCCATGAGAGCCATCCTCGGCCGATACAGCCTGGCGTCGCTCACAAATTTGAACAACCTGTGTCACTGCCAAAATGGTCCTGTCATTGATAGCTGCCATCATTTTGTCTTGGGTAATCTCTAAGATGCGTTCGCGCTCAGCGATAAGAGAGCTTAAGACCTCTTTATGCGGCCCATCTACCCAAGGCTGAAAGTTACGGCAGGTATAGCAAGCTATAGGGGCGAGCGCTCCGCAAAATCCGTAGTGGCCGCAAATACCTACATTGCCATTCAGAGAGCGCACGCGACTGGTGGGATCGTTTCCGCGGATGGCATCGCTTTCTTTTTCTATGACCACACCGGCAAATGCTTGAGCTAAGGGAGCTAGTTGCCGCGCTACTGCTTCATTAATTGCATCAACGTGTTCAGGAACATTTTCGGTATAAATGCGGGCATTTTGGGTGTCGGTGTGGTCGAGCAGCTCAGCGATTATGAGCTCGCCAAATCCTTCCCGGGCTGCGCGGGTAGCGAGGGTTCTACGCAAACGGGTGGGGAACACCCTTAGACACTTGCCGGTGCGCTCTGAAGGGATCTCTAGGCCTGATACAATAGCATCAACCCGAGCCTTAAAAGCATGGGCAGTGTGATGAGCTTCTGGGCTTTTGAAATTTATATTTTTCAAAGTGCTATTAATGGCAGTTTTAATAATGCTCCATTTGGGGAAGAGCGGAAGCTCATCAAAATCAGGTAAAGAAGAAATATTGTATAATGCAAATAAACGAGTTCTATTTTGCTCAATAAGATTGCTTAACAGATTGCCAATATCTTTAGATAAGGCAAAGGGTCTAAATTGTTCTCGCCAGTCGACACCGCGCAACTTTCGGCGTGGGACATTGAGCAGGTATTCCTGAAGACCTTCTTGTGATTGAACATGAATAAAATCCTTAACTTTCAAATCAGCAAGCTGGGCTGGTCTGCGACCTGTTGCCATAAAAATTTGCACCAAGGCCAAATTTTCAATATTGATAGCGCCTTTCTCAAATTCATTTATCAATTTTTGATGGAGGGCTTCATACTCAAGATCAGATAATGGGCCCTCTTCTGGGCATAGGATCTGGATCGCACGACCTTTAACATTGCCTCTTATCCTCCAATTATCGAGCAAGTTTGGCACGTTCTCATCTATCCCCGAATATCCTAAATCCATCCAGGATCTTAAAAATCCGCGCAACGCTCCTAGATAATATTCATGCTCACGGTTCAGGGTTGCCCTATATCCAATCAATGCTTCAGCAGAAATATTTGACAAACATTGGTTTCTGTTCTGGTATCGCTCGATAGCAAAATGCTGAAATCTCAAACACTGGTTATTGGTATGGGATGCGGAGTATTTTTTTGCGTAATGCTCTAAGACTTTCAAAAAGGAATTAGCCAGGTTTGTTGCAAGAAGTTGCTCGACCCATTTTAAATTGAGCTTATGCTGACGAGAAAGCTTCCAAATTTTATTGTTTAGCTCGAAAACATAGCCCTCATGCGAGATAAGGTTTTGCGAGACGGAGACAGAAGCTTGATCAAACATGGGAGTCTCCTTGGAAAGGCTTTTGAAGTAACAAAGCTACTTCTTGAGCCTTACGTTCAATATGTCGTCGAGTATAAGTGCTGGCCGTGCCGGAACCCTCTTTCCAACCCATAAGATATGAGCGCATTTTCTCTTCATCTGCTGGACTAACCTTATTTTTGTCCATGAGGGCTGAAAGCCGGTCGTTTGCGGTATGCCTCAGCACGTGTGGGGTCAAGTTCCTAAGTAAGTCAGAGTTTGCCGCTTGTAGTTCTTGGAATACTTTATCTAGGCCCTTTAATGAGATTGGCTGGCCAGCAAAAGGCCCGCGTCGATGAACCACCAGGAGGTAATCATGCCGTTTTGCCGCTGAAAAAAGGCGGCGGGCTCCTAATATATAATTTGAGACAGCTTTTATTAGTCCTTCAGATAAGGGAATGCGTCGATCAAAAGTTTTAACCACGGGCTGGTAAGTTCGAACATCATGTGGGTTATCGTGTCTACGGGCAACTAAAAGTGTATTTTTCATAAAATCGAAATCAGAAACTCTTAAGGACAATAATTCTCAAGCACGCAATCCAAGATGATATAATAACCATATAATTAGCTGATTTCTTACTTGCAATTCTTCGGAAAAGGGGTTGTTTGCTGATCCCGGTTGTACGACTTTCAACAGAGCCTCTTGTTGTTCTTCTGTGAGTCCTTTGCGTGCCTGTTCCCTAGATTTCATCATTTTTTGCGGACGGCGAGCTCGCAGGCTATCGGACATTCTTTTAATGGTTTTAAGTGTTACAGTATCAACCTGTCGAGCATCGCGCTCAACAAGCCTTATGGCCAACCATTCAAGATAATCCGCTATATAAGTTAGTCTGATGTATTGAGTGCTGCTGCTAATTCGATGTTCGGTAGAACTAAATACTCCCCTCGTTTTTTCCGTATTTCTAGATAATTTTATTAAATTATTTTCATGTTGCTCAGCTTTTATTTGGGTATAGCACCTGATCGATTCAAGCTCATGCTCAGTTAAAAAATCTCTTTGAGTGAAACGATGCTCCAGATCTTGCCCCCGTACATGAGACCAAGAGAGCAATATTCGAATAGCTGCCAGAACGGCCGCGATAGTATTTGGTGTTTTGCTGGCATTGCGAATTTGGCTGGTCGCGAAGAGGGTCGCATACCAGTGAGGCTGCCCTCGAGGATCGAGAAGTAGAGGGTAGCGCTCCCCATTAAGAAACCTGATAAAACGAACGCTGAATTGTTCTGTCATGAGCCACCTCTCAGAAATAAGTGACGTTTTGTTCATGGTAGCACATATCCAAATTCTTCTGCAATTAAAATTAACAAATTAAAAAAGAAAAATCCCCATAAAACGGGGATTTAATAACGAAACGCAACGTTTTCCTAATTGGTAGGTGTTAGAACGGAATATCATCATCCTCAACAAAACCGCCATGAGACATGTCGCTAGTATCGTCGGAAGCGCTCGCAAAGCTTTGATTATCAGGCCTGCTAAATCCGCCGCCACTGCTTGGATTTTGTTGGCCACCTGAACCGAGGAACAACAATTGTGTTGCAATAACTTCGGTGGTGTAGCGAGTTTGTCCGGTTTTATCTTCCCAAGAGCGTGTTTGAAGGCGTCCTTCCACGAATACCTGACGGCCTTTTTGTAAAAACTTACTCGCGTTTTCAGCCGTTTTGCCAAAGCACACCACACTCACCCACTCAGTGTGATCTTTGTATTCTTCGCCTTCTTTCCGACGCTCAGTCACGCCCAAGCGTAAATTCCCGACGGAAGTGCCTGATTGGGTGTAGCGCACCTCTGGATCTTTTCCTAAATTACCTATCAAAGAAACTCGATTTAATCCTGCTGCCATAAGCCCTCACTTAAATGTATTTAAGACATTTAGCTACGTTTTAATCTAAGTGTAAAGCGGCTTATCATACTGAGGAAAAATGCCATCCTCTGAATGGCGGATGTGCTAAAAAAGCGCTAAAAAAAGCGAAACTTCCAGGCGATGTGAAATAATCGAGTGATGAATAAACATCTTTTTTGGCTTTTTTGCCCTCTACTATTCTTTTCAAGCTGCTCCACTTTTTATGTAGTGAAACAGGGATATTATCAGCTTCAATTAGTAGGTAATGCTCAACCCATCGAACAAGCATTGCGCTCACCAAGGCTTGATGCACAGGCTCGCAAGAAATTGATTTTGGTGCAAGAAGTGCGTGAATTTGCGGCTGAGCATTTAGGACTTAATGCTGATAAAAATTATAAAAATGTTAACTTAGATTGGGATAAAATAATTAATAATATTTCTGCTTCAGAGCCTACGGTATTCAAAGCTTATACGTGGTGGTTTCCCATCATTGGTGCCGTTCCCTACAAAGGCTTTTTTGATGAAAAAGATGCAAAAAAAGAAGAAGAAAAACTAAAAAAAATCGGCTTAGATACTATTCAGCGAAGAGTAGGAGGCTATTCTACCTTAGGTTTTTTTGAGGACCCCGTTTGGCCTTCCATGTTAACTATGAGCGATCATGCCCTCGTGGAATTAATTATTCATGAGCTTGCCCATGCCACTTTTTATATACCTTATCAAACGCCCTTTAATGAAACTTTTGCCAATTTTGTAGGTAAAGAGGGAGCACGGTTATTCATTGCGTCAAAATATGGAAAAGAAAGCCCGCAGATGAAAAAAATAATCAATTACCAAGAAAATGAAGTAATATTTAATATGTTTTTTAGTAAGCTATTTGATGAGTTGGATATGATTTATAAATCATCTGACGCTAATGAGATCAAGCTCAAACTAAAAAAAGATCGTATCGATAAGGCGAAAAAAGACTACCAATCATTAAAAATAAAAAATGATTTTTATGTAGA
>JBPOIV010000105.1:0-6904 GCA_052034245.1 Myxococcota bacterium
TGAGACCAGCAATAAAAAAACGCTCTATGAAGAGCGTTTGAGCCATCAGCGCTAGAGAATTTATTTGCTTTCTTTAGCCGCTTCTTCAGGCTTCGCAGTACCAAAAAGTTGTTCTTGTGAAAGGCTGGAACCATGGTTCGCGAGTTTGTTTTTACGCTTGCGGCCCATTTTTTTAACTTTGTTGTCGCGAATACGCCACGTTTGTGCAGTTTTAGAAACCATTTTCTTCTCCATTAAACTTAAGCGAAGGCCACCATGCCAGCCTGCGCGCTTTCTGGCAAGACCTCACTTTTAGCTTAAGGAGTATTTCTTTAGGCATCTTAAAAAGAATTTTGCTTCTTAGGAGCTAAGCCATGAATAATGCGCGAAAAAAGCTGATTATTGCCTTGGACGATTTAGACCAAGAATCGGCCATAAAAATCGTAGAACAGACACTCGATTTTGCTGAATGCTATAAGGTTGGCCTGTCACTATTCACCGCATTGGGGCCTGCGATCATAAAAGATCTTAAAGCTAGGGGTGCTGAAGTATTTTTGGATCTTAAACTTCACGATATTCCCATGCAGGTGGCCAAGGCTGTTGAGAAAGCTCTGCCATTGGAGCCCAAGTTTCTCACCGTCCATGCTTTGGGCGGGGCGGCCATGTTAAAGGAAGCAGCGAGGGTAGCAGAGGGCTCTAAGACAACAATTTTGGCTGTATCGGTGCTGACAAGCATGGATGCCTCAGCATGGCATCAGCTGGGCTTTAATGAGCGCATTGAGGAAGGTGTTTTTCGTCTTTTGGACATGGCTCGAAATAATGGTGTTCAGGGTTTTGTGGCATCACCTCATGAGGCAAGCGCGCTTAAAAAAGCTTTTCCCGGCTGCACTTTGGTATGCCCTGGCGTTCGTTCTTCTCTTGGCACAATGGATGATCAAAAACGCACTTTAAGCGCTCAAGAAGCTATTTTGGCCGGTGCTGATTATTTGGTGGTGGGGCGGCCCATTACTAAATCTGAAGATGTTGTTATGAGTGCGAAGAGTATTAATCATGAAATTGCTGCGAGTTTAGGTTTAAATAAAAATGCGCCCGAAAATCAAAACACCAAGTCCTAAAAACAATACGATCTATGGCATGCATGCCGTGAGTGCCGTGCTGAAATATAGCCCTCATCGTGGTCGCAAACTTTTTATTGCGCGCAAAGACGATGCTGATGAAATTCTTGCGCTGGCTAAAAAAGCGGGCATAAGCACCGAACTGATGAATCGTCATGATCTTGAACGACGTTTTAACGTGGGCTCTGACGCGCAAGGATTAGTTTTAGAATGTTCGAACTTTCATTATGCCTCCTTGGAAGAGCTGTTGGAGGCACCCGAAAAGCGCATTGTCGTGCTTGATTCGTGGCAGGATGCAGCAAATATTGGCCGTGCCGCAAGAGCCGCTTTGAGCTTTGGTGCGAGCGGCTTGGTCATTGGCAAGGACCGCTGCGCAGAAATCAATGCTGCGGCAGAAAAATCAGCGGTCGGCGCCTTGGCCCGCTTGCCGGTTGCACGGGTCGGTAATTTGGCCGCTGCCCTGAAGAAAATTCAAGAGAGTGGCTTTTTTGTCTATGGTGCTGATGAGCATGGTGAAGTCTCCCTGCGAGAGTGCGATTTTGCTCAAAAAGTTGCCATTGTGGTGGGTCAAGAAGGCGAGGGCATGCGTAGCCTTACGAGAAAGCATTGCGATGTGATGGTGAACATTCCCATGGCTGCCGATGATATTTGCTTAAATGCCGGCGATACTGCCCTTTTATTTTTGTATGAACTTAGCTTGAGAAATTAGGAGCACTAATGTCTTTTTTGAGTTTAAAAGGAAAAACAGCCTTAGTAACGGGCGTGGCTGATAACGTGGGCTTTGGCTGGCATATCGCCAAAGCTTTGGCCGAAAGCGGTGCAAAAGTTATTGTGAGTACTCATCCGCGCGTTGCGTCTATTCTTGAGCGATATTTGACCAAGGATAAATATAAAGAAAGTCGTCTTTTAGGTAATGGCGAAGAGTTTAGTGCAGCCTATGTTATTCCCTGCGATCTTAGTCTTGATACTATGGATGATCTGCGTGCTGAACTTAGAGAAGAAAAAGGTTATGCCGAGGGTGATATTTCTTTGTGCGGGCTTTCGAAGGCTCTTTTAGAGCGCAAAGAAACTATCGATATTGTCATTCACTCCGTGGCATTTTCGCCGGAAATTGACCGCCTGCATATGGATGTTTCGCGTAAAGCATATTTGACCGCGATGAGCGTAAGCTCCTATTCGTTGGTTGCGCTAAGCCGTGCCATGCTTCCCTTTATGGAGGGCAGAAAAGGCTCCATTGTAGCGCTTTCTTATCTCGCCAGCGAAAGGGCAGTGCCCTTCTACGGGGGCGGCATGGCCTCTGCTAAGGCCGCGCTGGAGTGTGATGCGCGTATGCTGTCCTGGCAGCTTGGTGAATATGGGCACCGCATTAACATTATCAGCGCTGGTCCTTATGCATCTCGCGCGGCTAAATCTATTGGTGATGTTGATGAGATGGTCGAAAAAACCCGTGAAAAATCACCCCTTAGAAGAGCTATTACTCCCATGGAAGTGGCACACACTGCTTTATTTCTTGCCAGCGACTTATCCTCGGCGATCACAGCTGAGGTAATTCACGTAGATGCGGGCTTTCATGCTATGGCTTTGGTTTAAATTGTTTGGGTCCATTGTAAAATCGGATTATTTAGCCTACACCGGACTAAGAAAAGTATTCATGACGCTCTTTCGACTGACTTGAAGCAATCCCTGGTTGTTTCCTTCATGCACACGTTTTTAGAGTTGATTTATGGATCGCATTTGCGTGACGGAGAATAGTAGAAATGGAACAGCAAAATAAACTGTATGTTGGTAATTTTCCTTTCAGTTGGAAAGAAGATGACCTGGAACAAGCATTCAGTAAATTTAAAGAAAATATCGTAGATATTAAGATTATTTACGATCAATTTTCTGGTCGTTCGAAGGGTTTTGCATTTATTACCTTTGATGATGAAGCAGCAGCAACCGATGCCTTGAGTATGGCTGATTCGCCTGCTGGAGATAGATCTTTAGTTGTGTCGCATGCACGCCCACCTAGTGCACGACCTTCTTTTGAACGTGGTGACCGTGGCGGCGAACGCGGCGGCGATCGCGGTGGTGATCGTGGCGGACGTAGCGGCGGCGGCGGTGGACGCGGTGGCCGTGATGGCGGCGACCGACGTAACGGCGGTTATGGTCGTTAAAAAATATTAAATAATATTTGAGAAACCGGCTTCAGCCGGTTTTTTTTTGCCCATCCGTCAAGTGACGGAGCATATTTTCCTGAACACGCTTTATGTCTAAAGCATGAAAACACTCATTATATTTTTTTTGCTGCCTCAGTTGGCATTTGGCTTTCAAGCAGTGGATATTAATCAAGCTTCAAGCGAGCAAATCGCTTTGCTGCCGGGCATCGGTAAGACCGTCGCTGATGCCATTTTACGCCAGCGCCAAATAAAGCTTTTTACATCTGCCGATGAGCTCTTATCCATCCCGGGAATGAGTGCCAAAAAATATGCGGCCATAGAGGATAAAATTCTCATAGTCTCGAAAAAGCCAGTGGCGAAGAAAAATAGTGTTCTTCCTCAGCCCGCAACATTTAGCATCCCCAAAGCTCCAGTGATTGACTTAGCAAGCTTGGAAAGAAAAATTTTCCACCATCTCGATGTGGCCTACGCCAGCGACAAAAACTTGAGCCAACGTGCGCGCGCTTCGGCATGGTTGCCTAAACTTAGTCTTGAAGGTGATGTGGATCGGCATGATGCAGCCACCGAAAAAGCTTTGCCAAGCCGTAAAGATAGCGCCATTAATCGTTCTGGAACCACTTTTGGTATTGGGATTAATGCGACTTTTGAGTTAGGAGATCTGATCTTTCATAAATCGGAACTAGAAATAGCCAAAATCGGTTTAAAAAAATTGGAAGCGCGAGAAAAAATTCGTGAAGAAGTGCATAAAAACTATTTTCTGTACCAGCAACTCAACGAAGAAAGACCTGCTTCTAAAAGCGAACATTCTTTTCGCGAGCAAGAAGCACGCCTGGGCGAAATAGCGGCTTATTTGGATTCTTTAAGTGACGGACTTTTTAGCTCCTTTCAAAGGAGTGAGAATCCATGAAAAAAATATTCACTTTGCTATTTTTGGGAGCGGCGATAATGAGCTGTGAAAAAGGCATTGAGCCTAAGGACGAGGAGCTTTCAGAAATGCGCTTTAGCCCTGAGCGCATTGCCGAAGAAGCGCCCACTCTTGAGCTTGAAACTTTTTTACCTCGAAAAGAACTCAACGAAAAACTTATTTTAATGCTGTACCAGGAAAAAAATGTAATTGAAAAACTCGCTAGTAATGAGAAAATTTCCTATACCTTGAAAAAAATAAAAGACAAAAATACTTATATTTTGAAGCCAAAAAAACACTTGATTGGGGGGCTAAGCTATGCCTTATATTTTTTTGAGAATGATAAGTATTATCTTAAACATAAAATATATATTGAAAGAGCGCCAGCAAATATAGTTTTTGCAAATAAAGATAAAAGTACATCGCTGATTGTTCCACAAAATAAAATTTATTTCTTATTTGATTTTGATAAACCAATATGGCTCAGCGATGATAATGCGGTTGAGCTCAAGACACCGCTAGGCGAGGCTCTCGATGTCGAATCTATGAAATTGAGTCCCGATAAAAAGCGACTGGAGCTAGGCATTAGAGCAGGGCAACTAAAGGCTAAAAATGACTATTGTTTTCACTTCAATCGGATTGTTAATTTAGATAATCGCATCTCAATTATTGAACCCATACACTTCCAGACGGGTGATGATGCGCCAAAGCTAGAGGAAGTTTCGCCAGCTCGAGTCTGGTCTGGCGCTCATGGCCTAGAAATTCGGTGGCAATTAAATCAGGATCATCAAAGCGAAGTGTATTTTGGTGAAGACGAGCATTCTTTGGATTGTGGTGGGAAGTTTTGTCCCATGAATTTTCTAAGGAAAAAACTAAAGAAAGAATTTTTAAGTTATATCTTTATTCCTAATTTAAAGCCCAATACTAAGTATCATTTGATGGTGAAAAGCCGGGATTATCAGGGGCAGACGCTCTTTGCTAAGGCATCGGTGGCAACGAGTGCGCCTTCGGGGCTCACGCTTTCGGAAGTGTTTGTTCATCCGCGTACTAAGCCTGAAACGAAGGGCGAGTTTATTGAATACTATAATTTTAGTGATGAAAATCTTCTTCTTTCGGATATTTTTGTGCGCTTAGATACTGCTTTATCTTCTCATCAGTGTCAGCTGATTTCTGCGGACGAAAGTCTAGAGCTTGGGCCCAAGCATTATCTGAGAATTGTCGCTAGGGACTATGAAGAAGAGGCTCATGCAGTGAAAAAGCTGGTGAGCTTCATTCGCTTGAAGCAGAAAACATTGTGCAATGGACTGAGCAATACTCTTCCCACCACCATAACCTTGATAAAAGGTCAAAATACTATTCTTGACCGCTACGCCGGGCATCTTTGGCCGGCAAAAATTGAACAAAGTATCAAAAAGCGCGATCCTAAGGGGCTAGATGAAGCAAATAATTATTGCTATTCGAGCCTAGCTCAAGCCTGTGCAGGGCTATAGCTTTTTTGTTATCGAGGATACACATGGCAGGTCATAATAAATGGTCCAAAATTAAACATAAAAAAGGTGCTGCAGATGCGAAGCGCTCGAAGATCTGGACCAAGATTATTCGAGAAATCACCGTGGCATCTCGCATGGGTGGCGAAGATCCGGGCTCAAATCCCCGTTTGCGCAAAGCAATAGACGATGCGCGCTACGCAAATATGCCCAAGGATAATATTACGCGCGCTATCGCCAAAGGTCTTGGTGGCGAGGGCGGCAACATGGAAGAGCTCGTTTATGAGGGCTATGGCCCAGGTGGCGTGGCAATAGTCGTAGAATGCATGACCGATAATCGCAACCGTACTTTGAGCGATGTAAGAACCGTAATTCAAAAGAAAGGCGGCAATCTTGGTGCTACGGGATCGGTTCTTTTTAGTTTTCATAAAAAGGGTCAGCTGTCTTTTACTAAAGCCAGTGCGGGCGGAAAAGTGAAAAGCGAAGATCAGCTCCTTGAAGTAGGGCTTGAGCACGGCATGGAAGAAGTGAGCGAAGAAGGCGATAGCTTCACTGTTTTATGTGCTCCTGAAAAATATCTAAGCTTGAAAGACGCTTTTGAAAAAGCTGAACTCATTCCTGACGGCAGTGAGCTAACGATGATACCGGACAATGTGGTGCAAGTAAGCGGCGACAATGCCAGAAAATTGCTCGCGATGGTTGAAGGTCTAGAAGATCTTGATGATGTGCAAAACGTCTACACCAATATGGACATCGATGAGAATGAGCTTGAAGAATTGATGGCTTAGTTTTTGTGCTGAAAATGATGGCGTGAGATAAAGGGATTCTTTTAAAAGATTTCCTATCTCACGCCCTTATTTTGCCTGTCATAAAGGGAATTATTGGGCTGTGGTTTAAGGATTCCTATAGATCTAGCAAATGCTGTCGTTATTTATTGTTGTGGCAAGACGAAGCATAAGCCGTGGCGATAGAACTTCGAGCCAGCTTCTCTGGATTGCCGCGCTGCGCTCGCAATGACGAAGCCGCGTTAGAAAATGCTGTTTAGGTAATCTAATGGTTGACTCGCCTTGCTGCATATCTCCGGCGTCGTTCTGCCCGTGTAAGTACACGGCCCATCCCTTTGGGTCGGCAAAAAGACGGTGATGCTTGAGCGTCGAGCCAGCTTCTCTGGATTGCCGCGCTGCGCTCGCAATGACGAAGCCGCGTTAGAAAATGCTGTTTAGGTAATCTAATGGTTGACTCGCCTTGCTGCATATCTCC
>JBPOIV010000305.1:0-5995 GCA_052034245.1 Myxococcota bacterium
GCCAGCCATTTTGATAAGGATGACAACTAGTGCCAGTCATTGTGAAGGTGATTTATTTTATTTTCACCACATAAACAAAGCTATAATTCTGCCATTCATCGAAGTAACTTTGCTCGGGAAAAAATTCTGCTTGCTCATTTTTTGGCTCTTCACCAGCATCGCCTTGTCCATTTTTTAGGTCCGCAGAAATATCGCTCCCCATGCGCTGCGAAAATAGGCCTTTCAATGGGGCTATAAACATCCTGCCGTTAATAGAATTTCCGAACTCTCTATTAGCTCTAGGCTTCTGGCTCGTTGGCACGATTTTGATAGTACAGTTGGAGTCATCGTGTACATATTTCCAAATGTACTTACTATTTTTAAGTAGTGCTTGGACCTTTTTTTCAGAAAAAACTGTTTCGCTATAAAACCTTGCTTCGAATTTTTCGTTTTTGCCACCATCGGCTAAAATTTTGTTTATTTTTTCTGCCAAAACGCTCGGGCTTAATGGTGCCTCCCACCAACCCTCAGCGTTGGTTCTCCCTTCTCTAGAAATATTTAGTTCAAAAAGACTGTTCCTCGATACCTTAATGCTGAGTCCTGAAGTATCAATTGACGAAAAATCAATGCCCGCAAAAAGATTCGAGTTAAGTGAAAAAATAAATGACAAAAAAAATAACTTCATTTGTTCACCTCAAATAATGAAAATTTAGATGAGAGAGAACAAATTTTTAACAATAAATAAATATAGCTTTGAAGTTTTTTTCAATCTTTAATTATTTTATTTCTTTCTCGTTCGGCCAAACACCCTTATAACTTGGTCGCGTACGTAAACGCTCGCGCCACGAGAAAACATGGGGATAAGCATCGGGCTCCATGCCTTTGACCATTTCGAGCATATCTAAAAGAGGTGTGGCATAAGTATCGGCCACTGAATAATCTCCCGACAAAAAGGCTCGTCGTGCAAGATGTTTATCGAGAATATCGAGTGTAGTGAAAAACTCTTGAGTTTTATGCTCAACCATGCTCGCGCGTGGCTCGGCGCCTGCGCTAGGATTTGCTTCTTCGAGGGCAGACCAAAGCTGGACTGCAAAGCCGGTAGAAATAAAGCTCAGCCAGGAAAGACTTTGTGCCTTTGAGGATAAATCATGAAAGCCCAAGGCCTTGTCTTGAAATCGTTCTGCTAAAAAAAGCAAAATAGCGGTAGTTTCAAAGATGGCCAGTTCGCCACCAGGGCGATGCTCAACCAATGCGGGCAGGGTCCCAAAGGGACTGCGTTTTAAAAAGGCGGCTGTGCGTGGTTTGTCGTGGTCAACTTCACGAGGGGTAAAGCTTACTTCACACTCATTGAGCGCAATGCGAACAGCAACACAAAATGGGGAAGGCCGGTATTCATAAAGGGTGAATGGTGGCGCTTTCGTTTGAGCCATGAGTGACGCTCCCTTGACTTTAGTTTACAAAAATCGCTACGGTGCCCGAGCGAGTTTTCGCGTACAATATGCTTAAAAGACTACCTGGGTATGCCATGAGAAAAGGATTTTGGAAAGGACTTAGAACAATAGAAATAGGGATTATCTTTGCGCTTTTTATTATGCTCCTTAGCATCGTGTATGCGCGTTATGATGCTTTTATGTGTCGCTCCATGGAAAGCGAAGCCAAATTTTCTCTGGGCCAAATATATGCCGCCCAAAAACTTTATCATCAGCAACATGACCATTTTGCGGCTTTGGATGAGCTGTTGGTGAAGGAGCAAAGAGTCGTATTGCCACAGCGTTATTATACTTTTAAAGAAGAGTTCCCTCCTGAGCGCGATAAATTTTGGATTCGAGCCCATGGCAAAGAGGGGACTTTGGTTGCAGGCCAAAGCTGGCAAATCGATGAAACGAAGACCTTGGTCAAGTTAAGTTCGCAGTGCGGTAAATAATGGAAAAAGTTCGATCCTCTTGGCCCGTCTCGTCGGCAATGCATGGGCTGAGAGCTGATCAATGTCTCAAACGTCATATCGGCCGCATTTCTCGTGCACGTGCTCAACGCATTATCAAGGCCCAGGAATTTTTGCTTGATGGCGAGCCCGTCAAGCTCTCTTTGCGTGTCAAAGTAGGGCAGATGGCGACGCTTATTCGTGAAGCTCCTGATGATAAAACTGATATACATAAATTTGATATAAAAATTGTCTATGAGGATTCTAATATTTTAGTTATTAATAAGCCTTATGGCGTTAGCATTCATCCTAGTGCTAATTGTCTTTATAAAACGCTTACTCATTGGTTGCGCCTTAGCTTTCCTGGTCAAAAAATTAACCCGTGTCATCGAATAGACAAAGAAACTTCAGGCCTGGTTATTTGTGCGAAAAATCGTTTGTTTGAAGCTAAGATCAAGGGTTTATTCATGAGGGGTGGCGTGAAGAAAACCTATCTTGCCGTCGTGGAAGGCCAGTTTGTGCAGGCGCAGATAATCAATAAGCCTTTGGCTTTGCAGGGCTCTCGGGGTCTTGTTGCCATTCGCATGATCGAGGATCCAAAGGGTAAAGAAGCGACAACAAAAATTAGGCCTTTTTTATATAGCAAAAAAAGACAACGAAGTCTGGTTTTTTGCAGGCCTTATACAGGCCGTCAGCATCAAATTCGTGCACACTTAAGTCTGATTGGTCATGCTATTATTGGTGATAAAATATACTGTCACGGCGAGAGTTTTTTCGATAGCTGGTGTAAAGGGGAAATTAGCGAAGGAGACCTCATCCATCCCCGTCATGCTTTGCATGCGCGATCTTTGAGTTTTCGCCTTGATAAATTCTATCACTTTAAATGCGCTATCCCTGAAGATTTTTATCAGCTTATCGAGTAAAAATTCGCCCCGTTTTTTGTTTCTAGATAGTAAAGATTTTCAAGGGTGAAACCATTAAGAATCGAAGCGGTGCTTTCATCTGAGATAAAGCAAAAATTCAAAAAAACTTAATAAGCATCGTTTTGAATATAAGACCTATAAGAAGCCTTCTTTTGCATTTTAGCAGCCTAAGACCACCGCTCCCTGTAGGTCTTTATCGCACGCGTACTATGCCTTCTATTGTGTATGCTAAAAAGTTACCGTGTGGTTTATTTTTGTAAGTATTTATCTTGTATTTGATAAAATATTTTTACGTCAATAAAAAATACTTTGATGACATCAGTTATATACTTGTAAAGGCTTCTTGATTGCTTATCAAGACTGCATTTTTCGTTCGTATATTGCCTCAGGGAGTATATATATGTGTTGTCGCATCTCCATTGGCCTTATCTTTCTGCTTGCCTTAGGTGGCTGTAGTGGAAAGGGGCCGTCAAAAAATCCTTCAAATCGTTCTATTGCGGAAAGACCTAGAACCAATGCTGAAAAAGCACCATCGGTAGAAGTGGTTATCCCAGAAGAAAGGCCAAAATCGGCTGAACAGGCGCCTGGCATTGAAGTACTTCCTCCTGATGGCGGCGGAGGCGGTGGTGGTGGCATTATTCCACCACCACCACCACCTCCTCCCGTTCCAGTGCCCGTTCCTGTACCCGTTCCGGTGACTGAAACGATCAATCGTTTTTGTGGCGATGGACATCGGGGTACCAATGAAGGATGCGATGACGGTAATAGAGTCAATGGTGATGGCTGCAGTGCGAGTTGTGTAGTTGAAGAATGTGGTGATGGTATCACTGCGTCTCCAACTGAAGAATGCGATGATGGCAACGTTGTGGGCGGCGATGGATGTAGCGCTACTTGTACCTTGGAAAGCTGCGGCGACGGCGTAGTTAACGTCGGCGAAGTGTGTGATGATGGTAACGAAGTAGATGGCGATGGTTGTAGCGCATCGTGCCAACTCGAAGTATGCGGCAACTCCATTTTGAACCTCAATGAAACCTGTGATGATGGTAATACCGAAGCTGGCGACGGCTGCTCACCTACCTGCCAAATCGAGCGCTGCGGCAATCTCGTTCTTGATGCTGGCGAGCAATGCGATGCAGGTCCTCTAGGGAGCCCAACTTGCAGCCCACTTTGCCAACTACGCGTGTGCGGTAACGGCATTCTCGATCCAGGTGAAGGATGCGATGATAGCAACGTTGTTTCGAACGATGGTTGCAGTGCTACCTGCCAATTAGAAAGCTGCGGCGATGGCATTATTCAAGAAAACGAAGGATGCGAACCACCAAGCGTTGGCAACTGTACTTTTAATTGCCAAATCGCAACTTGCGGCGATTCAATTCTCAGTCCCCCAGCAGAACAATGCGAAGATGGCAACGTAGTTGATGGTGATGGTTGTAGCGCCACCTGTCAGCTCGAGAGCTGCGGCAATGGCGTGGTTGATCCAGGTGAGCAATGTGATGACGGCAACCAAGGTGGAGGCCCACTTTGCAGTGGTATTTGTCAAATTCCTGCATGCGGTAACGGCTTCCTTGAGCCTGAAGCAGCTATTCCAGAACAATGCGAAGATGGCAATAATGTCGGCGGCGATGGTTGCTCGCCAACATGCCAAAACGAAGTATGCGGCAATCTCGTTGTTGATCCAGGTGAGCAATGCGATGCAGGCCCACTAGGTAGCCCAACCTGCAGCCCACTTTGTCAGTTGCGCGTATGCGGTAACGGCATCATCGATCCAGGTGAAACTTGTGAAGATGGTAACGTGTTGCCAAACGACGGTTGTAGTGCACTTTGCCAACTCGAAACATGCGGCGATGGTATCATTCAAGCTAACGAAGCTTGTGAGCCTCCAAGTGTTGGTCTATGCGCATTCAACTGTCAACTAGCAGTCTGCGGTGATAACGTACTAAGTCCTCCAGCTGAACAATGCGAAGATGGCAACACCGCTGACGGTGATGGCTGCTCGGCAAGCTGCCAGCTTGAATCATGCGGCGATGGCAATCTTGATGCCGGCGAGCAATGCGATGATGGCGATACTGTAGGCGGCCCACTCTGCAGCGCTATTTGCCAAGTTCCTGTATGCGGTAACGGCTTCCTTGAGCCTGAAGCAAGCATTCCTGAACAATGCGAAGACGGCAACACCATCAGTGGTGACGGCTGCTCCTCAACCTGTCAGGTAGAAGATTGTGGCAACGGCGTTGTTGATGCAGGTGAGCAATGCGATGATGGCAACGATATCAATGGCGATGGTTGCGATCAGCTCTGCCGCATTGTTGTATGCGGTAACGGTATCATCGAAGGCGATGAGCAATGCGATGATGGAAATACTTTGCCAGCCGATGCATGTAGCCCCGTTTGTACCTTGGTGCCTGTGGCTGAAATCTGCGATGATGGTTTTGATAATGACGGCGATGGATTAATCGACGTTGCTGATCCAGATTGTCTCTTGGCTTTCGTTACAAGCTTACAACTTGCGGGCGATATTCCTGCCGCTGCAGCTCTTGCTTTCCCGAACATTTGCTCGGATACGCAAACCGGCTTGCAAGCAGCAGATTGTATCTGCAATCAACTCGCGGCAGCAAGTACCGTGCCAAGCGTGGTGAGTGCAGCAGGTAACTTCGTTGCATATATCTCCGATAGCTTCAACGATGCATCGACCAGAGTAAGTCAAACAGGCCCTTACATGACCCCTAACGGTACGGTCGTTACTCAAGATTTGCCAGGCCTCATCAGCTTGCAATCAAATCTTTTGGCGCCTATCGATAGAGATGAAAATAATAATGCTCTCCCTCTTGGTGTTACACCGATTTGGACGGGTACGACGACATTGGGAGCTTTAGATTTGGCTGATGGCTCTTGCACCAACTGGTCGACTTCTGCCGTGGACACTACGGGTGGCGTTGGTCTCTTGGGCACCAGCTTGAGCTGGATTGATAATGACACACCTTTTACGTGCGACGGCGTGCCCGTTGTGCCAGTAGGAGGGATATCAACTCCACCTCGCCTCTATTGCTTCGAGCAGCTACCGATTCCTAAGTAGCCAACAAAAACCCCCCGGGAAACTGGGGGGTTTTTTTATTGCCAATGAGTGACGCCAATGCGTGGACAAAGCTCTAAAAGAGGGCAGCGAGAGCATGCAGGC
>JBPOIV010000183.1:0-2915 GCA_052034245.1 Myxococcota bacterium
AATTACCCAATTGTTTAGCGTAAATCTCGTCCAGGAACACAAAGACCAAAAAACTATTTTAAAAATTCGCGGTCCTCTTATTTTCTCCAATTATTATTCGTTGCAAAAAAACATTACTAACGAGTTAAAAAACAACAAAGAAGTGATCGTAGATTTTACCGAAGCGAAATTAATAGATCATACTGTCCTTGCTTTTCTCTCATCGCTACAAGATGAAAATGGACATACCTTAAGTTTGATTGGCTTTGAGAGGCTGAAGAGAATTAGTGAGCATCCACACTCGACACGCAGACTTGCATAAATCCTATGAAAACGCACACCCATAATCAAAGCTATTGCGCTCTTTGCGACCTTTTAGAAATTGCGCCACTCTTGCCTGTTCAAGGTCCCATAAAGGATTTCATTCATCAAAATATTCTGGTTTCTTTTTTGGATGAATCTTTTGACAGCGCCGTCAAAAAAGCGAGCGAGCTCTATGAGGCTCGCTCCTTCATGGAATTTTCTTATTATCGCTCTAAATTTAAAGAGGGAACAATTAGCGAATCGTGGTTAAAAAAATCCCTTGATTTTCATCTGCCCCTAAAATTGCATGCGGAAAAGGATATTTTCTATCAGGCACTTTTTTCTTTTGATTATGTCATCGATGAAAAGATACTTTATTTTATCGCCGCTAAACATGGCATAGATTTAAAAACAATTTCAACTGTTTATCAGCAGCTCCCAGAAAGACACACCTTTAGGGCGCGGCCTAAAATCTTGCGACCATTGATGGTGCAGCAGCTTGGAGCAGGCTTTAATCATGCTGTTCATCAACTCCTCTTTAGGCTTTTGGCTTCTTTTGTGGATCAAGGCGTGAGCCTATGGCCTTATTTGAGCCGCAAGAAGTCTTTTATGGAAACAGTGGCCGAGCTCGCCGAAAGTAGCTCCATGCCGCTTGGCACAGGGATAAATAATGAAGAGCTGGCAAAGGTGCTAAGAAAGCCGCCAGAGGAAATAATTCCCTATTTTTTAAAGCAGCTTTTGGTATCGGAAAAACTCTATCGCCCCTATCTTGAAGAATTGTTGCTTGCCCATCCTGGCTGGTCAGGCATGGTCAATGTCATTTCGCTCAATCCAAATGCACTGAGTTATCCTTGCGACATCGATATTGCGCAGCTTTGCGCCGTCAAGCTTGCGCTCGAATGCCAATATATTCAACATCATTCCTTCTCGCCCATTCGCACAGAGCAGTATGAAGAGGAAAAAAATAAAGAACATAATTTGGATAGAATCGAAAATCTCTCTCTTGCTTGGTTTATATGCAGCAATAAGTTTGATCTTTCACTGGACGCTCGCGAATTTATCTCAAGCTATTTTTTGCAAAAAGTTTGGCAAAGAGCCTTAGAAAACACCTATTACGAGCACGTAAGTTCACTATTAATAAAAAACGAAAAAACGCCCAAGAAACCAAGCTTGCTTCAAGCAATTTTTTGCATGGATGATCGGGAATGCTCCTTGCGACGTTTGCTCGAAGGGGAAGACCCAGACCTCGAAACTTTTGGCACAGCAGGGTTTTTTGGTATTGATTGCTATCTGCAATCACCAGACAGCTTGCCGCAAAAAATTTGCCCTCCTTTAATTTCTCCTTGCTACATTATCCAAGAAAGCGAAGATCCCCACGCAAAGAAGAATTCAAATCTTGTAGATTTGACCATCTTCATGACGCGTCATGGAGCAAACTCAACGCTATTTGGCTTTTTGAGTGCCTGCACCATCGGTCATCTGTCACTTTTTCGCCTAATGAGTAGTTTTTTTCGACCCTTCAAATGGCATGCTTCTCATCAACTTTTAAAGGAAAATGCGACGCCACCACCAGTATTTGAGCGAAAGGACGAAGAAACCATCAACGGTCTATTTTTAGGCTATAGCGTTGATGAAATGGCCGAGCGGGTCTATGGAACTTTATTGAATATGGGATTACATGCCGATTTCGCGCCGCTCGTGCTCATTTTCGGTCATGTCTCAACGAGTATGAATAATCCCCACTTTGCCGCTTATGATTGTGGCGCATGTTCAGGCAGATCCGGCGCTGTAAATGCACGCGTTTTTGCGAGTATGGCTAATAGAGAAGATGTTAGAAAACGTGTTCGAGAAAAGGGTATTGTTATTCCTGAAGAGACAAAATTTGTAGGCGGCGTTCATAATACCTGCAATGATCAAATAGAATATTTTATTGATATTCCGCTCACTCCTCGACAAGAAGGCATCTTTATTCGCTTCAAGAATAATGCCATCACCGCATTAAGGAAAAACGCTGTCGAGCGATGCAAAAAATTTGCTCTACACGAGAAAAATAGCGGGCCCACTATGGCGATAAAAGAAGTCATGTATCGCTCAAAAGCTCTATTCGAACCTCGACCAGAACTTGGGCACGCCACCAACGCTCTCCTTATCGTCGGTCGACGAAAAAGAAGTTACGGTATCCACCTTGATCGACGAGCACTGCTACAAAGCTATGACCCAAGCATAGACGATTCAGGAGCTCTCCTCGATAAAGTCTTGTCTGCGGCTATTCCCGTGTGCGCAGGTATTAATCTAGATTATTATTTCTCTCGGCTTGATCCTGCCATCTATGGCTGCGGCAGCAAGCTTTCGCATAATGTTGTGAGCCTCATCGGCGTCGGCAATGGTTTGTATGACGATCTAAGAACGGGCCTGCCGGTGCAAATGACAGAGATGCATGACCCTATTCGGCTCTTGGTGGTAATTGAACAAAAAGAAGATGTCATTGAGAAGGTCATAAAAAATAATAAGGGTATTTTGCCGTGGGTCATTAATAACTGGGTGATACTCGCGGCTTTAGACCCTCTCGAAAATAAAATTCGTTTTTATCATCCCAAAAATTCTTCCTGGTATTCAGCCGAAGACTTTTCGAG
>JBPOIV010000081.1:0-12190 GCA_052034245.1 Myxococcota bacterium
GCGCAAATAAAAAAGTTTCGACCGATTTATGTAATTCAAGACTCATCAAAGTCCGATAATCAAAACTAAGCTCACCCGAGCTGCTAAAATGCGCAAATGCCAAACCTAAAACGGCAATAAGCAAAAGAAGACCACTGGCTTGGGTATAAACGATATATCTTAAGGCCCCGGCTTTGCTCGGCTTTGGATTGTGGGTCAAAAGCATCCAATAAACAGGCAGCAAGGAGAGTTCCCAAAAGATAAAAAATAAAAAAGTATCGGCTGCTAAAAATAAACCAATGGCGCCAAAAACTGTCCACGATAAAGCCGAAAAATAGGATGCTTCATGAGTTTTCGAGGAGGCATAAAGGCTTGCTAACACGCCCATGATCAAAGAAAGAAGAATAAGCCACCAAGCAAGGCTGTCGAGGGCAAGATGAAAATTAACACCGAACGAGGCTATCCAGGGCCTTTGCCAAGAGAGCGCATACATCTCTTCTGAATCAGGAGAAAAACTTTGGGCCAAGTAAAGGTGAAGCCCAAGAGCGAGCACAAAGAAGCTCAAGGTGATGAGCTGTGCCCACCGCGATTCTTTTTTTCCAAAAAGAGCGAGTAGCCCTGCAAAAAAGGGTATGGCTAAAAGAAGAAGAAGTGTCATAGGATAACCGCCGTAAAAGCTACAACGAGTGCTGCAAGCACGAAGAAAGCCAGCATAGAAGTAAGTTTTCCGCTTTGAAGCTGATAGATTTTTTGATAACCAAAGCGTGTGACGAGGCTTAAGCTCTGCTCAAAAAGAAGGACCGCATCTTTGCGTAGAAGCGAAGAAAGCCAGCGAAAAGGAATGACAAAAATAGCGTTATAAAGCATATCGAAGCCACCGCCGCGTTGTGCCAATCGGTGAAAGATATTCTCTCCACTTTGGAGCCTAATTTTGCCTACGAGGATCATTGCCAAGAGAAGGCCGAACAAGGCGGCCCCACTCGGTGCAAAGAGGCTGAGGAAATTTTCTTCCCCGACGAGCTCAATGCTTGCTACACTCGGATCAAGCCACCTAGAAAAAACTTGGGATGAAGCAATAAGATGCGGTGTTTCAAGCCATCCTAAAATTAGCGAGAATATCGCTAAAATTATTAGGGGCAAAAGCATAGTCCAACCGGCATGGATCGCGGTGGACGTACTTTGTGTCTTGCCAAAAAATGCGAGAAGCCACATACGAAAGGTATAAAGCCCCGTGAGGAAGGCGCCAAATACGCCAAGCCACCACACCATGGGAACGTTATGGGCGTAGCTCATAATCCATTCTTTGCTAAAAAAGCCTGCCGTCACGAGTGGCAATCCTACGAGATTTAAAGCGCCGATGGTGAAAAGCCAAAATAGGAGCGGATGTTTTGCTTTAAGCCCGCCCATTTTTCTTAGGTCGTAGGTGTGCAGCGAATGGCCAATTACGCCCGCACTCAAAAATAACAACGCTTTAAAAAAAGCATGGGTGAAAAGATGGAAAACAGCGGCTTGATAAGCACCAAGTCCGAGGGCAACGAACATATAGCCCAATTGGCTCATGGTCGAATAAGCTAGAACTTTTTTCATGTCATGTTGAAGACACGCAACAAGCCCCGCAAAAAGCATGGTGGCAAGGCCAACGATAAGCACTGCGCCTTCAGCCTCTGTAGAGAGGAAGAACAGCCCACCAAGACGTGCAATCAAATACACCCCCGCTGTAACCATCGTGGCCGCGTGAATCAAAGCACTTACGGGAGTGGGGCCCCACATGGCATCAGCAAGCCAGCTTTGCAGAGGCAATTGCGCAGATTTTCCTACCGCGCCTCCTAAAATGCAAAAGGCGGCGATGGTGAGCAAGGTGGCTCCCTGCGGATATTCAACACTCGCCATTTCAATTATTTCATGCATTGAAAGTGTGCCAAAAAGGATAAAGCACAAAATTATACCGATCAGTAAAAACACATCGCCAATGCGGGTGATGAGAAAAGCTTTCATAGCGGCCGCTTCAGCTTTAGGCTCTTCGATATAAAACCCAATCAAAAGATAACTACAAATGCCCACGCCTTCCCAGCCAACGAAGAGGAGCAAAAGATTGTCAGCCAAAACGAGCAGCAGCATGAAAAAAACAAATAAGTTTACCACGGCAAAAAAGCGCGTCTTTCCTTCTTCGTGAGCCATATATTCAAGAGAATATAAAATAATCCACAAAGAAACGAAGCTCACGGTAAGACACATAGTGATAGAAAGACTATCAAGACGCAAAGCAAAATCTATGCCATCAAAATCAAGAAACGCGGGCAGCCAGTTAAAGAGTGTAAAAGTAGCAGCGATAGCATGAGAAGGGAGAAAAAGAAGAGAAAGAGACAAAATTGCGGAGACAAAAACGCCACCGAATGCAATGAACGAAAAGAGCAATTTCTTGGAATAGCTGTGACTAGAAAGCAGCGCGAGTGAAGATAGCAGTGGCATAGCGAGAATTAAAAATGGATTACTCATTGCTTGCCCCTTCGAGCGCACCACTATCGAGTGTCTTAAATAAGCGGTCGTAATTAAGAACGATGACGAGTGCTATACAAACTTCTGCTGCGGCGACTGCAAGGATGGTTAAAAACATCACATGGCCTTCGACATTGCCTAGATGAATTGCGGTTCCAATAAAGCCGAAAGCGGCGCCGTTAAACATGGCTTCCACAGCTAAGAGCAAACGCAATAAATTGTGCTGCAATAAAAGCCCTAAAAGCCCCAAGGCAAATAAAGCGCCGGATATCATTAAAATATGCTCAAGTGGAATCATGAGTCTTTTACCTCGACTGGCCGGGCATGAGCCATGAAATTGACGCCAACATATACTGCGGCCGCAAGGCCCGCGAGTAAAAGCATTGAGCAAAGTTCAACCAAATAACCATATTTCACGAATAATGCCTGTGCGATAAGCTTGATGCTTGAAGGAGGACCTTGTGGGTCTAAAAGCTCATTCCTTAAGACAAATGAAAGTTCACTCCAAAAAAGCGCAAAACCGATCAAGGGAAGAAGCAAAGATCTTTTTTGAGGAAGAGTAGAGCTAAGACCTGGTACCGGCACTTGCAAAAGCATGATGGCGAACGCGAAGAGCACCATGATTGCTCCGGCATAGACAATGACGAGCAAGCTTGCCGCCATAGGAGCCGATAAAATATACATGCTCACGGCTAAAAAGAGCAGTGATCCTATCATGGCCAAAAGCGCATGGACGGTATGCCGAATAATCATCGCGAAGGCCATACAAATAACAGCCAAAATCGCATGTAAATAAAATAAGCTCTCCATAAAACTCCTAAGGCATGAGGCTATGAATATCGACGGGTGCCTTTTCGCCTATGCCTTGCCCCTTATCTTTTCCCTGGATAGCGAGTCCTGCGACTCGATAATAGTTATAGCCAGGAGCCTTTCCTGTGCCAGAAATGAGTAAATCCTCTTTTTCATAAACCATATTGGCACGGCGGTATTCAGCCATTTCATAATCAGGCGTGAGCTGAATAGCTAGAGTAGGGCAGGCTTCCTCACACATGCCGCAATAGATGCAGCGCGAAAAATTAATGCGAAATGATTTAGGAAAACGTCGGCCACGCTCATCTTCGGCGGCTTCAATAGCAATACAATCCACCGGGCAAGCGCTTGAGCACAGATAACAAGCAACGCAGCGCTCTTCGCCATCAGGATCGCGCGTAAGTACGATGCGTCCGCGATAGCGTGGCGAAAGTGTAGGTTTTTCTTCTGGATAATTTCTCGTCGAGGCCTTGGTAAAGCTATGCGATAAGACCACCCAGATGCTTTTTATTATACTCAGCATTGTTTAAACCACCTAAATGATCACGAAAAACGCACTCAGCAAAAGGTTTAATAAACTCAAAGGCAAGAGAATGCGCCAGCCAAAAACAATAAGTTGATCCACACGCGGACGTGGAAGCGCCGCGCGAATCAAAATAAAAGTTGCGATTAAAAGACAAGTCTTGATGAAAAACCACAAGAAGGGCGGCAGAAAAGGGCCATGCCAGCCACCGAAAAATAAAATAGTCATCATCGCAGACATGAGAGTAATACCCATGTATTCGCCAACGAAGAACATACCAAATTTTAAGCCGCTGTATTCAGCGTGAAAACCAGCGACGAGCTCACTTTCAGCCTCAGGTAAGTCAAAAGGAAGGCGATGAGTTTCGGCTAAGGCCGCTATGTAGAACACTATAAATCCTAAGATTTGACTAAAAATGTTCCAGTGGGCAGTTTGCGCATCAACAATATCGATGAGCCGAAATGAGCCAGTTTTAATAACAATGCCCATGAGCGAAAGACCCATAAAAACTTCATAGGCGACCATTTGTCCGACGCTACGCATTGCACCCAAAAGCGCATATTTATTTTGCGAAGCCCAGCCAGCAAAAGCAATGCTATAGGTTCCCAACGACGACAAAGCGAAAAAAAGCAAGAGGCCCACTGGCGAATCAAATACGACAAATCCTGGTGCCCACGGAATAAGAGAAAAATTAGCAAGAATGGCAAATATGATTATGGCAGGGGCCAAAATAAAAACTTTCTTATCCGCAAAAGGTGGGATCCAGTCTTCTTTAAAGAACATTTTGATAGCATCAGCCACCACTTGCAAAAGACCAAATGGCCCCACACGATTTGGCCCGCGTCGATCTTGCCAGACTGCAAGTAAGCGCCGCTCAGCCCAAATGAGCATAGCTCCCATCGTAAGTGGCAGCAAAAGAGCAAGGATGGGCGTGATAATGGCCCACAAAAGACCACTTTCTTCTATCATGATTGTCCTCGCAGACCTTCAGTGGGCGCTTTTTTCAAATGCTCAAAAATCTTCACGCCACTTCCCTCATAGTCAGGCTCATTCCGCGCATGGAGCGAATCCTTAAAGGAGGCTTGCACGGAATTCCAACGCGGCTCCCAAGAAGACGATACCAAAGGCAAAGGAATTTTTGTCCGCGCGCCTTCCATCGAATAGGCCAAGGGCGAATCAGGATCGCGAGGCGGCTTAGGCTCGTGCATAGATACATGCGTATTCATGGCAGTGCGGCCGCTATATTCTAGGCTTTGACGTGCAATTTTATGGCCCATCACTTTGAAGTTCGCTTTAAAAAGCTCGCTAAAAATACTTTCCGGCCAGCCTAAATCGCGAGCTAGTGCAGCGCATAGTTCATCATTCGTGCTGAAGTTTTGATTGGCTAGGAAGGGAAGCAACATACGCCAAGCACTTTCTACGCCAACCAAGTTTGAAGCAAAGACACTAAAATAGCGCTGCAGTCGGCCTTCTTGATTGATGAGTGAACCGGTACTCTCAGCAAAACTTAGGCACGGCAAAATAATCGATGCATGCTTTGAACTCGATGTTTCAAGGGCGTCAATCAAAACTAAGTGTTTAACCTGTTTTTGAAACTGCGCTGCAAACTCAGGCAAATCATCGTGAAAATCATTTTCGAGCGCAATGACCACGTCAACGCTCTCTTTGATGCTCTCCATCGATTTGGCCTTAAGCACGCTTAGTCCAATGCTGTTGGCCTTGGGAACGACCAAAGAAATTTTAGCGGTGCCAAGCAATTCGGCGAGATGCATAATCTTTTTAATGAGCAAAGGAGTATGCGTACTTGTGCCAGAGATAATGACAGGCCTTTGCGCATTTTTTAGGGCGAGGGCAGCGGCTTTAATCCACGAGCTTTGCTCTGTAGCTTTGCCATTTATAGAGTCGCAAAGCGCTTCAACCAGCGCGAGAAGTTCTTTGCTTTCAAGCACACATTTTTCTTGGGCAATATCATCGAGGCCTGTGGCGCTGGTATGCGCTGAGAAAAAAGGCAATTGATTGCCGCGTGCATAATCTCGCACCGCTGTGTCATTCCATGAAGCAATACCTTGCTCTTTGAAAGCTTTTTCTTGGGCATAATTTTGCAAGGCTTGTCGGCAACTAAGCGCCATCATTGGCGCGCTTTCGTTGATATCTTCGCCGATCACCACGATGGTATCCGCCGCTCTAATATCCTTTAACGAGGCACATCGGCCTTCAAACTTAGCGAGCGCAGAGCAGACTTCATTAACACTCTGATGCGTAAGAAGGGTCTCGGCCTCATAAAAATTATCGCTACCCACAATTTGCTTTAAGGCCCAGTTCGCTTCGAGGGATGCTCTGGCACTGCCGATACCAACAATCTTTTTGGCATTTTTGAGCAAGTCTTTAAGCTTTTCATTGGCAACGGAAATCGGCGCTTCTTGCCCGTTAATTTTAGCGGTCTTTAATCGAAGAGGGCTATTAACAAATTCATGCCCAAAACGGCCGCGATCGCAAATAAAATAACCATTGACGTCGTGATTATAGCGATTTTGTATGCGTCGCAGCTGTCCGTAGCGAGCGCCAGGAGAAATATTACAGCCCACACTGCATTGCTGACAGATGGATGGCGCGGTTTCTAAATCCCATTTCCGGATATGATGTTGATGAAATACTTTATCGGTAAAAACGCCGGTCGGGCATACTTCAGCAAGATTGCCGCTAAAATTGCTTTCAAGAGGCCCCTCGCTATGCCGGCCAAAATAAACCCGCCCACTGCTAGCAAAAGCATGTAAATCGGTGCCACCAGCGACATCTTTGTAATAACGAACGCAGCGATAACAGGTGATGCAGCGATTCATTTCATGATTTATTTTCGGGCCCAAATCTTGATTGCGAAAGGTGCGCTTTTTAAAGCGAAAACGTCGATCATTATGGCCCGTCATCACGGTCATATCTTGCAAATGACATTCACCACCTTCGTCGCACACAGGGCAATCGTGAGGGTGGTTGATCATCATCCATTCGATCACTTGCTTTCTAAAATCACTGCAGGTGGGGTGATTGATTCCAAAGCGCGCGCCTTCTTTAAGCGGCGTCATGCAGGCCATGACCATGCGGCCTTGGGTGTCATTTTCATCTTGAAAATGCTGCACTGCGCATTGCCGACATGAGCCGACTGAGCCTAAGGCGGGGTGCCAACAAAAATAGGGCAGATCAAGACCATGAGCCAAGGCTGCTTCGAGCAAATTATTGCTTGGATTTACGTCATATGCTTTTTGGTCAATATAAATCGTTGCCATGCCAAAGGTCCTTTAGTTGCCGTAGGGGCAGCGCTTTTGGGCAATATGTTCTAAAAATTCTTCGCGAAAAAGTTTTAAGCCTGACATCAAAGGCGCAGAAGCTCCGGGTGCTAAAGCGCAAAAAGTCGTGCCGGGGCCTAGCAAACGAGCATGGCGTTCCAAAATTGCCAAATCATTTTCTTCGCCTTCTCCTCGCTCAATGGCGCAAAGCGTCTCATGCACAAAGTTCAAGCCTTCGCGACAAGGAGTACAAAAACCACACGATTCTTGTTTAAAGAAACGTTCCAAATTAACAAGCATACCGACGGGGCAAGTATGGTCGTCAAGAATGATCATGGTGCCAGTTCCCATGCGTGTTCTTTTTTGCGCCATGGAGCTGTAATCCATTGCTGCATCGAGAAAATCCAAGCCCAAAAAATCGGTGGAAGCACCACCCGGCAAAAAGGCCTTCAGTTTTAGACCATTTTGCATGCCGCCTGCGTGCTCTTCGAGAATTTCTCGCACTGTCGTACCCATGGGCAACTCAAAAGCGCCTGGACGCTTCACCTTGCCGCTTACGCCGTAAATTTTTGTCCCAGCATCAATGGCTTTACCTAGACTTTTAAACCATTCGGCGCCTTCGCGAATAATGTGGGGCAGATTGCTGACGGTTTCCACGTTTTGCACGACCGTAGGCTTACCCCACAGACCGCTGGTTTGAGGAAAGGGGGGTTTAGCCCGTGGCGTCGCTCGTCGGCCCTCAAGAGCATTGAGCAACGCGGTTTCTTCGCCACAAATATAGCGGCCAGCACTCATGTGCACGTAAATTTTAAGGGCACCAAGTACCCCAGCTTGTTCTGCCTCGTGCAGTGCATGCTCAAGATAATGCTGCGCAGTTTTATATTCACCACGCAAAAATATATAGGCAACGCTTGCGCCAATGGCATGGGCAGCAATCATCACGCCTTCGATAAGTTGATGAGGATTGCCTTCAAGCAACCAACGATCTTTAAAAGTACCAGGCTCCATTTCATCGGCGTTTACTACGAGATAGCGCATTTGCTCTGGGTCAAGTTTAGGCGGTACCGCACTCATTTTTATGCCGGTGCTAAAGCCTGCGCCCCCGCGTCCGAGTAAAACAGCATCTTTTAATAACTGAATAATTTCGGCACTGCTCATTGTGTGTGCTTTACGCACACCTTCGTAGCCATGTCCCTTTTGGTAGTCCGCTAAACTAAGGGGCAGACCAGTGGCGTTCATGAGCCCGGTGAGAGGTCTTATCATGGTCTTTCTCCTCTAAGTTTTCGGATTTAAGAATCAGTTCAACTTTTTCTTCATTGAGATTTTGATAGAGCTTATCGTTTACCATCATGGCCGGCCCACGATCACAAGTACCTAGGCATTGCGCAGGAAGGAGCGTGAATTTTTTGTCAGCGCTGGTTTCTCCCCAAGAGATACCAATTTCGCTATGAATTTTTTTGCGAATATTCTCGTAACCCATAATCCAGCAGCTCACGCTGTCACAAAGTCGAATAACTTTTTTGCCAACGGGTTTTCGATAAATAAGATTATAAAATGTCGCGATACCATCAAGCTCAGTAGCCGACATGCCGATATAATCTGCCACTTCTCGAAGCGCTTCATCGCTCACATAGCCACGATATTTTTGCACCACCATCAAGGCTTCCAAGCACGCACTTTTACGCACCGGAAACTTGGTGATCTCGTGGTCAATTTCAGCTATTTCCTGCTTACTCAGCACTTTTTTCTCCTAGCGATCAAGATCAGCGAGCACAAAGTCAATGCTGCCCAATATGGCCATTAAATCTGAAATAGTGGTCCCGCGCGAAAGCAAAGGCACCATCTGCAGATGGGCAAAAGAGGGGGTACGAATGCGGGTTCGATACGAACGGTTGGTGCCGTCGCTGACAAGATAATATGAGTTTGCACCCTTGGTCGCTTCAATAGTAAAAGAGGACTCGCCCGCCGGTATAACCGGGCCCCAAGAAACATTCAAAAAATGCTGAATCATGGTTTCAATGTCAGCGAGCGTTTTTTCTTTGTTCGGCGGCGTCGTAAGCGGATGATTCGATTTTATTGGACCCTTGGGCATAGCTTTAACGCATTGCTCAATAATCCTCACGCTCTGACGCATTTCTTCGATACGAACCAGGCCACGATCATAGCAATCGCCATTTTTTGCCGTGGGAATATCAAATTGATAATTTTGATAGCCGCTATAAGGACGTTTTTTACGAAAATCCCAGTCGCATCCGGTGGCACGAAGTCCAGCACCGGTTACTCCCCATTCAATGGCCTCGGATTGCGAATAAGCACCAATCCCGATGGTACGGGATTTAAACATGCTATTTTCCATCACCAAACGATCATAATCTTTGAGGCTTTTATGAAAACCGCCGCAAAACTCGAGGATAGGCTGCTCCCAGCCTGCCGGTAAATCATGGGCCACGCCGCCGATGCGAAACCAGCTCGGATGCATACGGCCGCCAGTTATGCCTTCGATGATTCTAAAAATTTGTTCGCGATCGTTGAACATGTAAAACACAGGCGAAAGCGAGCCAATATCCTGAGCAAAGGTGCCGTACCACACGAGGTGACTTGCGATACGAAATAACTCGCAAAGCATTACGCGAATACATTGGGCCCGCTCGGGCACCTCGATGCCACCAAGCTGCTCTACCGCCAAAAGATAGGCAAGGTTATTCATCACGCCGCCAAGATAATCGACGCGATCGGTGTAGGGGATATAACTATGCCAATTTTGCCGCTCACCCATTTTTTCGGCGCCGCGATGGTGAAAGCCAATATCCATCACCGAATCGACAATTTCTTCGCCATATAGCTGCAAAATAATGCGTAAAACGCCGTGCGTGCCGGGGTGCTGAGGGCCTAAGTTTAAAAACATAAACTCATGCTCGCCATCGCTATTTTTCAGCCCCCATTCTTCAGGCTTAAAGAGCAAAAGATCTTGCTCGTGCTGCTCTTTTTCTTCACTAAGCTGATAGGGGCCCATTTCTGTTGCACGCGCAGGATGGGTCTTACGAAGGGGATGGCCCTGCCAGGACTGCGGCATGAGCAATCGTTTTAAATGAGGATGGCCTGCAAAATGGACACCAAACATATCGAAAACTTCGCGTTCATACCAACTCGCGTTTTTAAAGAGACCGGTGATGCTTGGAATGTCATGCTCATCTTTCAAAGCGACTTTAAGACGTAGATCCTGATTTCTTTCCATGGAGAGAAGATGATAGATAACACTAAAATCACTTGCAGGCTGGTCTTCTCGATGTTTGCGCTCACTTTCATCAATAGCGCTAAGATCATAAAGCATCGAGAAAGGGGCAGGCATGCTTTTTAAATGCTTCAGCACGCTTTCTAGCTGCTCTTTCTTCACCCAGACACTTGGATAAGCCTCCGAAGTAATTTGCTCCGCAATTATTCCGTCGGGAAAGCGTTGTTTTAGTTGTTCGACAAGGCCGTCATTCATGGAAATGCTCGCTACATTCGGTTGGGTTCGTCATAGGAAGTAATCGCGCGGCGGGCATCGCCTTTGATTTTTCGCATGGAAAGAGGAATGGGCTTATGCACTTCTTGCGAGCCCGTTAGCCACGTTATGGGACGACGTTCACGACCTATAGATTCACGCAAGAGCAAAAGACCTTCCATAAAAGCCTCGGGTCGGGGCGGGCACCCAGAAATATACAAATCAACGGGCAGAATTTTATCCACGCCTTGGACGACGCTATAAATATCATACATGCCGCCGGAGTTGGCGCATGAGCCCATCGAGATCACCCACTTAGGCTCCATCATCTGCTCATAAAGACGTTTGACAATAGGCGCCATCTTAATAAAAACCGTGCCGGCGATCACCATGACATCAGCTTCACGAGGAGTACCGCGAATAACTTCGGAACCAAAACGTGCGACATCGTAGGTGCTGGTGAGACTCGTTGCCATCTCGACGTAGCAGCAACTGAGACCAAAATTGAATGGCCATACTGAATTTTTGCGGCCCCACGCGATCAAATCTTGTAAACGAGAAAAGAGAAATGTTCCTGCTTGATCTGGGCCCATCTGTGAGTTGACCCATTGCTCAGGCGTTTTTGAAAGTAAGCTCATGTTTTTGCCTCTTTAACGACGCGAGGACGAGGTCCCAGCTGTAAAACGCCTAAAGAAAATACGTGGACCAGCGAGAAAACCAGCATAGCGATAAAAACTAGAATCTCAATAAAACCCAACCACGAAAGTTCAGTTGCAGAACCAGCCCAAAGATAAATAAAAACGCTTTCAACATCGAATACAACGAAGAGAATCGCCACCAAAAAATAGCGCGCAAAAAAATGCACCCGCGTGCTTCCTGTGGCAATGATGCCTCCCTCGTAGGGGGTTCGCTTGCGAGGATTGGTACTGCGCTCTCCTAAAAAGCAAGAAGAGAGCATGACCGCTACCACCATGAAAATACCGCCGAAATAGATCGCGAGCGCCATGTTTTCTACCTTTTGCTTTTGAGTGATCGCTAAAAATAGTCTGGTGATCACCAACGCCTATGTTGCGGAAATTATTCTGACTTTTCAAGACTTGGGCGTCGTGAACAAAGGTGCGGTCAAAATATAACAACACGCAAAATTATAGTAAGGCGAATAATTTTTGTGTTGAGGAATAAAAATTCTATCGTCGCTATTATGCGCATTTACATTCAAAACTTCTTTGATACGAAGCGATCAAGTTAGAAAAAAAAGAGGTTTTTTATGAAAAAATTCCTAGTGATCGCAGCTCTTGTCTTTGGTGCAACCCAAGTCGTGGCTGGAGATGATGATGCAGCCCAGCAAACAGAACAGTCTTTAACAGTAAAGGTAAAAGCCAAAGCACTGACAAAGCTGTGCACTGCCTTTGATCAATTCGGCGGTGACAAAATATTTAACCGACCAACAGCTTGTGACCAAGTCCAGCAACAAGTCCAAGAAATGATGGAAAAAACTCAAAACGCCAAAAAATAATCTTTTTCCAAAAGAGATATTAGGAAAGGCCCATCAGGGCCTTTTTTTCAGATAGCGACGGAATAGTTTGTGTGTTTACTGAATTTACATCCTGAGCTGCT
>JBPOIV010000258.1:0-2298 GCA_052034245.1 Myxococcota bacterium
GCACAAGTTGAAAACGGAGTATTTTTCTATGGAGCAGCGCATACGCGAGCCATGAAAAATTATTTAGAATCCATAGGTTTTTATTTGGAACAACACTATGAAAGTACCCTAGACTACGAAGGGAAAAATTTTGGGCTGTGCCTTTCGGTTGATGGAATGAAAGAACCATTTTTCTAGATAAGCAAAGATATAGTTAGGAAATAGATGGTTTCAAAAACCTTGTAGACGCGTCTACAGGGCTACTTCATCTGAATTATGCATTAAAATCTTCTCTATAAACGCTTTGCCATATTTGTCTCGTTTTTGCTCGCCCACCCCATGGATAGTGGCGAATTCTTCAATACAGCGAGGGCTCTTTTCGGCCATTTCGATGAGGGTTCGGTCGTGAAAAATCATATAGGGTGGGATACTTAGTTGTTTGGCGAGGGCAAGACGCAGAGTTTTTAAGGCGCTTAATAAATCGTTATTCTTGGCGGCTATCGCAGATACTTCTTGGCGAGCGCGTTTTTTGGTTTTCGCGGGGCGGTCTTGAATTTTGCCGAGGAAAACTGTCTGTTGATTTCGCAAAATGGGCGCGCATGAAGGGGTGAGTTTAAGGGCGCCAAATCGTTCCATCTCAACGCGAATGAGGCCCATGGCAATGAGTTGGCGGAATATGGAGCGCCACATTTGTGCACTGTACTCTTTGCCTAAGCCGAAAATACTTAATTGATGATGCGCAAATTGGATAATTTTTTCATTTTCCTTGCCTAAAAGAACGTCGATGAGGTGCCCTACACCAAAAATTTCTTTGGTTCGGTAAATGCATGAAAAAGCCATTTGAGCCGCTTTGGTGCCGTCCCACTTTTCCTTTGGTTCTAAACAATTATCGCAGTTATTGCAGGCTTCTTTATAAGAATCTCCGAAATAATCCAATAATCCATGTCGTCGACAAATGCTCGATTCACACAACGTCAGCAAAGCATCCAGCTTTCGTCGTTCAATGCGTTTAATACTTTCTTGAGCATTGCTGCCTTCGACCATTTGGCGGTGGATGATGATGTCTTGCAGCCCATAACTCATCCATGCCTGCGCAAAGAGCCCATCGCGCCCCGCCCGCCCGGTTTCTTGATAATAGGCTTCTATACTTTTTGGCAGGTCCAAGTGGGCCACAAAACGAACATTAGGTTTATCTATGCCCATGCCAAAAGCGATGGTTGCGACCATGACAACACCTTCTTCATGCAAAAATCGCGATTGATTTTTTTCGCGCTGTGCCTGAGACAAGCCCGCATGATAAGGCAGCGCATCGATATGTTGTGCCTTTAACCACTGAGCAGTTTCATCGACACTTTTTCTCGAAAGACAATAAACAATTCCTGCATCCTTAGGGTGTTCCTCGCTTATAAAAGATAATAGTTGTTTCTTCGGATTATTTTTCTCGACGATACGATAGCGAATATTTGGACGATCAAAGCCCGCAATAAAAACTTTGGCGTCTTCAAGTTGCAGTTGTTTGATGATTTCATTGCGCGTGAGATGGTCTGCCGTTGCGGTAAGTGCTATGCGGGGAACGGTCGGGAAATGCTCGCTGAGCGCACAGAGCTGCAAATATTCCGGCCTAAAATCGTGGCCCCATTGTGAAACGCAATGTGCTTCATCAATGGCAAATAGCGCGATTTTTAAGTCTTTAATAAGATCAAGAAATGAGGGCATGAGCAAACGCTCAGGGGCGACGTAGAGTAAATCAAGTTTTCCTTGCCTAAGTGTATCTTCGACGGCTCTGGCTTCTGAGGGCGTGAGCGAAGAGTTTAAAAAGCCTGCTTTGACGCCAAGCTGCAACAGCGCGGCAACTTGATTTTGCATGAGTGCTATAAGTGGCGACACCACAATACCAACGCCGGGCCGCACAAGGGCCGGCAGTTGATAGCAAAGGGATTTCCCCGCGCCCGTTGCCATAATCGCAAGAGCATTTTGACCTTTTAGAACCGTATCGATAATGGCTTCTTGATGGCCACGAAAATCTTTGTAACCAAATACCGTTTTGAGCATTGAACGGACATTTTCGGAGAAGACTTGATTCATTTTTATAACACTATTCGCCAGAAATTTTTGTAGAGATTCAGTAACACAATGAGGAAGCTATAGGCAAGCGAATGTTTGGGGTTTAAAGAATCCTTTAGATAAGAAAAGGTAGTTATGACGAAAATTAATTTAAGAAAAAGTACTGATACCGATAAAGATTTCATCGTGAAGCTTATGGATGAATACTGGGGAGGAGAGCCACTCATTGTTCGCGATAAGAATTACTATCCGAGC
>JBPOIV010000091.1:0-3739 GCA_052034245.1 Myxococcota bacterium
AAAGCAGGAATATCATCGACAAAAGTATTTTTTTCTAGGCATTTTGCCAAGAGCTCCTCTCTACAATCTTCTTCAAATTTATTGACTAAATCATTCTCACTTTCAAAGCTGCTGATGACATTTCTCAGCGCAATCATTAAAAGCTCGGTGTCGCTGAGCATAGATGTGCGGTATTTTTCAGCACTAAGAAATTTAAGCTGCAACAAGTTTTTGAGGGCCGTTTCATCAGGTATAAGGGCAATTATGCCATCATCCTCTGGCGCTTCTAGAGCCGCTTCCAAAACCCTACCTAAAAGTTCTTGCGCGGCCTCTATATCCGCTTTTACTGCACTGCCTTTCTGGGAGCTTGAAGCCTTTTTGGATTCTTCTTCTTGCTTAGTATGAAGCCATTGCTTTCGTTCGCTGATGGGGATGCTTAGTAGTTCTTGTTTGAGAACTTTGTGCTCTTCGCGTGAGCCATAAATGCCACTCAGTCTATGAGCCAGGTTATCGAGGAGCGTCCGGTTGGCGCCATCTCTGGCATGGGGGTTAAATTGTATATAGCCCATCTCAATGAGCACCCGCTTTGCTCCCAATAGATGAACGGTAGCGTAAATAGGGTCACCAGAGCTATCAAGTACGACGCTATTTGTATCAAAATACCTTTCGAAATTTACATAAGCATCGCGATAGGCATCGTAATAAATTCTACCGGTGCTCTTTAAATAATTAAACAAGTCGCCAAATTTTAAAGGATGCAAGGCCGAATAGCGGTTTATCTTTTCACCCAATAAAGTGATTTTTTCTATTTCTAACTGCTCGGCCTCACTAAGACCTTGGCTGAGTGCTTGTTTTAGCTCTTGCTTTCTTTGTTGAAGTTCATTCTGCCTTGCTTGCCAAGCGATTTGTAGACTATCAACTTCTCCCTCAGTTTTTAGGGTGAAGCTCAGCCATCTCTCAAACTCTTCACGATTATTCTCAACGAGAGGATCCTCGCTATAAGAATTTCTCTGAAAATCACCTCCTGCACATATTTCTTGAAATTCCTCATCATAAAGAAATTTCTCTCGCTTTTTATCTTCTTCAATTCTCTTACGCAGTTCGCTTATATCCTTATAAAATTTCTCTTCTTCAAGTTTCACATTGGCATCGATGTCTTTGATTTTATTTTTCAAAAAGTTCATCTTAGAAAGCACTTTGGTTTGTGAAAGCGCAGCGAACTTGAGGGTGCGCTTAAAATCGCGCTTTGTCTCAAAATGCTCCATTATCTGGCGAGCCATAAAATTGGGCGTAAAGCGTTCATAGAAAAACTTGTGAAGCACCGCTTCGATGCTGTTGCCATTATCATCAAAGAAAATAGTTGATTTACCGGTTTGAGGATGCATTTCCGCCATTCTGACGTCGGCCGAAGTCAGCCTATAATAATTTTCAGGATCCTCGGATGCTACGACCTGAGTGATATGGCCTGTGGTTTTTAGGTCATAAAATGCTTGCTCCATGGAGGCACCTTGATAGATATCGGCCACATTTGATAGGGCGAGAATATGCTTTAAATAATGGCCATAAAAAGCTGCTTGATGGGCCGATTGAGCAAAATTATGCTCAACCACAGATTCTTTAAAAACCCCTAATTTCTCTGCTGCCAACATGCGACGAACCTTGGTTTCCCAATCGCAGTCACTATTCTTCCATTCTTCGTCGCCATAAATCATCGTGTTAATGGCTTCGATATATCCTTCTACGCAATGCAAAAGCCCTTTTAGCTGGCTAAACTTCGCGGATTTTTCCGAGGGATCTTTGATAAGGTTTAAGCCTTTAATGGCATGGCCCAAGGCTAATTGCACCTCTCCTCTATCCCAAGGATGAGGTTGAGCGCCAGCTTTTTCGCCAAGCCTTTCATCTGGTTTGTCGCCATACAGTGCTTTGGCAAAACCCCGAAAACGCGGGAACAGTTCTTGGCGAATGAGATGGCCATTGGAAGCTATGGAATGGCGAATAGCAGGATTTAGCTCCTCAATACTTTCGCGGAAAAATTCAAAACTGAGATAATTTTTTGCCTTTTCATTATCCAATTCAAAACTATTTAAAAGCATCTGAAGCTGCGCCCAGAAGTTATCCCACGACAAAACCACTCGATCAAATTTTTTTGCTTTTAATTCTCTCAATTTTCTTGCATTGGCGATTAACGGCGCATCGTGGGTTTCTCTTAGAAATTCATTGATTTCATCAGCCATAGCTTTGGTATAGATGTTGTCGGAGCCAAACATGGTAAATCGACGAGGCAGCCTTAACATCCTTTCAAAAGGCAAAAGCTGGAATGCACCTAAACCCTCCCCGCTATCCTCATAGCGTAAATACGTATCGGTCAAATCCATGGCGAGTCTTTTGCTAGATTTCCTTCTTTTTAGAAATTCAAGCATCTCCTCGCCCAGATAGCGGATGGGATTATTCTTAAAAGAAATAGTTCGGTTTTCATCAAGTGCGGAAAGTCCTGGGGGGGAGGTATGCAGGCCGCAATGAACCGAAAAGACCAGCGTTTCCATTTTTTTAGAAGTATTCAAAATCGACCAATTCGATATTTTATATATAGAAGGGCCCTTGACTATGAGTGTATTGAATCCGGGGATTTTATCTAAAATATGCGGTAAATTAGGGGGTACTTCTTTATCCAAAGTCACGACAATAGAAGCATAGCGTGCAGGATTATTGGCAAGCAATTGGTCAAGCTTTCCCGCATCTTTTTCCTTTTGATAATGCTCTAAGCTAAAGCCTGCTACGAACTTATTAAACCCAATAAAAATAAAAAATAATAATAAATGTATTTTCATATAAAGTGATGGTGTAATAGCATCAACAAGGCGTCAATACGGCGCAATATAATCCTGAAGAAGCTCCTTTCGAGCTTCGGCCGCGAGCTCTTTAACTTTATGCGATAATAATTCCTAGACTAAATGCTTCAAATTAAGTAGCTTATTTGCTTCTTTAAATTGCTGAAATTATTATTGTGTAATGACTCCTCAAGAGAAAGAAAATCTTTTTAAAGAAGCGTGCGAATTTATTGAGCGTATGGTGGATAAGAGGCTCGCCTCGGACGATCGGGCCCAACGAGAAGGGCTTCATTCTCGCTCACGAAGCCTTGTTATCGCAACCCTTTCACTCGCTGTTTCGCTGACGGTAGGGGCCGCGGGGATACTTTTTAATGGATATTTGGAAAATCGCGATCGGGATGATCAAGTAGTGCGTGAAGCCAATCAGAAGAAGTTGAAAGTTATAGATGAAATCTCAAGTGCTATTACCGCTATCCGAGAGGGCAAAGATATTGCCGCAGCTTCATGTAAAAAGACACTGAGCGATGATGAACGTTTGGCTTTGAAAATAGACAAAATTAAAAGGCAATATTTACTTATTCAACGCGCACGCCCCATGCTTCATTATTTTTCTGACAACTTTCGACAATTGATAATAACTTTCGTCGATTGGGATGTGGCAATCGATTATTGCGCAAAAAATATGCCAGACCAAGAGGAATGGCAAAGCAAACAAAGGCAGATCGAAGAGGAGATGATACGGGCACCCGTTTATCTTTTTATAGATAGCGGGTACCAATCAACTCGTTAAAATTATTTTCCGCAGCAAGGACCAGCTTTGACTGATTTTTTTGCGGAAAAAAGTGCTTTGATTAATTTTTTCATGATAGTACTCCTTATTAGTTTAGTTTCATAAATCGCCTAAAGAGACGACTTAATTTTGTATAACGAAT
>JBPOIV010000020.1:0-5311 GCA_052034245.1 Myxococcota bacterium
ATAATATATTTCATAAAACTCAGTAGCAAATTTCACATTAAACAACTAAAATACACATACTTATCAGCGATTAAATATCTATAAAATAACCATTTAAACATCGCAAATAAAACCAAATTTTTTTCCCAAGGCACGCTCTTCATCAATTAAAAAACAAAACGGGCACCCCAAATCATGGAAGCCCGTCAGATGCTGTAGACGAGTCTACGATTTTTAAAAAACTGCTACCAAGAAATGTGATCAAGGGACAGTTTATCAGGCCCGAATTTAATGGAGCCTTTTAGGTGAAGCTTAACTTTCTTATGATTTAAAATCACAGGAAGATCCTGCACGTCAAATGAACAAGCCTGGGAATGGTAATTGGTAAAGAAACTGCTGCATTGCTGATTTGTCTCATCATGAGAAAGCGCGCTACACTCTAAAGTGAAGGGCTCAGCGCACGTCAATTTAGTTTTGACCTGAACAAAGGTATTTTCCTGGCTAACCTTAAAGATGATGTGTTCCGCGCTGACATCAATGCGCTCACCGACATAACTCTTAGCTAACTTGGCTTCATCCAGTGGAATTTCTATTTTCAGGGACGCATCTTTTTCTAAGGTCTCGATCATATGTTGGCATCGCCAGGTTTTTTCTCCAGCGAACAAGTAGGCAAAACTATCGAACGTGGCGCCTATAGTAGCAAAACCGGAATATAAAGAAAGGTCATCAGTACTCTCTGAGTTGTCTAAGGGTATCGAAAATCCTGTACATTCAGTTTGATCATTTTTTTCACTATTTTCTGTAGAAGATGCATCGGGAAATACGCCTTTACCAATAGAGTCTAAGCCTGCGAAAAGCTCGCCCTTAGCAAAAGACAGTTCTTTGCCCGAAAAATCATGTTTGGCGAAGCTTGGATTTTTTGGACCAGCATTGGTTCCTGCTAAGGCTAGGTTAAACTCTTTTGATAACGATGGTATATCGAGCATCCCGTCGAGGCCGCATGCAGTTAAAAATAAAGCACTTAAAATGAATGAAAGAATTGTTTTCATAGCTCCCCCTAAAAATTGAGCATCTTTCAGAGAGTTTTATGAAAGTTCTTTGCGCTGCACATCAGTCAAGTGACGGATGGGAAATTCTTTTATATCTCAGCGAGTGTCCATAATGAACTTTTTATGAGATCTTTATCTTTTCGCGCATGACCGAACCAAAGAAGGGCAATGGCATAATACAGCCCTAGAAATCGCGCATAGGCAAGAGCCTCATCGCTTACTTTGCCATAAGACTGAATAAAAGAAGAATGAGCGTAAGATGGAAAAAACTGGTAAAGAACGCCAAGATCGACGACAAAATTGCCAAGCCCGCAGTCACCCCAATCTATAAGACCAATCAGTTGATTGAGCTCATTGAAAAGCAAATGGCGATGATAAAGATCGTTATGAACAAAACATACATTCTCTTTATTATATTGATAACTACGAGCCAGCGAACATATATTTTTTATTTTATCTTCATATATTCGCATATCATAAGCGTCTTTAATTTCTTTAATTCTCTTTTCCATATTTAAGAGTAAATTATCCATTTCAAGACGATTGAAAGTTGGGATTCTATCTATTTCCTCAAGATGTAAATTCGCTATTGAAATAGAATGTAATGATTTAAGAAAATGGCCCAGACTATGAGCTGCTTCAATATATTCTGAACTCGATAATTGAAGCGCACATCCGGAGTTAGCCTTGATCATGCTATAGCCATAAAACACTTCAGGAAAATCTGGACCTGGAACACCAAAAAATTGAGGAGTCGGAATAGTGAAAGGCAAGAGCTTAGATATTTTTGGTAATACCCGCATCTCCCGCTTAAGGCCTTCAATAGTTTCTTGCCGTCGAGGAAAACGAAAAACAAAATGATCATTTATCAAATAAGCACGATTATCCCATCCTTCTCCAAGAAGGACAATCTCGCTTACTTTTAATGAAAATTGTTCATGTAAAACTTTTTTCACGAGGTCTTTGTTAATAACATAATCATTCGGGATAATATCTTTTTTCATATTAGCTCTTTTTGTTACCAGGGAAGTGGCTCATTATTAATATGAATATAGCTTCCGCTTTCTTCTAAGGTGAGATGCTCGATCGTATCCAGCACTATAGATGCCGCTTCAGATACGTCGCGGCCACCATGATTTCCGACATTGCGCAGCATGTCCGTATCCATTTGTCCGGGCGAGATTACGCCGACAATAATGCCTTTTGGTCTTAAATCTAGGGCAAGATTTTTTCCAAACATATTAAGGGCAGCTTTTGAGAGACGATAGCTGTAAGATCCGCCCTCTTGGTTTTTAGTAATAGAGCCCATGCGGCTCGAAATTAAAATCACCTTGCTCTGACGTTTAAGATAAGGCATGAGGGCTTTGCTTACATTAAGGGGACCCAAAGTATTAATGACAAAATGTTTTTTTACCATTTCATAATCTACATCTTCCCAATTATCCTCAAGGCCAACGGCAGCATTGTGAATCAGGAGATCTATGTGCTCAATAGATAACCCATTCAGCATCGATACATGAAAAGGATAGGAGAAATCTATTCCCTCAACTATTTCAAGATCCAAAGACGAAAGCTCTAGAGAAGTTTTTCTACATAAAGCGATCACCCGATAAGCTCGCGCGATTAATTTCTTTGATAGCGCCAGGCCTAGGCCACGGTTTGCCCCAGTCACGAGTGCAGTTCTTCTCATTTTGATCTCCTTTAATCTTGCAGTGAACATTGCGTAGCGTTCTTGATTAACCCCGATCATGTGTTAAAAAGCGAGACCATCGAGGCTGTTATGTTCATTAACCGAATAGTCGACTTAGCTAAGCGTAGGAGCCTTTGGGCCTTATTTTTGCTCGCATTGCTGAGCATAATTTCCTGTCGCTTTATTTCACCACATCAATCAGCACTTAAATTAGCCCCCCAAACAGGCAAGATGATTGTTTTCGCAGGGATATCAGGCAGCGGTAAGTCGACACTTGCTCGCGAACTTGGAGCCTTGATAAAGGCAAAAATTTTTTTGGAGCCAGAAGAAAAAAATTGGCCTAGTGCGGTAAGAAAAAGTCATCTTTATGGGGAATTTAGTGCTTTTAGCACTTTAAGAAATTTGCGTATTCAAAATCTCTATGATGCGGATTTAAAACGCAAAGAGGGATTTATCGCTATTGTCGATTCTTATTATGACAAAATTACTCATCATTATTTGGGAAAGCCCGGCATGGAGTGGCTTATTTCACCCCAAGATCCCTATTATGAAGTTGCCCAGACACTGACTAAAATCGATGAGGAAAAACTACCAAATGCAGATTGCATCATCTTGCTCGATGTCGACATGGATACTTGGCGCGAATTTTTGACGATGCGCGACCGTGACCGTGACCACATCGATGGTTTTCAAGAAAATTTCCTAGCTTATCATCGCTATATCGAGGAAGCCACGCTGAATATATCGCAGAAACTCGGAATCAAGATAATTCATTTTCGCCCGTCCAAGGAAAAAATTTCTTTACAGGCTATGCGCCTTCGGCAGTTACTTATCGATGAAAACATTCTTTAGAAAAGAAAATCGCTTTCCTTTAGCGCCAACTCCATGGAACGAAAAGGCCTTGGATTTGGCGTATAGACGCTATCTTTACAATACTGATATTTCTATCGAAAACTGGTTTTCGCAATTAGCGATGCGTGTTTGTCGACAGTATGCTGGCCAAGAAAAAGAATATTATCAAGAACTTTATACCAGCCTACTAGAGTCAAAATCTTTTTTGCCCACCAGCGCGGCGTTGGCAAATTCAATCAAGGATAGCAGTGCTCTGGCGGGTTGCATGGTTATGCCCCTACCCGATTGTGTCGAAGAGCTCTTTGGAAAAACTCTGCCTGAAATGATGAAAATGCTTTTATTAGGCATTGGTATTGGCGTTGATCTTAGTCATTGTGTTCCGCGTCTTTTAAATCACAAAAATTCAATAAGCATTGGCCCGATTCAAAATCTATTAACGGTCACGCAAGCGGTGCAAAGGCCTGCTCTCTATCAAGGACTCAAACCGGCGGCATTCATGGCCACGCTCTTTGCTCAACATCCTGATATTTTCGAATTTATTGCCCTAAAAAAAGAACAAGCACTTCCAACAGCAAATATATCTGTCAGCGTCGACGGTGTATTCATAGCAGCTTTAAAAGATAAAGGCCTTTTACCGCTTAAATGGCAAAAGGAATCGAGCGAAATTCTAAGAGTGCACCATTTAGAAACGATGAAAAAAAATGCGGTGCGAAGGAATCTTTTGGGGCCTGATCTGCACGTCGAAGCAACAGGAAAAGTATTTAGCCGTTCATATGGCAATTATGTAGGTCGGGTAATAGGCGATATTGTTTTTGTCGAGGCTGAAACCCTTCTTTTGAGCATTGCTGAAAGCGCTTATGAATGCGGAGATCCGGGAATAATTAATCTCGCCGCCATTAATCAAGACAACCCCACGCATAGTCGTTATTCGCAAGAAAAAAAACCAGGCATAGGCGTCATAAAAACTACGACCCCATGTGGTGAACAGGCGTTATTGCCTTATGAGGTATGTCATTTAGGCAGTTTCAATCTTGCATTCTTTGTGAAGGATAAAAAATTTCAGGAAGAAATTTTTATCGATACTGTGCACATCGCTACTCGTTTTATGGATGATTTAATTTCGATGACCGATATTGGCTTAGATGAGGCTAATCTTGTATCTCGCGCGAATAGAAAATTAGGGCTTGGAATAATGGGTTTGGCTGACGCGCTCGCCGAATTAGAGCTGCCTTATGACTCAGAAGAAGCTCTGTTATTTGCCAAACAAGTGGGCCAGATATTTCATCAGGCCTGCACTGAAGCTTCACGTGAATTGGCGGTTTTACGAGGACATTATCCAAATTTCGTTTATTCAAAGCAAAAAGATGAAGAGCCGCGTCGAAACGCCACGCTCACCACCATTGCTCCCACAGGCCACATTGCTACACTTGCGGGCTGCTTTTTTGGCATCGAACCCTATTATTTAATGCGCTTTGATCAAGAAGGTAGTCGTTCTTTCGAATGTATTGTCTTAGATAAGAAATTACAAAAAATTGACTATAGTTTAAGTAAATGGATCGACGATACTAAGAAGATTTTTTCCGAATTTCATTTTGATGGAACTTTATCTACCTTGATAGACAATCCTTTTAATGACGAAGAGAAAAATAATTATCTTAAGAAAATGAAAAAGGTATTTAAAACGGCACATGAGTTATCTTTTACCGCGCATCTTAATATGGTCTTTGCTTGGCAAAAATAT
>JBPOIV010000056.1:0-3255 GCA_052034245.1 Myxococcota bacterium
AGTATTTCTTTTAATCGGGTAGCGTCAAGGTTCTGGTAAAGCTCGACTGGATTAAGATCGGAAATCTCCAAAGATGCGACTAATTCTTCAAGGGTGCTCTTTATTTTAAGATTCATCTGTAAAGGCAATTTCCCATTTTGGGACGAAAACAAGTGCTTTATTTTTACACTTCTTAGTAACTCATGTCGCAACTGATCAGCCAATATAATATCTGGTAGCTTAGCATTTAAGATTTGCGCCTCTACCTGCGCTAAATTAAAAGACAAATTATTACTAACTAAAACATTAGCCATTTGATTAGCAATTATAAAAATATGATTTTCACTTAAATCCAATTGTATTTTTGATGCGTCATTACTTTCCCACAAGCGAAAAAAGTCGCTTTTGAAAAATGTTCTCAACGAATTAATCTCGGCTTCGGAGTCCACATGCTCTCTGTTATGAATCCGCGCGTAATGGGATAGCCACCCGGGTTGTTGCTTTATGTCGGGCGAGGAGCGAAAATGTTCGGATTTTCGGACAAAATTCAAGAGAAGATATTGTCCGTTTCCCTGAGAATTCAGTGACGACATAATACGTTCATACCCTTGAATATAGCGCTCTATTTTTTTAAAGGCCTCAAACAAGTTTGCCGTTTCCAAGGGTTCATCGAACTCTGGCAAGGTACTGAACAAAGGAATTGATACACAAAAGAACAAACTCAATAATTTTATTTTTATCATATATTACCATTCTTTAATCAATGAATTTTTATACCAAAAATATAGGTTTGGCAAGAGCCGGAGATTTTCACCCAATTTGGATTAGAAGCGCTGAAATTATTTTTATCCGATTTTACTGGGCGCATCGAAGGCATAAAACATCATCTGCCGGAGCCTACAGCGACGCTTATTCCCATCAAAGACGCGGCTCCCATAGGAAAAGCTCCCAGCATTACGCGGCCGATAGTCGCAATAAAGATTGCAAAAAGGCGCCAAGCTTCTTCACTTAATCCTTGGGGAATAGGCAAAAAATAAATGAGGATGCCTAGTAAGAATGAAATAATGACATTGATGGAATGTTCTTTTATCAGCATTGAAAATTCCAATTAATTAAAAAGTTAATGAAAACACTCACATGCTAAAGCTTAGATAGCACCGATTTTGTCGAGCTCTTGCCATCGAGAATAAAGACGCTTGATTTCCTTTTCTAACACTGCCGCACGAGCTACTATTTCTTGAGCTGCTTTGGCATCGCGAAAGATTTCGGGATTAGCCAGTTCTCGATGAAGAACACTAAGTTCATGCTCCAGTTTTTTTAATGGAAGTACCGATAGTGTCCCATTCTTGTTCTTCTTTAAAGCTTCTCTTTCGAGTACGATCTTTTTCGCGCTCAGTTTTGGCTGGGCTTTTCTTTGGCTCAGAGGCCAGTGGGAGTTCTTTTAGTTTGCGATTTTGGTAATCACTAAAATTCCCATTATGAACTTCTAAGGTGGACCAACAAAGACCACTCCATCATATCAAGCAATATATCTTCTAAGACGGCAAGGCTGGAAACATCAAGATCATTGGTAGGCTCATCGAGCAGTAAACAATTGGCTTGATGACGAAAGAGTTTTGCTAGCATCAAACGGTTTTGTTCACCGCCAGAAAGTCCTGCGACTTTGCGATTAGCTTCGCTGCCCTGAAAAAGGTAGCGGTCTAAATAACTGGCGATATACATTTTTTGATCATCGATAAAGACCTAAGTCACCATGGTCAGCCAGGGTTTCTTTGAGTGTTGCATTGGAAGCAAGCACGGTGCGGTGCTGATCAAATTTAAGGACACTGGTATTTTTGCCGAATTTAATATGCCCTTCATCCGGCAACCTTTTACCTGGGATAATGGAAAGAACACGGTCAACGATTTTTGCAACGACTTTTTCTAATTCCATAATGGTCGAGCCAAGTCGCTTTGCACGTGCGGTGGCCAGTTCCAAGTCAAGCTGAGTTCGTTTGTATAAAGTGTGGCTATTAAGACAATGCTGATAGTAATGCAGCAAAAAACGTTTTGGCGGATGGGCTGTCCGTTCTAAGCCTGCAACCCGAAGCAATATTCGCTGCCTAGGGACAGGAATCTCCCGGGATTTATGCCAGAGAGGATGTTAAGGCTTTAATAAAACATTTCATGAACAGACTTTAGAGTATTGTAATAGCGCAATTAAAACGCTCTAGATTTATTAATTTTTCAAAAAGCTTCGCCTAAAGTGAATAAATCATGATTTCTAAGCTAAGGTGCCATTGAAACTACCTTGGCCTTAAACGCTTATTAAGTTTTTCAGTACATTGCGGTTATTTTGGCTACAATTTTTAGGAATTGGCAGATTAGCCCTTTAAAAGAAAATTTTTATCCCGCTTATTATTCGATTGCAGTAGTTTATAAATATGCTAATTGAGCCATATTAAATAAATGGATGTTTTATATGATATTAAGATTTAGAAATGTAATTTTTTTGGTGCTAACTTTCAGCTTTAGACTTCTTGGTATGGAAGAAGAAAGTATTGTGCATGATCTTTGTAGGGCTGGTAATCATAAGGCCCTTAAAATATTTTGTGATAGCTATACTAATAGCTATACTAGATATAATGATTTTAAAAAAATACACAGGATTCTTAATTTTCAAGACGGCAATGGTAATACTCCACTACATATGGCTACTAAAAAAAGTTTTCCCGAATGCGTTAACCTATTGCTCAATCAAAATCATATAGATTGCAATATTAAAAACAATAAAGGTATTGCTCCTTTTATATACGCCATTATTGATGGAAATTGCGAAATTATTGATTGTTTCTTAAGTAGATATGATCTTAATGTAAATACCACTGCTCCAGGTGATCTATTTGATTTTGATGTAAATGATAAAATTTCCCCTTTATGTTTTGCCTGTGATACAGCTAATAAAAATTTAATTTCTAAATTACTTGAGCATAATAAAATTGACCTTTCTTTAGAATGCTCTGGAGAAAAATTTTTTCAAAGAATTATAGAAGTTGCTAATATCGATTTGATTAAATTTATTATGACAAATGAAAGGTCAGAAAGGTACTTAAAAAGCGAAACAAGCTTCTTAATTAGGTCTCTTATTTCATTGGAGAATTCTGACTTATTAGACGAAGAAATAAAAAGAACTTTCGAAATAATTGTTAACTTTTGTTCCGATAAACAGATTAATGCTAGGTATGGAGATTATGGTCAAGGTATTATTCACTATATTCTGAAGTCAAATTTTAATGG
>JBPOIV010000035.1:0-3844 GCA_052034245.1 Myxococcota bacterium
ATGCTTGGAGTAGTACTTCTGCTCCAGGATTTACCCCTGGAACAATAGTTCCAAGTTCTCCAGCACAGCAGGAACGTAAAACGAGAATATGATGAAATTTTTGAAAATCCCGGCCAGTGGATCGATATTCAAGACCAAATATTTGTCCAGGCGAAAATAAATATTCAACAGCGTTAGGCATTGAAGATTCTGAGCTTGCTATTGCTCTACTGCGGTATGGATTACCAAAAAGTAGACTAAAAGTAAGCGAGTTTTTCTTCTCAAAAGTGCTAGCAAGGGTGTAGAGTGTTTCTGCTCTTGGCATATCGTTATTGGAAGGCATAGATGAAATCATTGCTAGCAGTCCTCTTCGTATTTACTGTCTTTGCGCCCATTATGGCTGAAGATAACCCTGATTCCAACAATCAAATTATTCTACCTGCATCACCACCACAAAAGGTTTTACGTCGATTTCAAAATGATTTTGATTTTCATCATGATCGTGGTTTTTACCTTTCAGCGACTTTAGGTCCTCAATGGAATCACTCTATTGATAAGCCCAATGCCAAAGGTGTACGTTTTGGAGGAAAGCTTAATGTAGGTTTCTTCGTTGCTGATGGCTTTGCTCTATTTGCCTCAGGGTGGGGTAATTTTTTAGAGCAAGCAAGTTTAGTAGCCGCGGGTCCTGGCATGGCATTTTTGTTTAATTCAACCAATATGAGTGTAGACCTATCTCTTGGAGTGGGTCGAGTATTCAATATTGATAAAAATACGCAGGATTTTGCTGAAACTGTGCTTGCAGGACAATTTAGTATAGGAAAATTTTGGTGGCTATCTAATAAAACAAGCATGGGTGTTGCTTTATCATCTGGCGTACATGGCCTGACTCTTTCAGAGGGAACATTAAGCACATTTGGATGGAATGTTGGTTTAGGTCTGTCATTTTTATTTGGTTAAGCCGATTGAATGCACTTATTTTCTGGCTTATCCATCTGCTTAAAAATCCTTGTCAAAAAAACCGGGCTAGTTGAAGCCCGGTTTTTTTGAAGTTTAAAAAACTGTCATTTTTTGGACAAGCTTCTTCTGCGCTCATTCTGTGGTAAATCCCAAACAGCGCTAATACTATTCGCGCTTTCTTCACTTTCATGCACATTCACACGATATTTAAAATTGTCTTTGGGCATTTCAGATAAGAACATTTTTTTAGAGATGTTATCCGATTCATAACCCTTGGCCACCTTAAATCCCACTTCCTCAACTGTTTGAAAAACTAGATGCGAGCTACAATGGCCTCCACGGCAATAAGGCTCATCACTTTTATCATTTGAAGATAGAGCATATGAGCATGAACCGAATAAACGCCCCTCATACTGTTCCTGCTGTCTCAGTTCTAATTTTGTGCAAAGGTCTGTAGCCCTTTTTTCTATGGGAAGAGGTATAGGAAAATCTCTTTTTAATTTAACTTTGACCACTACTTCTGCATTGGGACGTAAAGTTAACCTATTCGAACTGTTTGGAATTTCTTCCAGTAATTCATTGTGCTGACGATCAAATACAAAAATTTCTTTCTCCAAAAAATCGTGGCTAATGGTTATTGTTTTGATTTCAGAATCAAGGTCTACTTCTTTAGTATGATCCAAAAACAATTTCCCATAAGACTCGCCAGAAAATCCTGAGGTGGGTAAACATTCTAAATTCTGTTTCCCGCTAGCAATTTTATCTGTGGTTGTAAAAAGAGGATCTCCCACGAAAATAGCCAATTCATTCCTTTGGCATCTCTTACCGTAGGTGGTTGGATTTCTCAGATATTGATAGGGAAAATGAGCTTCTTGTGCTGCATCACTATAAAAAGGATTCAAAAACGCCCAAAGATTCTCCATCCAGACATGGGGCCCTGTTAAATTTGTCGTGCCAATAAGGGGTCGTGAATATTTCCAAGCTAATGGGTCTAATAATGTTAGTTTTCTTTTAAGAAGAATTTTTAATTCTATACTGTTTTCTTTCGACATTATAATATCAAGCGTATTCTCATGAGGATTTTTAATCGTTATATGGCTAATCACCGTTCCAGCACTTAAAGTAGCTTTCTTAGAATTGAAGTTTATAAGACTACTGGGGTCTGTATCAATATTGCCGAAGTCATAAACATCAACAAAATTGATTGCGGGTTCATTGAAGGCAACTTTGACGGGAGGAGCCAGGGTAGACCATGAAAATGTCTCAACATGGTTTGTTGTATTGCCTGCTTTATCGATTGCCCAGATACTTAAGCATAATCCTTTATCTCGCAATTTAGTTAAATCTTCATTCGTGTTTGTCGGGGTTATTTTGATAAGAGCACTATTATCAAGCAACTTGAGAGATCGAGTTGTCTTTTCTAAAGGTAAACAATCTAAAGCAATAGCATATCGAACATCGCCAATTCCCATATTATCTTTAACTTTTATACGATAACTTGGCGCTGATTTTTCATCGCTAAGGCGATTAAACCATCTATAGATTTTAGGGATGCTCTTTTTAGCATCCCAAATATTCATCGAGGAACCAACAGGCAATATCACTGAATCATGAAGCGTGTATTCAGCTCTTTCATTAGTAAATGATTCTTGAGGAATTCCATCTGTATGACCTAATATTTGCGGTGGCTCATCGTCAATCAATAAGGAACGAAACGTTGTTTCGTAAACACCACCATTAATAGCTTTAGCATACATTTTGTAGGTATAGTTTTCGTACGAATTTAAACCATCAATTGTTGACGTCCATAAGTTTTCTTTTTTCAAAGCCTGGTAAATCTTAGATTTAGTCCAATCTCCTTCCTTCCACAGTTCAACCCAAACACTGTCCATCTGCCCTTGAGATAACTGTTTGGCGACAATTTCCACCATTTTATTGCTAATGCTTACGCCTTCCTTAGGGCTTACGATTTCGATTTCTGGTGGTTCAGCATGTATGCGAAACGAATGGCCTTGCCATTGATTATAGCCTTCTTCAAAAACTTGCCCTGCAGCATCAACAATTCTAACTTTTAATTGAAAATGGCCATCAAGAGGCATGTTTTCTTGAGTTAATTGATGCTCTATAGTACATGTAGTGCCGTCGATATGGCCCTGGCCTGAAGGCAATATAAAGTTAGGATTCAGGGTTTTATCTTTAATCCATCCAATTTCCCAGCTACACTCTTTGATTGGATAGCCCGAAGACGCTCCTCCAAACAATTTAACTTCCTGATACAATTCTTTAACGTTGATGATTGTATCGGCAGCTGGGCTTTTAACTTCAAATTTAGGTTTTTCTCTCTCAAAACACTGCAGTCCCAAAGTTTCATTTAAAAATACATCTACTGCTTTCGCGCAAACACAAATAGCAGGCCTTTTATCGTTAACTATTCCCTCAGGAATAAGGGTCGAATCTAAATCTTTACAAGCTTTTAGTGCGGCTGATGATTGAGGAAGCAATTCTTGATCAAGTTCAATTTGCGCACCATTTTTTATTGCTCCCACGGGAGGTTCTAGCAGTTCTATACCGGAAATACCTGATTCATCGGAACCCTTAATGCTTACTTTTACTCTCCCTTTGAACATGGGGAAGTAAATTTCATTCTTATGTTGACCAAGAAATTCAATTGAGAGTAAGGGCTTTTTCTTTTCTATCGGCTCAACGAAATCATATTCAGAAAATAGTTCTGGTCCTTTGTAACCTGCTATTTCTTTAAACATGGAGCGTTGTATTTCTAGAACTATAGGCTTGGTTTCAGGCTGATTTAAAACATCATCGCCATAAATAAAATCAGAAATCGCCGAGATTAGTTCATTTCTCAAGGTATAACTGCTTAAATATTTTTCTGAGAGCCTTGAAAACCTAA
>JBPOIV010000211.1:0-12073 GCA_052034245.1 Myxococcota bacterium
AAGTGTCGGCGAGGATGGTATGTTTTTTGCATTTGATCGTGATCCTCGCGCGCTTTAAGATGATGCAAGCGGTGGGGTGGAAAAAAAATATCCATGTATAAAGCTTTTTCTGCGACCTTTTTCTGAAATTAAAACGACGCTAAAAGAACTTGGGATCGACTACATCGATGGACTTTTATGTGATCTAGGTGTTTCTTCTCATCAGCTTGATGATCCTACTCGCGGCTTTTCTTTTCAAAATAATGGCCCCATCGATATGCGTATGGACACCAATAATGGGATGAGTGCGTACGAGTGGTTGGCGAACACACGCGAGCAAGAAATTGCGGACGTGCTCTACACTTTAGGCGGAGAGCGAAAAAGTCGTCAGATTGCCGCACGTATCAAAAAAGATTGGCCGATTGAAAACTCGACACTCGTGCTCGCCAAACTTATTCTATCTGCCATGCGCCAACAACATTGGACCAAAATCCATCCGGCTACTAAAACCTTTCAAGCCATACGCATGGCCGTAAATGGCGAGGTCGATGAGATAAAAACTTTGCTTCATGAGCTGCCCACCATTCTCGCCCCTGGTGGACGCGCTGTATTTTTGAGCTTTCATAGCGTTGAGGATCGATTGATTAAATTGGCCTTTCGTGAACTCGCGCAAAAAGACCGCGATGATCAGAAAAAGTTTAAGCTCTTAACCAAAAGAGTTGCCGTTGCCGAGGAGAAAGAGCTGGAAGAAAATCGCCGCGCGCGCTCCGCTAAACTCCGTGCCATTGAACGAGTAGCATAATGATAGTGCTTCACGAACTTATCACCGCCCATGATTTTTTAAGGCAAAGCCTTCAGGCCACCGCGCCTTTGCCGTCGATAATGATTCATTCGATTTGTGCTGATAGCTCGCGTTGCACAAAAAATTCTTTATTCGTCGCTAAAAAAGGCGCAAGTGCTGCTTCAAAAAACGGTCACGATTTTATCGATGATGCTATTGCTCGTGGTGCTGCTGCTCTTGTCATCGATGAAAGCTATGCCCATAAGAAATTCCCCCTCCCCACCATTGTTGCCGAGCATAGCGAAGAAGCTTTCCCTTACCTTTGCGAAGCTTTCTATGGCTTTCCGAGCAAAAAGCTTAGTCTCATCGGTATTACGGGAACTAATGGAAAAACTTCCACTTCGTTTATGTTGCATGCAATTTTGAATGAGGCAGGATTTAAGACAAAAATCCTCGGCACCCTTGGCATAGGGGAGCCAGGTTCTTTAACTCCCCTTAGCCACACCACCATGGAAGCCGATTTCATCAGCGAAAACTTAGCAAGAATGCTTATAGAGGGAGTAAGTCACGTCGTCATGGAAGTCTCTTCCCACGCGCTTGTGCTTAATCGCGTTAATGCTCTCTGCTTTGCCGCTGTCGGCTTAAGCAACATCACACAAGATCATTTAGATTTTCATCAAAATCTTGAGTCTTATATTGAGGCCAAATCACGGCTTTTTTTTAAGGTGGCAGAAGACTCGTGCAAAAAAATTCTTCCCATCGATCATCCATTTGCTACTATTTCGGCGCTAAAAAATGTGGCCCTCTACGATCCTGCAAAAGTAATGGATGGACTGCCTTTCATCGGCGATTTTCATCACAAGAATGCGCAACTTGCTTCAAGCATAGCCATGGCGCTGGGCATCGATGCGACAAGCATTAAAAAGGGCCTGAGAAATTGCCGATCTGTGCCTGGACGTCTTGAATTAGTGAGCATGAAACCGTGTCGTATTCTCGTCGATTATGCTCATACTCCCGATGCACTACAGAATGTTTTGGCTACCCTTAAAAAAATCCCTCATCGACACCTTATTTTAGTAATGGGTTGCGGTGGCGACCGGGATGCATTGAAGCGTCCTTTAATGGGCGAAATAGCCTGTAAAGAAGCAGATTTCGTCATTGTCACTGATGATAATCCCCGCACAGAAGACCCGAACAGTATTCGTCGACAAATTATTGCTGGCATACCTATGCATTCAAAGATGCAAGAAATCGGCGATCGACAAGAAGCGATTTATGCCGCCATACAGTTGGCTCATGCTGATGATATCGTGCTTATTGCCGGTAAGGGTCATGAGGATTATCAAATTTATGGCACCCAAAAACGATATTTTTCTGATCAAAAAACTGCATTGATGGCGGTGGAGACTTTATGGCAGAAATAACAGCTGTTTCGTACGAAATTTTTTGCGCAAGCCTTCAGTCTTTTGGGATTGCCGAAGATCGGATAAAGAAATTTTTTTCGCCTCCTGGTGTCACTTTCAGTATCGATTCGCGAAACATTCAGCCTCACAGCGTTTTTATTGCTTTAGAGGGCGAGATTCACGATGGGCATGATTTTGTGGCCGCAGCTTTAGCAAAAGGTGCCCTTCTTGCTGTCGTGAAAAAAAATCATCCCAAACTCATAAGCGTTGCCAAAGAATCCCTAATCGAAGTTGATGATCCTTTAGCGGTCTTAAGTGAACTTTCTCGTCGGCATATTGCAAGCATGCCCGCTATTAAAATTGCGCTTACGGGCTCAAACGGAAAAACTACTATCAAAGAGATGATAAAAGCAGCTCTTTCAGCAGTGGTGGGAGCTGAGCATGTCTATGCGAGTCCCGGTAATAAAAATAATCATATTGGGCTTCCCTTAAGCTCTTTTGCTCTAACTAAGCAACATCAGTATGCCATCTTTGAAATGGGTATGAATCATAGCCAAGAAATCGCCCATCTTTGTTCCATCGTAAAGCCTGATTTTGGCATTATCACCATGATCGGTCCTGCGCACGAAGGCAATTTTAGCGACGGCATTTTAGGAGTGCAACGTGCCAAAGCTGAGCTCTTTGACGCCATTTCTCCCCATGGCCACGCCATTGTGAATAGCGATGATGCTCGCATTAATCATGAAGCCTCACAAAGGAAATTCAAAAACGTGAGTTCTTTTGGCTGGTCAAAAGGCGCCCATATTCAAATTCTTGAAACCGGTCTTTTTGACGAAGAAAAACATCGCCAGCTCATTAAAATTAAACTTGAAGATCAAACTATCGACGTACTTATTCCTCTTCCGGGCCGCCATCATGCCATGAATGCTGCGGGAGCCTTGGCCGTTGTGCATGCTTTGGGACTTTCAGTAGAAAAAGCGGCGCTCGGCATTGGCCACATGGCGATTACTCCAGGTCGCACAAATCTTATTAAACACGCAAAAGGTTTTACGATTATCGATGATGGTTATAATGCCAATCCAAGCTCCATGATCGCAGGAGTGATGGCCACGCAAAGTATCAGCGCGAAACGAGCAATTGCGGTAATTGGCGCTATGGGAGAGCTCGGCGTTTTTAGCAAGCAACATCATCAGCAACTCGGACAATTATTAGCCATACATTTTGAGCGCTTATTTATTTGTGGTGAAGAGGCCAAAGCTTGCGTCGAGGCTGCGCTCGCTTCAGGTTATCCAAAAGATAACATCGTTTTTAAAACTCGTGCCGAAGAGCTTATTGCGCCCTTGATGGCAAGCCTAGAAAAAGATGATTTGATTTTTATTAAAGGCTCGCTTTCAAACAATATGAATTGCATTGTTAAGGCGCTCGTTGAAATGAATTAATCGTGGTTTTTAAGCGTGTTTTATTTTAATGTTATGAGCTTTCCTAAAACGCTCAGCGACACCAGGTGATAACTCGTGTTTTATTTTTTACTTAATCAATTTTCTGCGTCGACTGATGCAGACACTATTCTTAATTTTACTTATACGCGCATAGTGCTTGCAGGGCTTTGCGCTTTACTTATGAGTATTTTGAGTTATCCATTTTTTATTAAACAATTACAAATTCTTAGTTTTGGACAAACTGTTCGCGATGATGGCCCTGAATCTCATTTAGGAAAAAAAGGCACGCCCACGATGGGGGGCCTTTTATTGCTTTTTTGCGTGCTCATTAACAGCTTATTATGGGCGGATTTAAGCCACATAGGTATTTGGATTGTTCTCTTCGTCATGTGCGGCTATGGTGCCATTGGCTTCATCGACGATTTTCGTAAGGTGAAAAAAAATAATACTAAAGGCCTCTCACCACGAGGAAAATTAATCGGACAAGTGAGCATCGGCCTCATTGGTCTTATTTTATATGCTCTCAACTTCTCATCGCTCCCTTTCGTCAGTGGCCTTAATTTCCCTCATCTCTTTAGCTTTTCTTTGCCGTGGTGGGTCTATTTACCTTTTGCGCTTTTCATCATCGTGGGCACTTCAAATGGCGCTAATCTCACGGATGGGCTCGATGGCCTCGCTATTGGCCCGGTCATTGCTAGTGCGGTGGCTTTCTTATTGATTTTTATTTTGGGAACCAATCCACACCTCGTTGAATTGAGCATTTTTTGTGCAGCACTCATCGGTGCAAGCTTGGGCTTTTTATGGTTTAACGCCCATCCTGCGGCCATTTTCATGGGCGATGTCGGCTCCTTGGCCTTAGGTGGTGCACTTGCTACAGTGGCAATCTTAAGTCAAAACGAGCTTATTTCGGCGCTCTTACATGGCATTTTTATGATCGAAGTGGTGAGCGTTATTCTTCAGGTAGGCTCATATAAATTACGAAAAAAACGCATATTCAAAATGGCTCCCCTCCACCATCATTTTGAGCTCTCAGGCTGGCCTGAAACTAAGGTTGTAATTCGCTTTTGGATCATCGCCGCCCTAGTTGCCGCTTTCACGGTCATCATTAAGGTATGGGCATGAAAGAAGAAAAAGTTCTCATCATTGGTGCCGGCCGCAGTGGCATAGCCGCGGCTAGATTTTTGCTGGAACAAGAAGCAGAAGTTTGCCTCTATGACGATGAGCCTGAGCAAACTCTTAGCCATTTTAAGAATGCGTCGCTCACTCATACTCGACTGCGCTGTGCGTTTAATCCAGAGGAGTTTTCCTATGAGCCTACTTTAGTGGTGCTTTCTCCGGGTGTTCCGCTGCAACACCGCTTAGTGCTTGAGGCAAAAGAACGACATCTCCCCATTCTCAATGAAATCGAAATTGCGCTGCGTTCTAAGAAAAATCTTAAGATCATCGGTATTACGGGGACGAATGGCAAATCTACTGCCACTGTAATGATGGAAAGCATCCTTAAAGAAGCAGGACTTTCAGTACAAGCGGGAGGTAATTTAGGCACCCCACTGTGCGATTTGCTCGGCAAAGAAAACTTTGATTATCTTGTGCTCGAACTCTCGTCATTCCAACTAGAAACCCTAAAAGAAATCGAACTTGATTGCGCTATCATCCTGAATGTTACGCCTGATCATCTGGATCGTTATCCCTCGATGGATGCCTATCTAAAAGCTAAACTTGCTATTTTTGACCTTGCCAAAGCTGATGCTTTAAGATTGTTAAACGAAAATCTTAGTTTCCTTTCCCTGCCCAAAGCTCACTATTTTTCGGCGAAGGAATGGGGTCTTTATGAGTGGGCTTTTCTCAGCGCCTTTACCACTACCGCCCATGATCGAGAAAATGCATTGGCCGTCGCCAAAGTTGCGCGTTTTTTGGGACTAAGTGACGAGGCTATCCTTAGAGGTTTACAAAATTTTAAGCCCCTTGATTTTCGCTGCCAATTTATTGCCCAGAAAGCTGGCATTAATTTCATCAATGATTCTAAAGGCACCACGGTTGTCGCCGTGGAAAAAGCCTTGGCCAGTATTGAAGGCCCCGTTCATCTCTTACTAGGCGGCTACGATAAAGGCGAGGATTTTTCCTCACTTAAACAGGTGGCACACGTGGCTGGATTTTATGTTTATGGCCAGGCCACTGAAAAAATTATGGCTGAGTTAAAAGACCCGCGTGCACAAAAACAACCCACTCTTCGTGAAGCTTTTAATGCTGCTCTCAGCAAAGCCGCTCCCGGAAGTACGGTCTTATTAAGCCCAGGTTGTGCGAGCTATGACCAATTTAAAGACTACATTGAACGCGGGCAATTATTTAATACACTAGTACACAACATCTCTTAACTGAAGGCCGATATAAAATATATTTAATAGTTCCTCTACTATTATTATTCTCAAGAAGGAGAAGGCGATGAGTTTCTCTTAAGCAATGGCCTTGATGGGTCAACTGCCCTAAAGGGCATTACCCTCAATGGCTCTGATCATGAACCAGAGCTTTAGCATTCAGAGTTCATGCAGGCTCCAATCCTAAGAAGCATTTGCTGTGCAACAGGCTCCAATCCTAAGAAGCATTTGCTGTGCAAAATGATTACCGTTAATGATACTGGCCTGCTTGACCATCATCCCCTGGCCATGGCACAACAGGAAGCGTGTACTGTTTATGTATATAATGATTGCTTTTTGACTAATCGGCTTTAGGATGATGCCTATAATTTTTCGAGGTTTTTTCTGCCGATCGCAATTAATTTTATATACATGAGCCAACAAGAAGCTAGGTAAAAAATGCATATCGTAGTAACTGGCGGCGGCACAGGCGGACACGTTTTCCCCGCAATCGAAGTTGCCAAAGAGTTTATACAAAATGACTCGCGGACCAAAATCACCTACGTAGGCAATTTTGGTGGCATTGAAGAAAGAATGGCGAAAAGCTGTGGCTTTCATTTTTTCGGGCTTAAGACGCAAAAAATCGTAGGCCAGGGCCTGTTGGCCAAAATAAAAGCCCTCTTCTTTCTAAAAATCGCCGTACTAAAATCACTGTGGTTTTTATTGCGACAACGACCTGATGCAGTGATTGGGGTGGGAGGCTATGTTTCAGCGCCCATGATTATCGCAAGTTTTCTTTTGCGGGTGAAACGCTATATATGCGAGCAAAATGTTATTCCAGGGCTTGCAAATCGGGTTTTGGCCCATCTAAGCAATAGAATTTTTATCAGCTTTGCCGAAAGTAAACCCTACTTCCCTAAACACAGCACCATTCTCACCGGCAATCCTATCCGCAAACAATTTTTCACCCTTGAGCCCCCTCCGCCCAATGGTGAGCTAAAAATTTTGGTAACCGGCGGCAGCATGGGTGCCAATTTTCTAAATCAAGAAGTGCCAAAAGCTTTGGCACTGCTTAAAGAATCCTGTGCCAATCTCCAAGTCACCCACCAAACCGGCAATTCTGTGGCGGAGGAAGTAGAAAACAAATACCGTAGTGCCCAGGTTAATGCCAAGATCACCCAGTTTATCGACAATATGCCTGAAGCTTTTCGCAATCACAGTTTGTTGGTCTCGCGTGCAGGCGCCACCGTGGCCGCGGAAATAATGGCTTCCGGCATGCCCGCTGTTTTAGTGCCCTACCGCTTTGCCAATGGTCATCAACGCGATAATGCTTTGGCATTAGAAAAAGCTGGCGCGGCTATTTTGATCGAAGAAGGTGAAAATTTTTCTTCAGAGCTCAGTAAAAAGCTCAAGGAATTTTATGAGCAGCCCGAACTTCTAAAAACAATTAGTAAAAATGCAAAACTGATGGCTACCCCCAAGGCAGCTTCAAACATTGTGAAAGCGGTCATCTGTGACCTCCAAGGATAAGCATGGCACTTAATTCTATTTTTACCGGACGCATTAAATCGATTCACCTCGTGGGCATCGGCGGCATCGGCATGAGCGGTATTGCTCGTGTTTTACTTGGTTCTGGTTTTCAAGTGACCGGTTCAGATTTAAGTGAAAATAAAGAAGTAGAAAGCCTGCGCGCCCTTGGTGCGAAGATTTTTCTTGGGCACAAGAAAGAAAACCTCGGTGATGCGGACGTTTTAGTCTATTCTTCGGCGGTTAAAGCCGAAAACCCAGAGCTTTTAGCTGCTAAAGAAAAAAATATTCCTATCATCGCGCGTGCGGTGATGCTCGCAGAGCTCATGCGATTACGCTGCGGCATTGCTGTGGCAGGAGCTCACGGAAAAACCACCACGACCAGCTTGATTGGAACTCTCATGCACCAAATGGGGCTTGATCCTACCGTAATTATTGGTGGCATCGTCAATCACTTTAATTCCAATGCCGTCATTGGCCAGGGCCAATATATGGTTGCCGAAGCTGATGAAAGCGATGGCACCTTTCTTCATTTATCGCCGACCATCGCGGTGGTTACCAATATCGACGCTGAGCATTTAGATTTTTATAAGGGTGGACTTAAAGAAATCATCGAGCATTTCGCTAATTTTCTCGAATCCGTGCCTTTTTACGGCCTAGTGGTCGCCTGCATCGATGATCAGCAGGTGCGAAAACTGATTGAGGGGCTCAATCGGCGCATCGTTACTTATGGTTTTGATCCAAGTGCAACTTTTTCTGCGCGCAATGTGGTGATGAACGACTTTTCTACCAGTTTTGAAGTGGTAGTGAAAAATTCGCTCGTCTATCCGTGTCGGATTAACATGATTGGCCAGCACAATGTGCTCAATACTCTTGCAGCGATTGCTGTACTTGATGAGCTCGGCATTAATCCTGCTGCCTTGTTTGAAAGCCTTAGCTCGTTTAACGGCGTTAAGCGCCGCTTTAGCAGAGTGCCCTGCCATAAAGATTTTCTTGTCATCGATGATTACGCTCACCATCCCACAGAAATTCGTGCCGTTCTTAAAGCCGCGCGAGATTCTTTTAAAAACCGTAAAATTCACGTCCTCTTTCAGCCTCATCGCTTCTCACGCACCAAGGATTTGATGGAAGAATTTGCTGATTCTTTCCATGATTGTGACACCCTCATACTCACCGATATTTATAGCGCACAAGAGAAAGCCATTGCGGGGATTAACAGCGAAGTGCTGCTCAATAAAATTAAAGCGAAGAGCGCTATTCAAAGTTTTCATGTCAGCAGCATTGAAGACGGCGCTCAAAAGATGAGCGATATTGCTGACAAAAATGGCGTCATTATCACGCTCGGGGCAGGTTCAATCACTAATGCCGGCCCTGCTATCGTGAAACTTCTTCATCATCGCTATGGGCTGTCGCTATGAATGAGAGTGTCGTCCTAAACTCATTAAAAGGCCTCTTCCTGCAAGAAAAGATTGCGCTAAGCGCCTATTCAACGCTTAAAGTCGGCGGGCCTGCACGCTTTTTAGCTATGCCCAACAGCCTCGATGAACTTATTTTAATTCAGCGACTCTGCTTGGAATACGGGATTCCCTGGCACATGCTCAGCGGCGGTTCCAATACACTTTTTAGCGATAAAGGTTTTGATGGCATCGTTATAAAGCTTGGGCCTTTTTTCGAAACGATTACCCACAATAGTAATGAAGACACCATTATTGTTGGCGCTGCGGCATCTTATGCAAAGCTCACCAAGCTCGCGGTAGAAATCGGCATCGAATCAAGCGTGGGCTGGAGTGGCATTCCAGGGCTCGTGGGCGGGGCTTTACGAATGAATGCGGGCACGCGCATGGGCGAAATCGGCGATGTCGTAGATGAGATTTATGGCTTTCAAAATGGCCGAGAATGTTCTTTTAAACGAAGTGATTTGGCATTTGCTTATCGCTCAAATAGCTTGCCCAAAGATGTAATTATTATTGGCGCTCGTCTTAGTTATCAAAAAGACTTATTAAAATCCAATGAGATTTTATTGCAAAAAGTACAAGAATACCGACTTAAAAGGAAACAAACTCAGCCAATAATAAATTCATTAGGTTCCTTTTTTAAAAATCCCTATCCCTTATTCGCGGCTCAACTAATTGAAAGTTGTCAACTGAAAGGACTACAATACGGAGGAGCACAGATATCTTCGTTGCACGCGAATTTTATTATTAATAAGGGAGGAGCCACAGCGAATGAAATACTTTATATCGGATCCGCGGCTCAAGACGCGGTATTCAAGCAATATGGTGTGGTCCTACAACCGGAAATCCGCATGGTGGGTGATTTTAAAGATGCACCCTCAATCCTTCCCCAACGCTTCAGTTCTTCATCAAAAGAGCAAATCTAGCGTAGAGAATTTTTTTAAATTCTCTTCTCTCTTCGCCAAAAAAAGACATTTGCCCAACAATAATGTTATTAAGCCAGTTGGATTTTTTGCTTATTTAGATAAGAAGATAAAGTTTCCATTGACGAAAAAAATAATAAAGAGAATGGCTAAATATACCGACAAAGCGTGGAATCAATAAATGGCGCGTGCTAGAAAAGATGGAAGGGTGGTTGGCCTAGATATTGGTACCACAAAAATTTGTGCCCTCGTGGGTGAGCGCAAGGAAGATGGCTCAATAGACATTTGTGGAATAGGAACAAGCCCGTCAAGAGGCTTACGTAAGGGTGTTGTCGTCAACATAGAAAGCACGGTCCAATCAATTAAAAAAGCTCTCCTTGAAGCGCAAGCGATGGCGAACGGCACCATTACTTCGGTCTATGCCGGCATAGCGGGCGGCCATATTCGTGGCATCAATAGTCATGGCATTGTCGCCGTAAAAGAGGGTGAAGTTAAGCAAGATGATATCGATCGCGTTATTGATGCAGCGCGTGCGGTTGCTATTCCGATTGATCGTGAAATCATCCACGTATTGCCGCAAGAATATATTATCGACGATCAAGATGGCATTAAAGAGCCTCTTGGCATGGCAGGTGTGCGCCTTGAATGCAAAGTACATATTGTAACAGGTGCCGTAAGCTCAGCGCAAAATATTGTTAAGTGCGCGCAGCGTTGTGATATTGCGGTGAGCGATATTGTGCTTGAGCAGCTCGCTTCCAGTTACGCAGTTCTAAGCGAAGATGAAAAAGAACTTGGGGTGGCTTTAGTTGATATTGGTGGCGGCACTACGGACATTGCTATATTTTTTAATGGCAGCATCCAGCATACTTCGGTGATAGCCATCGGCGGTCAGCATTTTACCAATGATATCGCGATTGGATTGAGAACACCTCAAGAGAGCGCAGAACTTATTAAAAAGCGCTATGGTACAGCGAGCACCAAGGCCGAATATCTCGATGAGATGATTGAAGTCCCAAGCATTGGCAATAGGCCTGATCGCATGCTTAAGCGACAATTTTTAGCAGAAATTCTTGAGCCTCGGGTGAGAGAAACTTTCGAAATTATCGCACGTGAAATAGAGCGTGTGCGACTCACCGAATTATTGGCCTCCGGCATTGTCATAACCGGTGGCTCTTCGCTGTTGCCGGGCATGATCGATATTGCCGAAGAAGTTATTGGCTTGCCGGTGCGCTTAGGAATTCCCCGCGGCGTTGGCGGTCTAATGGATGTTGTAAAAAGCCCCATTTATGCGACGGGCGTGGGTTTAGTTTTGTATGGCGCAAGACATTCTGATCATCGTCATTTCAAAGCAAAAGATGATAATATTTATACAAAAGTTCGCCGAAGAATGAGTGCATGGCTTCATGATATGATTTAGATTAGTTGAAAAAGTTTTTTTTATACCACATATTAAAGGAAATGGGGGAGCTTAAAAATGATAGAATTTGATGAAAAACAAGAACGAGGACCCAGAATAAAAGTCATCGGCGTAGGCGGCGGCGGTGGCAATGCTATTAACAATATGATTGAACGCGGCATTGCAAGCGTAGAATTTATTGTCGGCAACACAGATTGCCAAGCACTTGATGCCAATAGAGCTGAAATCAAATTGCAACTTGGCCATGGTTGCACCAAAGGACTTGGTGCTGGTGCAAAGCCTGAAGTAGGAGCAAGTGCGGCCAAAGAAAGCATGGATCGTATTGAAGAGCTGTTGCTCGGCGCTGATATGGTTTTCATCGCCGCAGGTATGGGTGGTGGAACTGGCACCGGTGCTGCCCCTATTATCGCGGACGTCGCTCGTCGGTTGGGCGCATTGACCGTAGGCGTTGTCACGAAGCCATTTTTATTTGAGGGCAATCGTCGGCGCAAACTTGCAGAAAAAGGCGTAGAGACCCTCAAACAAGCGGTCGACACCTTGATCGTGGTACCAAATAATCGCCTCTTGCAGCTTGCTGATGAGCAAACTTCTATGCTCGATGCTTTTCGTATGGCCGATCAAGTATTGTTTAATGCCGTTAAAGGCATCAGCGATATTATTACGCAGCAAGGTATTGTTAACGTCGACTTTGCCGATGCGATTACGGTGATGAGTGACCAAGGTATGGCGCTGATGGGTATCGGCACTGCAACCGGCGAAGGTCGCGCTATTAAAGCTGCGCAAAAAGCGATTTCAA
>JBPOIV010000079.1:0-2518 GCA_052034245.1 Myxococcota bacterium
CTGATAAAACCCGGGCCACGTTAAAAAATTATACTTATGGGTAAAAAAATTGCTTAGTACCAAATGATTATTTTTTTCTAATTTTCGTGAGCTGCATGAAAATTTGCTCACTATGTTGCTCAATATCACGGGTGAGATCAAGTAATTCTGGCCACAAAGGAATGAGAATTTTTACTTCTTTTATTTGAGTAGAAAGCAGATCCTTAGCAATGGATTCTTTAATGAAACGTGGATATTTTAGGCGCTCTGCTATGGCCATCTCGAGATATTTCTTACGCACCGCATTTTTAGCACTTCGCGCCCAGCTGTAGTCGCGATCGGCCAATTTCACTAATTCCTTCGTTTCCTCCACAATGGCGGCTTTAAGCACCGTAGTCGGCGATCTGTATAATTTTCGCGATTGTCTGCGATCATAAAAATCTTGTACTTCCTGAATGCTCGGTAAGTGCCCCTTAAAACGCGTATCAAACGCATTGCCAAGTGCTGCGCCAAAATAGGCGGCTGGATGCCATGCTGAATAAGCATCAAGCATGCTGAGGATTTCTCGAGGTAAATAGCTCAGACTATTTTTATACAGGCTGCTTTGTGTCGCGTTTGGATCTTTTAATCCTGAAAGATATTGCGGGTTAGTAACTATGGTGATCATTTTTTCAAAGAAAGTCCTAAAATCATTCTTTGGACCTTTAAGAAATGCTTTTAAATCAGCCTCGGTTAAATCGTACAATTTTGTGATGATCTTGGCGTAAATGTTGAGAAGACTACCAATTTCTTCTATCAACAACTTCCTTGGCACGGCATCTGGCGACGAGAGATCAAAGCCATTACTAATTAGGGCTAATTGTGCGCGAGCTTCTTTAATCTTAAGATGAATTTTATTCAGTTCTGCATTGTCTGTCGTTGATTTCTCAAACTTCGCAATTTGTTCGATAGTGCGCGACTTACTTTTATCGAAGCTCCCGATGAAATTCTTCATTTCTCGCACATAAAATGATGGATCTTTTTCCACATTGGCAATGACTCTTTCCACTGAGTCAGCAACAAGTTTAGAACTCGTCAAATAAGCATGCTCAAAGTCTTCGCTATTCGCCATAAGCGCGTTTTGCACTTCACCTAAAATTTCTTGCTCGGTGGGTCGAGGCTTATTGGCTAATCGTAAGGCCACATCTTTTACTAAGTTTTCTACGCTCAACAAATTAAGACGATTCGACGATTTTTTAAAAGCAAACATGCTTTTCGCTACTATCTCATGAACATTGTCATCTATGAGCGAGGGATCAAGATTTTGTAAAATGGCGCGGGCTACTTCAATGCTTGAGTATAAATCGAGACCACTTAGTTCAAAACTCGCATTCACTTTATAATCAGTGGGTCTATTGGCGACGAGAATTACGCGGGATTTTTGCTGACTGAAAATTTTAATAAGCTCTTGAATATCTACTCCAGGCGCCAAACGATCCGCAAAAATGACGTAGATAGCAGAGAGCTGCCCTTTTCGAGAAGTTTTCTCATACCCCTTCGTTGCGATGCTCTTCACATAGGTTGCAAAAGCTTGATTATCCATGCCAAAACTTGTTTTGGTGGCATTGAGTTTTACGTGATTAAGCGCATAGAGAGCATCTGAATAAAGACCATAAAATTCGGCTATGCCTCGCGTATGAAGGGCAGCACTTAGCGCCTGGACAAAAGACTCACTCCCTGCATCTGCTCGCAATCCCAAGACTCTAGATTGGCTCAGCACGCGCATGAAGCGGATTAAATCGGTTTCATCTTTTTTAGTGGTTAAAGCAAAAAGCGTTGGTACTTTTTTAGAAAAAATCTCTTTTCGAAGCTTCTGCAGGTCATCATCTGAAGAGGATTTTGATGCCTCATCGTAGGCTTTAAAAAGCACGCCTAGCTCGTCGATAATTTTTTCTGCAGAGAGCAAGGAATTTTGTGCCACTGTTCGATAATCTTCGGACACCTGATCCACATAGCGTCTTTGTAAACCCAAAAGACCGCTTACAGATTCTTTTAAACGTGCAGTTTTCTCGATAAGTTTTCCTTTTACAAGATCATCAGAAGTTATTTGCCCAACGTGAACTTGCATTTCCTCTAGGTGAATAAATGCCGACGAGAGCGCAGCTTTTGCATCCTTCGCACTTTCTGGGTTATCGAATATCGCATTTTTCTCTTCGAGAAGTTTGAGTTTGTCGAGCGAACTTTTTAAGCCTGATACTAGTTCGTAACTTTTTTGGTGAGCGCGCTCGTACGGATATAAAATCACTAGCTGGTAAATTTTAGCAAAACCAAGCTTGAGCGCAGCTATTCTCGTTTCGTATTCGCTATGAGCGTTTTTCGGAATTAAATTTTTGAGCCTCGCCACCCTCGTAAGTAAATAAGCATTTGTTCTCAACAAATCCTCAAGGGATCTTTGCAAGCTCTCGAGGGAAGACAAACTTTTATCAACACCAAATATCTTTGGCGTTATTTCCGTAGCAATTTTTTGTTCGAGTTCATTAACGAACAATGCAATATGCTC
>JBPOIV010000291.1:0-29974 GCA_052034245.1 Myxococcota bacterium
CGAACAATGCAATATGCTCTTCTTGGACTTGATCGAAGGTGCCCGCAGGATAGCTCTCGGGCAATTTTTTAAGTTCCTTGAGTTTTGCTGCGATATAGACCAAATGGCTATTCATTTGACTGATGCCATCTGTTTCTGCGCGCCTTTGCATGGATGCATAGGCACTCGAACGCGCTCGCTCGAGCCTATTTTCTATTTTTTCCCCATAATCGATAAAATCTTCGGGAACTAAGGGCAAATCGGCATATTCTACGCCTGGTTTGCACCCGGATCCTACAATACTCAGACAAAGGATTAAAAAAAGCCCGCAACTATTTCTTAGGTTTTGCATGGACCACTCATTTGAAGCAAAAAACTTTTATATACAGATATTTATATTGCTAAACCGATTCCAAAAAGAGCGAGGGGTTCTGCTACTTCCTTGACAGGATTTACTTCGGCAAAATCAAAAGGAAGTTCAAAGCCTAGGCGAAAAGAAAGAGTGAGCCCAGAATCAAAGATGCTTTCCACGCCAGCAAAAAGGCCTGGTCTAAGGCGTAAATGCTTGCTTTCACGACCGTCAAAACTTTGCCACATATAGCCGCCCAAAAGAGAGGGCTCTAAGAACACTGCCGATCGCATGTACCACTCAGTCAGACGCCATTTTGCTGTAACCCCTGCCAAAATAGAAAATTGACGGGGTGCAGGAGTATTAAGTTGTTCCCGCAATCGACCGTAAAGAGAAATGGCATCCCAATCAATCCCAGCCTTCACTACCAGGGACCAATAAGGGGTGAAGCGAAAATCATAGCCCAGCATGCCGCGGCCACGTAGGAGAAGATCGGTATCCACGCCAAGCAGCATGCGGTGATTTCTGCCGCGAAAACCATAATTTTTAGGATCAAGCTGAACGACCAAATCTACCGAACCTGGATCGAGCGTGTATTCTGTGGTGTAGCCTTGGCTATCGCGCTGCGCATCTATTTCTTTGCGTGCCTGTTCACGGCTTAGTGCCGAGGTATTTTTTTTTGCCGGTGGCACAGCTACTTCGACTGGTTGTGCTTTTTCTTTGCTTTCTGGAGCAGCTTCATCCGGCTGAGCGTCTTGTGCATCCGGTGGATTTTGGGTCTTTTCAGCGTCATCATTTATTTGCGCCAATTCATTAAAGATATTGGGTGTTTCAGCCATTAGCAAAACGCTGCTCATCAAGGAAGCATAACACAGTGCCGAAATGTACTTTTTCATTTATCTTCTTCCACATCCAATCAAAGCGCCACGCACATTAGTAAGCTTAACATATCAGCAAATAACTATCGCAACAACTATTCAGCTTTGGCACTTTTACACGTTAATAATGGGCTTACAATTATTGATTATTTTACAACATTTATTACGACTTATTTCCCATTTTATCCTATAATAAGTACGTATAAGAAAAAAGCTTTGTTTTAGCCTTATCGTTGCCACGAAGAAAATGCAATTCGGGCGTTTCAAAACTGCTTAGTATTTCTCTCGCTCTTAGGATTAGGAAGTTTTCATGAAGAACTACCGACAATGGCACCTTTCCCTCATCGGACTTCTCCTAATCGGCGCGCTTGCGTGTCGGAATAAATCGGATTATGCCCAGCAATATCCAATGCACGCAGCCTCGCGAGAAGGCGATGAAGCGCGCGTGGAGGCTTTGCTAAAAAGCGGAATAAGCCCAAATATTCGAGATCGAAATAACATAAGTCCCTTAGATGCTGCGGCGGAAAAAGGCGATGTCGAAGTTTTGAATCTACTCGTAAAAGCTGGGGCTGATGTCAATGCACAGCAATGGTCAGGCGAAACTCCACTGTATAGCGCTGCTGAATACGGCCGTGATGATGCAGTGAAAACGCTCTTAAAAGCCGGCGCACGCATAAACCAAGGCGACTATTTGGGCGCAACACCTCTGCATGCAGCGGTGTCCAATAGCGAAGATTCCACAGTAGAGCTTTTGCTAAAAAATAAAGCCGATGTGAATGCCGTGGATCGCTTCGGTCAAACGCCATTGCATATTGCCGCTAAAGAAGGGCAACTGGGAGCAATGAAGAAGCTTCTAGAAGCCAAAGCAAAACTCGACGCTGCGCGTTTTGGTGCGCTCGATACCCCGCTTCATATGGCGGCAGCAGCCGGACGAGTGGGCGCGGTTGAGCTTTTGATTAAAAGTGGTGCAGCCATCGATAGCACTGACGGCTCTGGAAAAACACCGCTTCATTATGCGGCAGAGCATGATCATAGCAAAGTCATAGAAAGTCTTGTACGTCTTCATGCCGACATCAACAAAGTCGATCGTTTTGGCAACACACCGCTTCATGCTGCGGCTGGGGCTGGACAACATGAGGCAGCCACCACTTTGATAGCTCGCGGCGCTATTATCGATGCAAAGAATTATCAAGAAGAAACGCCTTTATTATTTGCCACTCGTGCTCGTTCCTATGAAACGGCAATAATTTTGCTTAAATATGGCGCTAGCAATAAGGCTGTGGCTCGCAATGGAGATACGCCGTTAAAAGTCGCTCAAAAGCTCCAAGATAAAAAGCTGATTGATCTTTTGCTTAATCCTCAAAAGCCCACAGCAATCGAGAAAGGCCTCAAAGACTTTCCTCAAGCATTTCCTGAATAATTAAAGAGAGCCTGGACCTTTCTCTAAGAGAAATTCTATGGCTCGCACGAGAGCTGCCATTTCTACGGTTTCAGTTTTGAAAAGGCCTCTTAAAGCGCCGCGTTGATCGAACAAAGCCATGTGCCCAATATGCGGAATGTCATACACGCCTGGAGCCTCAGGTACCGCTTCGCGATCACCCATATGCACTTTCATCTTATTTACCACCACATCATAGACTTCTTGACGAGTACCGGTCAGCGCATGCCAATTGGGAAAATAAAAACTATGTTTTTGCATAAACGATTTTAAAACTTCTGGCCTATCGAACTCAGGATCAACGCTGATGCTTAAAAACATCACGTGCTCAGCTTTCTTGGTAAATCTTTGATGAATTTCTTTCATAGCTTCAGTAATTTTCGGACAAATACTTGGGCACGAAGTGAAAAAGAAATTGCTCACGACCACTTTTCCGAGCAGTTCTTTTTGACCTAATGAAAGGCCTTCTTGGTCAATGAGTTGCCAATCAGGCACAATGACCATGGGCGGTGGCGCATGACGCCTTCTTAACGCCATTTCTTTGATGATGTGCAAAGACCCAATACCGATGAAAAATGCCCATAGATAAGGGCTCTTAATAATTTTTTTGATTGACATAATCACTCGAGAGGCCGCAAGCGTACGGCGTAACTTAGAAGTACACTGAGAAAAAATGAAAAGATGAGTAATATCCAAACATGGGAAAATGAAAAATCGAGACCTAAGATCAGTGCTCTTAACGCCGCGACCAAGGGGCTCATAGGATTCAGCACACTCAGTTTTTCAAACCAGGTATTTTCAATCGGAAACATGGCGCCAGAAAAAAGCCACATCGGTATCAAAATAACACTCATCAAGGCATGAAATGCCGATGAAGACGGGCTAAGCCAGGCAAATAAAACACCCAACAGAGCGCACGCCAATGAACCTAAGAGCAACATGAAGAGAATCAAGAAAAAATCTGGCAAAGAAATACTTAGCGCGAAAAAGGGCAAGAGGCTTAAAAAAAGAAGGCTTTGCGTAAACCCTAAAAGCGCTGTTGCCACGACTTTGCCAAGAATGGCTGAAAGGGTACCGCTTGGTGAAATTAGTACCATGCGAAAGAGACCGCATTTCTTATCTTCAACCAGAGTCAAGGTCGCATAAATCGTGGCAAATAAAAGCACGAGTCCCAAAATTCCGGGGAAAAAAAATGCGGCATAAGAAGTATCTTTAGATTGGGCCCACCCGAAACTTCTCTTAAAACCAGTGCCGAATACAACAAGAAATAATAGAGGCTGCATGAGCATGCCGAATAAACGGGACGGCTCTTTTAAAACCCGCTTAAACTCGCGCGAGACAAGTAAAACTATTGTGCTTGGTATGATGCTATACATGATGCCTCAAAGAGATTTTTGTCGAAACGCAACCAAATCCTCATAGACATCAGAAAGATCGGTCGCACGAATCGAAAAGGATTTCACTGCGGGGGAAGTAAATAATGATCTATCTAAGCAGTGCTCTAGATCTGAAGAGGCAAGGCGCGCTACAAGTTGTCTATTATTGCCCCCAAACTTCGAAGACTCTCTAAAAAGCAATCCCGCTTTTAGCAGCCATTGTTCTGCCAAATCATCCTCTAATTCAACTTTTAGTCGCGATCCATGGTGCTTGCTTAAAAGGGATTGAGGTGATTCGTGCGCAATCATGCGTCCATCGTGAAGAAGCAAAGCTTGATCGCACAAAGAAAAATCCTCGGATTGATGGCTAGAAAAAAGGAGTAGCGCTTTTTCTTTGTCCACGTACTCGCGCGCAAAAGCAAAAAAACGTGCACATTCTTTATAGTCAAGGCCAGCGGTGGGCTCATCAAGAATAAGCAAACGAGGGCGATGAAGAAAACTTCGATAAAGTTCACAACGCCGCTTCGTTCCTCCAGATAATTTTTTAAGAGATAGGTGTTGGTGTTCCGCAAGCTGCGCGATGAAAATCATGTCGTTGACACGATCGCCAATGTCCTTAGCTGAAAGCCCCATCAGACGAGCAAAAAAGCGCATATTATCGAGGACGCTGAGTTTATCATCGCTGCTTGATTCTTGTAAAAGAACGCCACTTATTTGTCTGATATCTTTGCGAAGTTTTTTATGCCCATCAAAAATACTGCAGCCATCAAAATGTATATCGCCCTTTTGCAAAGGAAGAATGCCACTTAAAATTTTAAGCAAAGTCGATTTACCACAGCCATTATGCCCAAAAATGCCGACTAATCCGTGTGAAGGCAAAGCAAAGTTCAGGTCGTGTAAAACAGACTTTTTGGGATAGCTAAAATTAAGATGTTGAGCACTGAGCATGGCTTAATATCCAAGAGCTGCGATGATTATCAATACGAACAAAATACTCTGATACACCAATGATGCCTTGAACGCTCGACGAGCCCATTGATCGACCGGCATGGTTTTGCATCCTTGATGACACACAAATAAAAACCAAACCCCCACTAAAAGGGCGATAATACTTAGATTCTTAGAGAGTACCAATGACCAGTAAAGACCAAAAGTAGAGAAGACAAGAAGCCAAGAGCTAAATAGCAGCACTTGCTTCGTCGGCTCTTTACCAATCAAACGCGACAACACCGGAAAACCTGCGGCGGTGTATTCGCTTTCTCTAAAAAGAGAGATGGCTAAAAAATGCGGTATCTGCCATAAAAATGCCCACAAAAATAACGCGATGGCTTTTTCATCGATGACGCCAGCAATAGCACAATAGCCAAGCATCACCGGCATAGCTCCGGGCACAGAACCCACAAGAAGGGAGGTCCAAGAATGTTGTTTCAATGGGGTGTAACACCAAACATATAAAATCAAGGACAAGATCCCGGCGACAACGGTGAGAAGATTAGTGCTCCACCATAAAATTGCACTGGCACAAAGAGCACAAAAAATACCCACAAGAACGGCCCAGCGAGCATCGAGCCTGCCGGCAGGCAAAGGACGCGAGGCCGTCCGCGTCATGCGAGCATCCAAATCCCGTTCCAAATACATATTCAAGGCACTAGAGCCGCTCACTAAAAAGGCGATCCCAAGCAGCGCAATCAGCGCCAACCACGACAAAGGACCTGCATGCAAAATACCACCCAAGGCAACGAGCAAGGTCATGATGGTAATTTTTGGTTTGGTTAAAGCCAGCATATCTTTGGCCCAAAGACCTTCATGCACGGCGCTATTTTGATGAACCACTGACACACTGCACCTAATAAATTCAATAATTTACTCTCTAGGAAGTAGGGCGAAGAAAGGATCCTCGCAAGTGGGAAAGAGTTAAGCCAGAGAAGAGGTCAAGGCAAAGGCGCTATTCGAGCGCTTCCAATAAACTCGACAAAAATCAATCTGGAGATGATAGTCGCTTTTGAATCGTGATTCGCAGCCGCTCGTCATACTCGCGCATGACAGACCTTGTTGCCGAAACAATCAGCCCAACACATCCACACGTCATTGCGAGGCCAGGTACTGGCCGTGGCAATCCAAGGAATAGTCACATACTCCTGAGAATCGCGCTGGATTGCCGCGCTGCGCTCGCAATGACGAATAGAGTGTGGGGGGCTCTTTCATGTTTGCAACAATGGTGGCTTATTCGCTGGAAATAGAGTGGCAAAGAAACACGCATGCTTTCTGACACGGAGCTCAAGCAGGGGCAAAGAAACATGCATGTTTCCTGACCCGGCGCTCAAGCAGGGGCAAAGAAACACGTATGTTTCCTGACACGGAGCTCAAGCAGGGGCAAAAAAACACGTATGTTTCCTGACACGGAGCTCAAGCAGGGGCAAAAAAACATGCATGTTTCCTGACCCGGCGCTCAAGCAGGCTTTGCGGCGTCAAAGCGTCGGCTAGACCAATCAGCACGTCATTGCGAGGCCAGGTACTGGCCGTGGCAATCCAAGGAATAGAGTCACATACTCCTGCGAATCGCGCTGGATTGCCGCGCTGTGCTCGCAATGACGAGAATTAGCGGATTTTTTCTTCCCTTATATGCCATAACGCCCGTCAAGCCCTAGGCTGACGCACTTGCTTCGATGGGGAGTTTGGGGACAAAAAGAAAGTGTATTGGGGCAGCTCAAACAAAAGAGGCCCCGAAGGGCCCTAGTGCTGGTTTCGCGAGAAACTCAGCCAGCTTCAAACACGAAGGTTTTTTGAACGGGGACAATGCCTTTGTCGGCTTTTGGAAATTTAATCTTGCTGATAATTTCGCTGATACATTGAGTGACATTTTTATCTCTCAAGCTATCGGCAGTAATACGCAGATTAAGCACCCGGCCTTCAACATCGATAGCCCATGCCAAGGAAACTTTGCCTTTAAGCTGTGCATTGGACTTAAGTGCACGCTCATAGCATTGCTGAATGCCTCGTTCTCGTCGCTTCAAAGCTAGATTAACTCCTGCTTCATCAATACGGCCTTTTTGCAAAACGGCTTCGGAGCTCTTCACGAAAGCCTGTGGCACCACGCCTTTGCGCTCACCCACTGCTCCTGCAGATCCTCCAGCGCCAGCGTCGATTTCACCGATATCCGCACCAACACCAGAGCCCACGGCACCTTTCTTACCGATGCGTGTTCCACCGGTGACTCGAACCCCACCGCGTTCAGATAAAGCCTCGTTCAAATCTTTGCCCACTACAGCATCAGATTCGAAAACATTCGCAAGACTGCCACCTTCGGCCGCCGCACCAATGCTAGCCAAAAGACCTGCCCCCGAAAGTTGTGCTCTTACCGCCGCCCGTCGCGATTGCTCGCCAGGAGGCGCCTCAGCCGCGCGAGCTCTCGCCGCTCTCGGAGCCGCTTTAGTCGGCTGAGGAGTAGGCGTTGGTTCTTCCGGCTCTTCGGCTTTTCTTTCGTCTTTCTTAATCGGTTCAGGTTCTGGTTCAGGTTTTACTTCTTCCACCACTTTTGGTGGCGTAACTTTGTTCAGCCAGCTGGCATACTCTTCCTGACTTGGGGGTGGAGGAGGCTCCACCGTCATCACGAAAAAGAAAATACCGACGTGCAAGAGCAAAGACCCTATAAGAATCTTATTAAACAGTTGATCTATCGACCCATGTGGCCGTATTCGAGATGCCATCTTTGCCCTCATCAGCCTTCTTTCTTAACAATCGCGAATTTAAAGTCTGCATAACCGGCTTCTGCAGCGCTAACCATTGCCTTGGACAAAGTTCGGTAAGGCACATTCTTATCCACTACGAAGACGATTTTTCCATCAAAACCACCTGTTTCAGTAAGCTCCGCAGTCACTCCTTGCAGCTTGCGAACTTCAATCAGCTTTTGTTTTAGATTTCGGATGACAAATTGGCGCTCAAGATTTCCTTCTGGCACATCAAAATTTTCTTTGAGCTGCAACACCAAGTCATCATCGACACTTATGGTAGGAATATCAGGAACCATAATCCCTTTGCCATCAGGCCCCGGCTCACGACGTTCAGAACCGGTAATCATAACCACTACCAAATCTTCCACCGATTCCATCGAGGTTGAAATTGGCAGCTGAGTCGAAGGATCCTGCACCGAAAGCGGACTCGTCGAGAAATTCTTGATCAAATAGACCAGAATAATCGTGATAATATCCATCAAGGAGTTCAAGGATGGCGCGGCCATTTTATCTAGGCCTGAACTCCCCCTTCTTCTCCGACGTCTAAATGCCATTGCTCATATTCTCCAAAATCCGGTAATTTAGCCTGCAACCATGCCCGCGGCAAATGATACTTTAGGAAATAAGGGCTTCTTCTCACTGCTTTGATAGCGCGCTGCATCCATCGATTGAATGATTACATCGAATTTAATTTCAGGATCTGCAGTAATTGTCATCGACTGCTCATCGCGACTGAATTTTGCTGAATCCGCTTTTTTAAACTCCTCGAGTTTTGCTTGCAAAGCCGCATAGTCAAAGGCCAAGGAGCCATCAGACTGTACAACACGCGGTATAAGAGCCGCTCTATGCTTAACATTCTTTGGATCGGCAGCGCCCATTTTTGCTTCGCCATAGGTCGAAAAATTGAAGCCCTCTTCCGTGATGAAAACAATCAAATTAAGTGGCGATTTATCGACAAAGTCTGATGCAGGAGCCCCGCCTCTAGATAACTTCTGCGCTTCCGAAGATAAAAGCCCAAGAGGCAATAAGGCCGCCATGGTGATCAGTGCCAAGATCAACATGAGGATAATATTCATCAGGGGTAGCATGTCCGGTTCAGGAAAAGGCTCTGACTCCCTCGAACCGCGTTCTCTTGCCATAGGACCACTCCTCTAGAGAAAAAGTACTGGGCTACTCATTATTTCCTGCGAAGACGCAAGACATTTTCTAGCTTCAAGGAATAGACATCGATGTCATCAGTGATCTTTTTGGTGGTACCAATCAAGAGCAGATAGACGCCCGTTACTGGAATTGCCACGATCAAGCCAAAAGCGGTGGTATTCATCGCAACCGCAATCGCTTTAGTCATCAATACAGATTTTTGATCCGCTGGCGCTTCAGCCACAACACGGAAAGCATCGATCAGACCCATAACCGTACCCAAAAGACCAAGCAAGGTGGCGAGCGATGCCAAACCACCCAAAGAGTTGGTTCGCTTCAAAAGCTGGGGGGTGACTTCAAGGATGGATTCCTCCATCGCGGCCGCCGCAATTTCTTCGCCATCTTTGGCATGAACCACACCATTTTTTAGCACACGTGCAAGAGCTGCCTTATTGGAACGATCACACAAAGCAATCGCTTCGGCCTCTTGGTTATTTCTCACAGCGTTGATCACTGCTTGCCCGAGCTTATTCCCATCGGTATTAAATACCACCAAGAGCGCATATATACGTTCTACGCATACCGCCAATGCTACCACCGAGACGCCAGCAATCGGCGCCATCCACCATCCACCTTCAGTGAAAAAACTTGCAAAACCAGCCATTGTACTTCCCTCTTCAATGAAAACTATTTCTTGGAATGCGAACTATGATCGGTATTTTGTCTGTCAACTAACGACTCACCTGTAACCATTCATATACTACCAAAGTTTTTTGAATTCACATGTTTTTTTAATGAACTTAGTTATTTTATTCACCAATAAATCCGGTCAATAAAAATAAAACTTTAATACATTAATCGGACTTTCATTCCTTATAAAAAACATCGAAAACTTTGGTGTCTTTCACTTCGCTCTTAATTATTTCTTTTCCATTACTCACGATCGTGCTTTTCTCGGTCGCCGTTCGGGCACGCGAAATAAAGGTTGTCGTTTCAGGACGCGCTTTTTCACCCCGTACTTCCGACTCACCTAAGCGTAAAACCTGAGCAAAAGTTCCTGAGGCGCCAAAGACTATATTCACAACAACAAAAATATTTATAGCGAAGTTATTTAACCACATATCACGGCCTCATGCCTTAAAATCTCAATCATTCTTTGTCAAGCTGGATAATCCTAAAAAGTCTCTTCTTCAAGCCCTTCATCATCCCTTGATCGCGGCGTTGGTGCTAGAAGATCTTTCTTTCCTTCAGGCACGGGGGGCTTGCGTGGCTCCCCTTCATCTTCTGGCATCATTTCTTTTTCAATAATCTTTTCTTCTTCAGGCTCATCACGGGGGATTTCTTCCTCGCCTAAGTCTTCGCTCTCAGCAGGCTCTTCTGGCGATGCCGCTTGCTCCTTGGCAGATTCAATCGCATACTCTTCCACTTCAATCTTTTCACTGAGAGTCTGCTGATAATTAGCTACTTCCGCGATGCGCTCTTTACTGAGGCCATCACTTTCTAAATAACGGGCAAAATAGCTCTGGGATGTTTTGAGGCGTTCAAGCTCACTCATAGTTGCTGGCTTTAAGTCGAAATAGAGTAAGGCCAAATTAAAATACACATCTTTATCATCGGGCTTTAGCTCCAAGGCCCGTAAATATGCGCTTTGTGCTTTCTCAAACTGTTTATCCGCCATGTAGGCATTAGCTGCGTGCAAATGATGACGATACACTGAAGGAAACATCGCTTCAAGCTTCGAAAGTGTCTCTACCGCCTCTTTAACACGACCTCGTTTGAGCAATAAAAGACCAAAGCTTTCCAGGGCCTCTTCGCTAGGCTCGCTTTGAACGGCCGCCTGATAGCTTTCGAGAGCATCATGCAAAAGATCAAGCTTCATAAAAGTATGCCCTAAAAGCAGATGGAGCCCTCCATGAGAAGGCGCCAACTCCAGCGCATTTTTTGCGACCCAACGAGCAGCCGCATAGTGATTTTTCGCATAAAAAATGCGGGCCATTACAAAAAGAGCTTCCACATTTTCTGCCTCGCGTTCTAGAGCCGATCGAGCATAGCTCTCAGACTCATCCAAATTATTTTCCAAAAATGCTAATTTGGCAGCTGAAACGTAAACAAAAGCTTCTTCCGGATACTCTTTTAGATAACGCTCCTTTAAGGCTTGAGCTTCTTTTCCTTCACCCAAACGTACTTTCACTACTAAAAGATTTTCTAAACAGGCGCTCTCTTTTACATATTTAGCAAGGCAGGCTTCATAACTTTCTTTAGCCTGTGAAAATTTACCTAATAATTCCCGCGCTAGGCCTTGATTAAAATAGGCCGGTTTAAAGTTTTCATCACTGCTAATGACGGCGCTGAATTTTTCTTCCGCCTTTTCATTATCACGATATAAAAGCTCAGCCCCTTCACGAAATAGATCGAGCGCCCTTCCCTCTTCTAGAGCTTTAGGTGCCACATCGTCGCGAATGGCGGCTTTTTGGGAAACACAAGCCACATTAAAAAGTAGAATAAGCCCCGCACTGAGTGCTTTTTTCACTAGTCTTTTCATGGTGCACTCTCCTCAGAAGGCTTTGACTCCTGAGGGCCCTCTCCTTCGCTCGATTCACTGCTGGCCGGGACCATGTTTTTTTTGCGGTCAGGATCAACTTCCTCTGGATGCAAGCTCGAAGCCATTTCACCCGTGCTCAACATGCGACTTCGACCATAGAAAGCTCCCGTCTCAGGCTTTTCAATGACGTCACCGACGCGTTGGTATTTCCCTGGTTTCAAACGATTAAGAGCGCCTTGAATACGCGTCACTAAATCATCAGGCGTATCGTAGGCATTTATCGCGATATCATAAGCCTGAGCATAAGCGCTCACCGCTTTTTCATCGAGCACTGCGGCTTTATCTTCAAGAAGGACAATATACTCATCGCAGGCATATTCATCGATAGCTTCCACATCGCTCGGACAAGGCGCGCGGACCATCGATTGCGCTAAATGCTCATACAAAGCGCCAATGCGATATAAGCTCTCAGCATTCCATACAGGCTGGGCATATTTCTTAATAATTGCCTCGTTCTTAGCCGATAAATCACTAAGTTTTTGCATCATAGCCGTGAGCTGTTCTGCTTGAGCTTTACCGGTACGAGCATTGATCCTCATTTTCTTAAAGGCTTCTTGCTCAGGCTTATCAACGAAAAGTTCAGCTTTGGCGGCAAAAAAGGCTGCTTCTGGCGAGCCCAAAGAAGGCGAATATAATGAGAGAGCAGCTTTATAATTTGCAAGCTGCAACTTCTCATAACGAGCTTTATCGCTTGCCGCGCGTGAAGTGCGGAAAAGCTCGCCATAGGTATCAGCCACCGCAACATGCGCTTCTATAACCGCCGGTAGTTTATTCGCATCTTTTCGGTACTGCTTAATAAATTGCTCAAGCATCAAAATTTGGCTATTGATTTTGCCTTGCTTTTTATACATGCCCGCGGCCGCCAATAAGGCTTGGGGCGCCTCAGGGCGAGACGGATAATTGCTGGCAAAACTTACGAAAGCATCAATGGCCCTTGGGGCATCATCGGCCGCTTCAAAAAGCAAAGCCTTATTGAGTGCCGCATCCGCTGCGATTTCAGTCTTTGGATAATTTTTAATAATGCCGTCATAGGCAAGTGCTGCCTCATTAAACCTGATCATTTTCTCCAAGGCAAGAGCTTCTTGGAAACGCGCATCTTTAGCAAGCTCACTCTTTGGATATTTCGTGTATAGTTCGCGATAAAGCGGTAAGGCCGAGCTTAGAAGGCCTGATTGAGTAATGGCTCGTGCAGAATTAAACAGCATGACATCGGCATAAGGATTGCTTGGATCTTCTCTCAATAAGACTGCAAAAAGCTCAGCCGATTCTTTATATTTTGCGCGGGCATCTGAAAGCTGATTATTTTCTTTAAGTTTATCCGCTTCATCAAAAACAGCGCGTGCCATTCTAAAGCGGGCATTTCCCTCGATACGGGCAAAATCCTTCTCTTGGCCACCCAAATTTTGCTCTTTAAATCGGCGTGCCAATTGGCTCACACGCGACCAATCTTGAGCAGCAATGGCATCATCGAGAATCAAGCGTGCAGCGACGGATGCCGCCGGTGTCACGGGATATTTATCGATAATATAGCCAAGCCGCGTACTTGCTTCTTCAGCGTGCCCATAAACGTAGTAAATGGCCGCAGCATGAAATAATAAGACCGGAACTTGCGGATCCTCAGGAGCTAAGGCCAAAAAATCATCGATTGCTGAAAGATAGCGCAATCCAAGTGCCGGTATTTCCCTTTCTTCGCTGCCCCTTTGCTTTGAGGTCAGCGCATCAAAATCGATGTTTTGAAAACGATTTTCCTTGGCCTCATTCTCAAGCACATGCCGAAAAGTAAAGACGATGTTGTACACCGCCTCGCTCCTCAGATTTTTGGCCAGGGGCAAGGGATAATCTTTCAATAGTTGGTAAGCATCAAGAGCAGTTCTGAAACGATTGAGCTCGTAAGAGGATTCGGCAAAATAAAAAATCGCCTTTTCTACATCGTCACGCTCTGGATATTCTTTCACATAGCGAGCATACATGCGCGCGGCATTATCAAAATATTCGCTGGCCTTTGGATCCTTGGCTTCTTTACGTTCTTTGCCACCTTTGTGATAAAAAACGGCCAGGGATAACAAAGCATCCCGCACAGCTTCTTTAGCATAAGACTGCGCCTCAAAATTGCCGGCCATCGAGCGGTACCATGCACTGTTTTTGCCAAAACGTTCAATGAGCGCTAAATTCTCTGCTCGCGCTTCCTCTAAACGTTCAGCATCTTCGAGTATATCAACGATTTCGCTATTAAGCCTTGGGTTATCTTTATGCCCAGGCTCGCGCTCCATCATGCTTCTTAAAGCCAAAATAGCGCCATCATTTTTTGATTCTTCAAGCAGCTGCTTTGTCGTTTCAAAAAGAATATCGCGTAGATAACTTGGGCTTTGGCCCATAGCATCAAAATAAGCCAAAATTCTTTTTGTAAGTTTTACGCCAAGCCGTTCGACATAATCTTTTTCAGTGCTACTAAGTTTTTTTGTCGGAGCATTTTTCACGGGCTTGGGCGACGCTTTACCTTCTGCTATATAAAGTAAATCTGCGAAACTTTTTACAATATAACGGATAACTTCAGCACGCATTCCCAAGGCGCCATCTTGATTTTCTTTTTTACTTAGCTCCACTATTTCAAGAAAATACTTAATCGCCTCGTTAAACTTATTTTCCTGATAATATACCCACGCTACTTTATAAACAGCCTTATCATATAACGATGACGAAGGATTATTGAGCACTTTAGTATATGCATTGAGGGCTTCTTCATAATCATTCACTTCGAAAAAATATTCGCCCAAGCGAAACCAAAGTTCTTCCACATAGCGACTGTTCGGAAAGGTAGTAATCAGATCCTGAAAGCGCTCTACTGCATCATAAAATTGGCCTTCATACCACAAGGCCAAACCCAACAAATAATACACACTCTCCATGTGGCGATAATTGGGATATTCTTTAATCAGCCGTTCATAGGCAGCAATGGTGCGGCTAAAATTTTCATCAGGATATGCCACATCCTCACGGCCCTGTTCTCGTGCCTTGCTGTAGGCTACCAACTTTTCAAAAAAGTCTCTTTCATCTACTTCGAAATAATTAAGTCCCAAAAAATAGAGGGCATCAGCGTTATAGGCTGAATTTTTAGGATGATAGCGAAGAGCCTGTTCATAGGAACTAATGACATCTTCCATCATGCGATCATAGCGCTTATCCCTCTGACCCACGCGAGATGAGGCATAGTCCCTCAGGCTCTCACGGAATCTATTAGTAAATACACTACGAATAACGCGCGTTCTTTCTTTTTTATCGGTAATAGCGGCGTCGTTATCACCTACTACTTTTTGCAGCATAAAAAGCTGCACTGCACTATCATCCTTGGGAGAATAATTTGGCTCTATGGCTTGCATGAGCTGTAGTTCTTCCCTCACCTGTGGAGGAAGATCTTGAGCTGGATCTAGGGCAGGACTCTTTTCTTCGATAGCTTTTAGTTCGGGCTTTGAAGTATTGGTCGTGGGCGGAACATTTTGCGCAAGCGGCACCGCGTAAGCGATGCTATTTACTAAGGCAAAACAAACAATTCTCAGATTTCGCTGAAGCGAAGTACAACGCTTCATAGCGGCCCACCTTCAAGCTCAGGAAGTTCACGCTCAAACTGCGTGATGGTTTTCGATTGAAATTGGCGAGTCACATCAATTTGCTTCTGAAGATCCTGCATTTCGGCCAAAGCAAGCTCGGCACGTTTGAACTCAGCATCAGCCAAAACCTTATCATTAATGAGAGAAGCTAAACTCTTTTTAATTGCCTTTTGCGCGGAGAGAACAAATTCTTCATAGATCCGCACATTGTTTTGATGCTCTATTCTCAAAGAGGCAGCACGCTTTTTATCAAGTTCACTGATTCTTTCTAAAACGGCCGCATTATCTTCGATGTGCTTTTTCAAATAAAGCGCCTCACCAAACTCAGGTGAGCTTTGAAACAGCGACAAGGGAACTCCTTTTATTGGCGAGCTCGCCGTAGAATTAATCTTAAAATATGGCCACAAAAGAGTATTTTGATCTTCCTTAAGCAGCTGTTCATAAAGAGTACGGTAATGCCCAATAAAAGTGGCATAGCTAATGCGCGCCTCGTCATAGCGTTTGCTCTTAGCATATAAAAGCGCCATCATCGCATAGAGTTCGGGCTTTTCGACAGTGACTTCCGCCACTTTGCGATAGCGCTCCAAAGCTCTTGCCGCTCGAGAAATGGCTTGTTGCTCTATATCTATTCGCTGCGAAAGGCTCAATTTCTCAAATTTCCCTTCGCCATTTTGAGCCATATCTGCTCGCGTAAGCAGAGTTTTAATGAGCTCAGCGCTGGCTCTTTCGCCCATCGGCCCCGACACATCAGCACGCTCGTAAACATCTGCCGCTAAATCTTCGCGCTTTCCATCACTATAGAGCCGAGCCTGCGATAAAATGGCCATTTGCTGAACGGAATAATCTTCGACGCTAATAATGGGCGCTTTTTCAATTTCTTTATATAATTCTATGGACTCTTTCAGCGAGAGATTATCTATACGACTCACCGCGATTAAATAGCGAGCTCGCATAAAAAATTCATTCTTTTTAGGGATGAGTTTTAATATATTCTGAGAAGCTTCGTAATTTCCACGATCAAAAAGCATCTTTCCCATGGCATAATTCATTAGTGGCGATGCTTCATTGTACTTGTCGCGATACGCTTCAAACGATGTTTTTACTTTTCCAAAATCGTTCATCTTTACATAAATAACAAAAATTCTCTGTTCTATCTCACGTTGTTTGGCGGGCCTTTGCTCGCTGCCAAGCAGTTTTTCAAAATAGCTTAAGGCCTCTTTGAGACGGCCCGAAGCATATAACGATTCAGCAAGTAATGTAGTTTCATTTGCACTCAGAGAAGCTTTATTTTCAAGATAAATAATCGCTCTCAAATAATCGCGCTGATTAAATAGTATTTGTGCAAATTCTGCCTTTGGCGCTGGGCTTTGGGCATAAAGATGGGTGCCTAAAAAACTAAGCAGAATATAAACACTATAAAGCTGATGGATTTTTTTCAACACGAGCTATTCTCCCGAAGCCCCTGCTTCTTTGGGCGTGTTCGCATCAGCAGGCATATTTTCTGTTCGAGAAAGAGTAGGCTTAGGCGCTGCTTGCGGTTCTTTTAGCTTAAGACTCAATGATTCCTCACGCCAAGCTTTGCAGTTTTTGCTTGGGAAAAAAGCCTCATTATCTTCAGAACTTATTTTCGAATTTATTCGAGCATAACGCGTGTTATAAGGGTCAGAACCTATTTTTGCATCTGGCAAAGCGGTCAGTTTGAGAGTGGTTTGATAGTTGCTTAATACGTCAAAATCGCGCTCAAAATTTAATCGAAAATTATAGCTTGCCCCACCACTGATTTTAGTATCTTCACGGAGAAACAGACTCACCTGGAGTTTATGCCTGCCTTCCGCCAGTGGCGCATTAAAAATGGTGTTTTTTTCACGAGCTTGATCATGGTTCGTATCAGTCAAGATCGGAAGACCATCAATGGACACACTTTTACTAACAAGGTGATAGCGCGTATCGTCATTGATTTCATAATCAATGCGGACCTGCCCCTGACCGATCACGCCATTGAGCGAGCCTAAGGGCCTGACTAAAAGAAAATTAGGCTTAGCTTCAGGATTAAAGCGAATATCCGGATTTCGATACCATTTCAGAATAGTAGCGACGGCCTCAAATGCCTCGATATCGAGTTCGATGCTGTGTCCTTCTTGAGCAATAATAGCTTGTTCGCGCACCACTTCAACTTCGCGCTCAACCCCAACTATACGGCCGATTAAACTGACATCGCGGCGAATAAATTTAGCTCTGACTTTTACTTCATGGCAGCCAGGCGAAAGGGGCGCAAAGAAAATGCGCTGATTATTACGCGGCAATCCTTGATTAAGCTCGCCTCCCAAAGAAACCACTTTGCCATCTAAAAAAACCGCCGTTTCTTTTAAGCTATATTCGGCGGGATTTGCCGAGTTAAACATCGACATAGTCAAATAGCTTTTGGTATCGAAAATTTGGCCTTCTAGTTGCTGCTCTTTGAGCAAATTTTCTTCCACCCTACGAAGCTCTTTGTTTTGATCTGCTAGCTTATTTTTTAAGGCATCCGCTTTGGCTTTGAGCAATTCGTCCATACTGGGTAAAGCACTCGTTTCACCACCATCGGCAGAAAGATTGTCAATTAGATTTTGAGCATGGGTGCCCATGGCCAAAAAGAAGCTCATTGCAAGGAGACCCCGTGCAAACTTAGCCTTCACTTCATTGTGACATGTTCTATACATGATCCGCCCCTTGCCACTCGTAATAGTAACCTTTTATAAGATTATTTTCCTATTATTGGCCTTATCAGGATACCTTAAATACCAAAGTGTACTATTTTGGTTATCATATTAAGTTCAAACTGTTTCCCTGACATTATTTATACGCCATAAAAACCGATTAACGCCACCTTGGCAATCTATTATTAAAAGATACATTTTAAATTTGTTTTAAGTTCCTGTGATTACTCAGAGATGAATCTAAAAGACGAGCGAAAAAGCGCAAGTGCCTAAAAACTTAAAAACTTCTGACTTCTTGCCGCATGCTAAGGGCGCGAGCAAGACTTAATCGGTCAGCAAATTGTAAATCACCGCCTACCGGTACACCACTCGCGATGCGAGATATTTTGATGTCAGCATCCCCAAGCTCTTGCTTGATATAAAGCGCCGTCGCTTCGCCTTCGACCGTGGAAGGAGTAGCCAAAATTATTTCACGCACCGGTTTTGAAGCGAGTCGGGATAATAATTCATTGATCCGTAATTCTTTAGGCCCGATGCCATTTATAGGCGCTAAAACGCCATGCAGCACGTGATAATGTCCGCGAAAACTAGCACTGGATTCAATGGCCATAAGATCTTGGATACAAGAAACCACACAAATAATTTCTTCATCTCGCCCGGATTTTAAGCAAATACTACATTGATCGGCATAAGCAGTTAGATTGCAGCACGTGCGGCATTCAACCACATTCTGCGCCACATCGACTAAACTTTCGGCCAATGATAACACCTGCTCTTTTTTTTGCCCAAGCAAATGAAGAGCCAAGCGCAAGGCGGTTCGCTCACCAATACCAGGCAAGAGAGAAAGTTGTGAAACTAAGCGAGCAACCGGATCCGACACTTAAAACCCCATGCCAGTAAGAGACTTGAGCTGTTCTGCCATGCTAGCACGCAGCTGAGTTGCAGCATCATTGACAGCAGCCTTAATTACATCTTCGATAAAACTCTTTTCTTCGGTCAAAAGCGCAGGATCAAGGCTTATGGCTTCAACTTCAAAATGGCCGTTCATAACGACTTTGGCCATGCCCCCGCCAGCTTCCCCACTGGCCTTGTTATTCTTCAATTTTTCGGTCATATTTTTTTGTATTTCGCCAGCATTTTTTAGCATGTCAAATAATTTTTTTGGATCAAACATAGGGTGCTCCTAAAGTTGAATAGAGATTAATCGGAAGTATATTGGCTTATGGATAAGGGATTTCAATACGTACAAGACAAAGTAAAGCACTTAAGCACAGAGCCCGGCTGTTATCTTATGAAAGATCATGGTGGAAGGATCTTTTATATTGGCAAAGCCAAAAATCTTCGGGCCCGTCTTAAGAGCTATTTTGTTGGTACCGACACCCGTGTTTTTGTGCAGTTCTTAGAGCACATGCTCGCGGATTTAGAAATAATCGTTGTCCGCAATGATATCGAAGCCCTTATTTTAGAGCGCGAACTCATCCGACAACATCAGCCCCGCTTTAATATTATGCTGCGGGACGATAAAAATTATCTGCTCCTGAAACTTCGTCGCCAAAAAGGTACACGCAAGCGCGAACTTTTCCCCCGTTTAGAAATTGTCAGAAAAAGCGTTAAGGATCAGGCTCGTTATTTTGGCCCCTATCCTTCAGCCTCAAGCTTACGCACCACCGTGGAGCTTATAAATAAATATTTTATGCTTCGCACTTGTCCTGATGCGGTTATTGAAAATCGGGTCCGGCCTTGCATCCAATACCAAATTGGTCGCTGTTTAGCGCCTTGTGTCTATGAGGTGCCTGATTATCAGCAGGAGCTTGATAATGTCGCAAGTTTTTTGGGTGGGAATGTCAAAGATTTGAGCAAACGGCTCGATCAAAAAATGTGGGATTTTGCCAAAGAGCATCAATACGAGGCTGCCGCCAAAATTCGCGATCAACTGAGTGCCATTAAAACCGCCATGACTTCCCAAGTCGTAAGCGAGCTCAATCAAAAGAAAAACCAAGATATAATTGGCCTTGCACGTCGCGGCCCTGAACTAAGCATTGTGCAGATTAAAATTCGTAACGGCACTTGGCATCACAGCCATAACTACTCTTTTAGCGAACAAGCTTTTCCGAGTGAGGAAATTTTACGCAGCTTCTTAGAGCAGCTTTATGAAAAAAATCTGGATGTTCCCCATGAAATTCTCATTCCTCTTCCCATAGCTTCCGAGCTTGTTGGTTTGACGGAACTTTTGCAAACCCGCGCTGAGCGCAGCGTAAAAATACTCTGCCCCGAAAGAGGGAATTTGGTGCGGTTGATAGAAATAGCTAACAAAAATGCCGCCACCATTCAAAGCGATCGCATCAGCGAGCACAATGCCAACGATCAAGCTCTCACCGCACTTCAGCAACGCATTGGCCTAGGAATGAAGCCACGTCGCATCGAATGCATCGATATTTCTATTATCCAGGGAAGTGAGCCTTATGGCTCCTGCGTGGTTTTCATCGACGGACAGGCAGATAAAGCGAGTTATCGCAGCTTTAGCATCAAAACTGTGCCAGGCATGGATGATTTTGCTATGATTCACGAGGTCGTTTCTCGTCGTTTAAAACGCGCTGTTTTAGAAAATAATATGCCCGATCTTTTGCTCATTGATGGGGGCAAAGGTCAGCTTAATGCGGCCCTTCGTGCCATTGAAGAAGCGAATCTTATTATCAGCAAACAAAATGGACTTTTTGTCGCAGGTATTGCGAAAGCACGCGCCAAAAAAGAAATTCATAGCTTTGGCGGCATTGAAGTCGAGCACAGCAATGAGCGATTGTTTTTGCCCGGCGAAGACGAGCCCATTCCTTTACCCCCGCACACTTTTGAGCGCTATTTGGTTGAGCGCATCCGCGATGAAGCCCACCGCTTCGCTCTCAATGCCCATCGCAAAGGGCGCAAAAAGCGCACCTTTGATAGCGAACTTTTAAGCGTGCCGGGCATAGGTAAAATCCGAGCACTTAAACTTCTTCGGCATTTCGGGAGCGTTCAGAAAATTAGAAACGCATCGAGCGAGGAAATTCAAGCGGTCATCAAAGTGAATGAGAAGAAGGCCGAGGAAATTCTTTTCTTGTTAAAATAGGCATTTTTCGGCACCAGCGCGTCATTGCGAGGTCAGGGACTGGCCGTGGCAATCGAGCATGAGTCACATCCTTTTTCGGGAAGCACGATGGATTGCCGCGCTACGCTCGCAATGACGATGGGTCGGCGGGTTTTGCTTGACCTACTCATCAGTTCGTCATTGCGAGGCCAGGGACTGGCCGTGGCAATCCAGCATGAGTCACATCCTTTTTTGGGAAGCACGATGGATTGCCGCGCTACGCTCGCAATGACGATGGGTCGGCGGGTTTTCCCTTCTTCAATGTAATCGCTCTGACTCGAGTATTAGAATCCTGACAGAAGTCCACTTGGTTTGAGAGGGAACTTTCAGCTTCGGTGACACGCTTTTGTTTTACGATTATTGGAGTCACACACGCCATTTCATTGAGCAGCCCATCGATGGATGCTGCGGCATGGGCGCTTCTTCATTGGACAGCAATGCATCGATAGCCAAGAGCAAATCTTGCTTTTTGACCTTCGCTTCATCATTCCATGAATCATCCAAACGGCCATGATAAAAAAGACGGCGATCCGCATCAAAAAGATAAAACTCCGGCGTACATACTGCCGAAAAAGCGCGAGCGACATTTTGCTCTTCGTCAACTAAATAGGGAAAGCCATAATTTTTGTCTTTCCAACGCGCCAAAAGTTTGTCTTTGGCATCATCGGGATAATTTTTTGCATCGTTCGAGCAAATACCCACAACTTGCAAAGACCTCTCTTCGTAGCGCTTGCTAAGCCCAATTAAACGGTCTTCGATGGCCTTAACATAGGGACAATGGTTGCAGATAAAGCAAATGAGCAAAGCTTGAGATTTTTTAAAACTATCGAGACTAAATTTTTCGCCGAGAACACTTTGGAGGTGAAAATCAGGGCACGGCATGCCGAGCAAACCGGAATTAGATGTCAAAAGCGGCATATCATCCTCTCAATCTATTATTCTTTAGCTAACAACAAAATCGCTATTACTCGGGAAATCAATTCCATCACTTTTTTGTGAGCTCAAGAGAGGCGTGGTATTTTCGCTATCGAAACCCCAAGTAGAGCCCTATCTATGCTTATCGAGAACAAAAAAGCTTTTATTATTTTGGGCCTTTGCTTTGGCCTTAGTTTGGCCTTAGGCGCTTTCATTCGCTATCTCCTTGAATCTCCCCCTACAAAAGAGTTCAGCACCCTCAAAGAAATTCAACAGTATGCAAGCACCTTGCCAGAATTTCCTCCATCAGAAGATCAAGATTGGAGTGATCCACATTTTGAAAAATTTAATGCTTCGCGTGACTTAAGCCTTTGGCAAAAAACTCTTTTACGTTTTAATCTTTTTAAAGCCTCGGCCTGGAGCCCCAAATATCTCTCTCAGCAGCTTATAAAACGCACGAAATACAATGAAGAATTTGGCCTTGGCGAGGGTGAGAATAGCTTTGTTCATATCAAGGCAAGCACTGCTACCAAAATATATGTTTTCGGCGATATTCATGGCGCTTTTCATTCACTGGTGAGAGATATTTTCTACCTTAAACAATCATCTATTATCGATGATAATCTCAGTCTTAGGCCAGATCATTATATAGTTTTCAATGGCAATGCCATCGATAAATCTGCTTACTCAATCGATACGCTTATTTTCATCACTACCTTGATGGAAAAAAATCCGGCCCAAGTTTTTTATGTAGCCGGTGAACACGAACGTGACTCAAACTGGCGCGATTATGGCCTCAGAAGAGAGCTCATCGCTCGTGCTTATCCCTATTCCAAACAGTCCATTCCTTTTCGCAAAGAAATAGATAATTTTTTCCAAACTTTGCCTGAGGCGATTTATGTCAGCGCTCCCACTGATTCTCTCGATGTCCTTCGTATAGCGTTTAACAACACTTTGACCCTTTCTTACGACGAGAAAGCAATTTCGCCGGCTTTTTTAGAGCAAAAAGATAAGGTTAAAGCTTATGGGATAACGACAAATAGCGCGCGACATCGCTCCATTGATGTTCGGGCGGCCATCAGATCGGAAGGAATAGAAAGTCGGCGCATAAAAAATGGCATTGCCTTACTCGATCAAGATCATGGTGCTACGGCGTGGGCAACTCTTTCTTCCCCCATCACTCCCCATAAAATCTATCGTGATGTTCATGAAGATGCCTTCCTCGAGATCATCGTCAAAAATAGTATTGAAGACTCTGTCCTTTTTTCTCACTACAATGATCCACGGAATCAGGAAGGTTTTAAAAAGAGTGAAGAAAGAAGCCTCGTCTTTAGCGGCATCAAAGAAGAGAGACTGCCTTCAATAAAAATCGGATCGACAATGTCGCTCATTCAAGGTGTGCCCACCATGGGCAAGCAGGTTGAGCTTGGCATTAATCTTGCTGTGAATCAGTTTAATTTGGCACCAGAAAACGCCAAAATGCATGTGCGTCTGTACATCGAAAACGATGATTACATACCGCAAAATGCGCGGCTCAATATAGTGAAGCAAGTGCAAGACGGCATAAATTTATTTTTATTACCGACCGGAACACCCACAATTATGTCTTATTTGGACCTCATCAAGAGACAAGAAATAGGCGTATTTTTCCCCATCAGTGGTGCCTTGGAGCTAAGACATCCTGAATTATCGACAGTTATTCATCTTCGTCCCAGTTATGAAGATGAGGTCAAAGCGCTCATCGATTGCCTCGTCAAAGAATATGGCGCCCTAAAATTCGCCTTTTTTTATCAAGATGATTCCTATGGGCGCGGGCCTTTTTTAAAAGCAATAAAAGAGCTCGCAAAGCATAATGTTACGGAATATACGGCCATCCCTTATGCGCGTGGGGCAGTATCTTTTCAGCACCAAGTAAAATTATTTAAAGAAAGTCAGGCCGATGCTTTGGCGCTTTTTTCCACGGGCATCGCCTCCGAAGAGTTTATCCGACAACTGGGTATAGAGTCTTTAAACACCACCCAAATTTTCGGCATTTCCTTTGCCGGCGAACTTTCATTACGACGTTTTGCCAATCGCCTTGGCTTGAATCTCATGCTTGCATCCCCCGTACCTAATCCAAAAACATTTAATGAACCTATAGGCATCAAGTACCGCGAAATTATGGATGCTCATAAAAATGACTATGATGTTTTCTCCTTCGAAGCCTATGTTGCATCAACTCTTATCTTTGCAGCACTCAATGAATCAACACCCAAAGATGCAAAACCACGCAACATCATCAAGAAAATTGAAAAAATAGCGGATGCGAATTTTATGGGTTTTCCTGTTCACTTTAACCCAAAGACCCGCTCGTTGGCCGAATATGTCTGGATCGAGAAAAGCGACAAACTCGAATGGTCTAAGTATTCAATTTACTAGTATTTATTCCCGATTGACAGCCTTAATCCTACAGTTATGATCGCTTTATTATGAAGAAAATTATTATATTGCCAACCATATATTTAGCCACAGCAACTTTTGTATCTTTTACAGTTTTAGTTAGACCCTTATTTAAAAGACTAAAAAATAAAAATCTTGATATGCTCAAGAAGTATCAAAAATCTTTTTATTTATCACGTCGCTAGAAAGCTTTCTGGAAACAATGAACGACTTTTAGACTTTAGGCATCAAATCCTCAAAGCATAAAATTGGAAGGATTTGAGTATGAAAAATATTTTTTCTTGCCTTGCTCTGTTGTTTTCTTTGAGCGCTTTATCAAACGATCTCTCGACAGATTTAGAAGCAGCAAAAGAAACTGCTCAAGGCTATCTATCAGCAGTACAAAGCCTCAATTATCAGGCATATTGTCGCTATACTTTACCAGAGGCTTTGGAAATGGACGAGATTGGCTCTCGCGAAGCTATGGAATTTTGGCATGATGAAATTCAACAAGCCTACGAAAACGGATTTTCTGGTGAACTTCATGTTATTTCTTTGACGCCGGGCCTCGAGGGCAAAAGACCTGAAGCCATTGCTCTTTTTAAAGATAAGGATGGCTCCTTAATGTCCTTCGGTATATTTTTGGTCCACGATGGCTTATTGTGGAGGTCTTTAGGTTTCGAAGAATATACCCTCCCATAGCACTACCCAATAAAAGCCCTCAGAACAGGCCTTTTATTGCTTGGGAAAAAATTCGCTCCTTCACAAAATAAAGGCACATGTAAGCACACGAATTTTCCTGCAAACACTTTAACGCATTCCTATAGTGCGGCACTTAGATGCGCTGCTTTGGGGATGTACTTCCATGGGATCCATTCTCCTACCTGAACATGATCCCTTTATGAGAGAAGGCGTTTCGCCTGTCTTTCAAGCAGTGTGCATTGCTTTTAGCTCTTTTATCTTGGTATTAAGCTTTTATCTTCGCGGAGCTTATTTTCGTGCGGCCGATGAGCCGAGCGCCATGGAAAAAATCACGCCCGATACCATCGCGCAGTTTGGCGGTTTTCCCGAACGCATTCAGGTCGGTCTTCACATCGATCGTTTTCAAGATTTTGATGTCACCAAAAATTTCTTCCAATTCACCGGCAATTTATGGTTTGAGTTTAATGCTTCGGCCATTTCACTTGCGACCCTTGAAGAATTCCAGTTTGAACGAGCCACCATCATTTACCGCTCAAAACCCGAAACCAAGTTCATAGGCAAACGTCTTTTTGTGCGCTATTTAGTGCGTGTGTCCTACAATTCAGGCCTCGTCTTTCGTGATTTTCCGCTCGATGATCACCGCATTAATCTCGTGCTCACTCATCCTTTTATTTCGCCTGAAGAAGTAATTTTTGAAACGCGAGCCCGCAATTTCAGTTTCGACGGCAACCTCATTCCTTTTGGCTGGCGCACTTTGGGCATCTCGGTGAGATCGGGATATGAAGAGGCTCAGCTTCGAGAGAATTCTCCCTCACGCATCATACGACAACCTGTAGTGGCATTTTCTATAGACATCGAGCGCTATGGTCCTCGGTTCACGCTGACTATTTTGTTGCCTCTTTTGATCATTTACTTTTTGATGTTTTTTGCCTTGAGTGTCGATGTTTTAACGAGCGTAACCATTACTTTAGGGGGCATCACCGGCATTCTTGCCTATCGCTACGTAATCGAACAACTCTCGCCTCTAAGCGGCGATCTTATGATGTCGGATCATTTCTTCTTCTTATTTTTAGGCTCTTCTGTAGTAATTTTTCTGTTCAATAAAGTGGATATTTTTATGTCTAAAATGAGCATCGGTATAAAAAAATCTATGATTGCTTTTATCCATGCTTCAACACTCGGTGCCGCTATTTATATTTTATTACCACTTTAAAATTTCGAAATATCTATGGACTTATTGCTCCAAGGAAAAAGCAACTCGTGACTCACCCTTGCGAGCGAAGCCCCGATACTTCGTCATTGCGAGCGAAGCCCGATACTTCGTCATTGCGAGCGAAGCGCGATACTTCGTCATTGCGAGCGAAGCCCCGATACTTCGTCATTGCGAGCGAAGCGCGGCAATCTAGGTAATTTTCTAAACGTATTTCTTTGTTCTTGGATTGCCACGGCCAGTACCTGGCCTCGCAATGACGGCCTTGGCTGAATTTCGAAATATCGATCGACTTATTGCTCCAAGGAAAAAGCAAAATCGTGATTCACCCTTGCAACCGAAGCCCCGATACTTCGTCATTGCGAGCGAAGCGCGGCAATCTAGGTAATTTTCTAAACGTATTTCTTTGTTCTTGGATTGCCGCGACCAATACCTGGCCTCGTAATGACCGGCCTTTTTGTTTAAGATCTCTATTGGCACCAATCCACTAAGTACCTGAAAAAACGGCTATTTTCTTTTCGTCCACGAGCCTTCCTACCTGCTTTGTCAAGCCTTCCTAAGCGTGCTAGCAATAGCCACCGAGGATATTCATGGCTAAAGCAAAACTTGATAATACTACTGTTTATCTAATTGATGGTTCAGGCTATATATTTCGCGCCTATTTTGCCATTCGTTCATTGCATTCAAAAAAAGGTGTACCCACCAATGCGGTGTATGGCTTTACGACCATGCTTTTAAAACTTTTGCGCGAGCATAAACCAAAACTTTTGGCCATTGCTTTCGATCGCAAAGAACCAAACTTTCGCCACCATCTTTACCCCGAATACAAGGCCAACCGATCAGAGCCACCTAAAGATTTGATTCCACAGTTTGCGCTTATTCATGAGGTAGTTAAGGCTTTTAATATTAAGCTGCTTTCTATGGCCGGCTATGAAGCTGACGATTTGATCGGGACGGTCGCTAAAAAATATCGAGAATTAGGCCATGAAGTGGTCATCGTTACGGGCGATAAAGATCTCATGCAGCTCGTTGATGACCAGACCTTTCTCCTCGATGAACTCAGAGCTATCAAAAATGGTTCCGAAGAACTTATAGATGTGCAAGCGGTGAAGGATCAGCTAGGTGTTTGGCCTCATCAAGTTATCGATTTACTAGCCTTAGCAGGTGATAGTTCCGATAATATCCCGGGTGTCGCCGGCATTGGCAAGAAAACTGCCGTTGAACTCATCGAAGAATTTGGGCCACTAGAAAGAATTCTCGAAATGGCTCCTCTCGTAAAACAAAATTCTCGTCGAGAAAAATTGATTGATGGCCATAACATGGCTCTTCTTTCTAAGAAGTTGGTACGCATCGACTGTGAGGTCCCCATCAGCTGCGACATGGTTGATCTGCAGTATAACGGCATTAATCAAGAAAAAAGCCGCGAAATTTTTACTGAACTTGATTTCTTTAGGCTATTAAATGACAAGCAAATTTTTAGCAGCCCTGAACCGAAAATCGAAAGTATAGCGCCATCCGCAGCAATAGACCTCAGTAATTATCGCATCATCACAGAACTAAGCCATGTAGATAAACTTTTAAATGACATCAAAGCAGTCAAAAAGATTGCTCTTAAAACCCACCTAGATAACGTAAGTGGCGTGCCTGCCAAACTTAGGGGTTTGGCTATTGCATGGGGCGAAAATAATGCGGCCTATCTTCCTTTGCATGGCCATGAGCAGGTGCTTGATGGGTCTTTAGTGCGCGAAAAAATTACTCCCTTCTTAAGTGATGGGAGCAAAGAATTTATCGCTCACGATGCTAAGCATGAACTGAAAATTTTACGTGAAAATGGTTTTGGATCTTTTAGAATCAGTGGTGATCCTGCTTTAGAAAATTATTTATTGCTGCAAGATTTAGAGAAACATCGGCTCGAAGACTTAAGTTCAAAATATCTTCATTACCAACTTAAGAACGTAGACGAAAGCGCCCCCCTCACCCTTTCAGAAATAGCCATCCATGCGTGTGAAAAAGCCGATATCGCCCTGCGGCTTGAAAAACTTTTGCTCAAAAAAATCGCAAGTGAGCGCTTAGAGCAACTTTACACGGAAATTGAGCTTCCTCTAGAAAGCGTTCTTGCCGATATGGAAATGCACGGTGTGCGGATTGACTGTGCCTTGCTTGAAAAAATAAAAGACGAGCTAAAGCTTCGCTTAAACCAGCTTGAAAAAGATGCTCATGAACTGGCAGGTCATCCTTTTAATTTAGCAAGCCCCAAGCAAGTTGGTGAGATCCTCTTTGAGCGCCTAGGGCTCGTTGCGCAGAAAAAAACCAAGACGGGGCATTCAACCGATGTTTCCGTTTTAGAAAAACTCGCAGAGTCACATCCTTTGCCGCGTATTTTGCTTGAGCATCGTATGTGCGCAAAACTTATTAACACCTATGTTGATAGCTTGCCCCATCTTATCGATGAGAAAAGCGGTCGGCTCCATACCAGTTATAATCAAATGGTAACAGCTACGGGGCGCCTTTCATCGAGCGATCCGAATTTGCAGAATATTCCCATCCGCACCAACGAAGGCCGGCGCATTCGACAGGCTTTTATTGCGAATCCTGGAAAAGTTCTTATTTCTCTTGATTATTCTCAAGTGGAATTACGCTTACTCGCCTATGCAAGTAAGGATCCAGTTTTACTTGATTCTTTTGCAAAAAATGAAGACGTGCATCGCCGTACAGCGAGCGAAATCTTTGCTGTTCGGCCTGAAGAAGTAAGCCGAGAGCAACGAAGTGCCGCCAAAACCATCAACTTTGGGCTTCTCTACGGCATGGGACCACATAAACTTGCCCAAACGCTCAACATTCCGCGCGCCGAGGCTGTACGTTATCTCGAAGTGTATTTTCAAAAATATGCAGGCATACTTTCCTGGAAAGAAAACGTGCTAGAAAAGGCACGACAAGATCTAGAAGTGCGAACTTTATTCGGCCGAAAGCGCGCACTTCCTGAATTGGCCTCAAAGAATAAAATGCTCATAAGCCGAGCAGAGCGACTCGCTATCAATACGCCCATTCAAGGGACTGCGGCCGATATCATCAAAAAAGCTATGCTTGATACCGATACATTATTAAGAAATTTTCCTGGCGCAGCTCTTATTATGCAAGTGCACGATGAGTTGGTCATTGAAGCCCATGAAAAAGATGCGGCTCTCATCGCCGAAAAAGTTGCAGTGATTATGAGTAAAGGCCATGGTTTGGCTATGGATTTAAAAGTTGAATACGGCATAGGGCCTAACTGGGAACTTGCGCATTAATCGCGCCTGTCAGGCCCACCCAGAAATCTTAGTTAATGAAACTATTTCTAATGGCATCCACCGCACGAGAAAAGATATTGCGTCGAGGCCCGTTAATTTCTGCCTTAACGAGGGCTTCTGTATCTTCCCAATGGTCTTTAGAACGATCCATCATCCAATGCAGATATTGCTCTTTTTCAACCTTCAATTTTATCAGATAAATAGTGACGGCCACTCCATTTTTCTCGACCCGGGCATATCCTTCATCATTCATACCAATTTTAGTACGAAAAGCGCTATTACTAAACTCGTTAATAGAAGCTGAACCATTATCAAACACCACAATGGTGTGTTCTGCATTATTGGCAGTTTTAAATTGCAGGGCGTATTCAAGCGCCAAAGGTAATGGGCTATTGCCATCGAGATACGTGTTTCCGGCAAAAAAACCATCGATGACTTCTAGTGATTTGTTCGCTGGAAAAAGCTGAACTTTTTGTTTTTTAAAGAGGGAAGAAAATTCAGGAAGAAGGGGCCCCGCCAAAAATTTT
>JBPOIV010000269.1:0-2991 GCA_052034245.1 Myxococcota bacterium
AATGCTTTAGAGTTAGACCACGAAAATACTAATCTTTTTATTCCTGGCCGCCTGCCAACTTCATTCACGGATAAAACTTTAGAAGAATATTTGTCCTTGTTAGTCGACAAAGGACAAAGTGAAAGAGCAGAAAAATTTAAACGGAATTTGGTCCGCTCCGAGGAGGGTGAAATCTCTTTTATTCCACGCTTAGGCACAAGGGAAGTTGAAATAAAACGAGGACTTTTCCGTGTGGATGGCGAGCTATCAGTCGAGAATTTAGTATTAAACGGCGGCCGATTAAGAGGAAAGGGAAAAATTGATAATAAAATGCCCGTGGAAAATCATAGCGGCGCTATTGAGCCAGGCGAAAATAACAAAGCAGGGAGCTTGAAAATTACGGGCGATTACCATCAAAGCGCTATCAGCGATGACAGTCTTGGGGGCGTACTTCGTATCAAAGTAGAGAAATTAAAAGATGGAAACATCACCAACGACATGCTTATTGTCGATGGAATTACGTCTTTGCGAGGAGCCTTAGAAATTCAGGAAATAGGGCTACCATTGGGCGATGGCGACAGCATTACTATTCTAGAAAGTTCCACTATCAAGGGCGCTTTTGATACAGTAAGAACGCGCGTAGGTTTAAATGCTAAAATTATTTATACCAATGAAAATACTATAAAAGTAATTTTTAATAGCTCAAAAGAGACTTCTTTCGAAAGTTTAAAAGAAACAGATTTTCGCATAGCAGACGGCGAGCGATTGCTCTTACCTGTGACAAATAGCTTCCCTCATCTTCATTTAGAGAATGGAGAAATTATTGGTGCTGGCCAACTTACTATTCAAGGAAAATTTAAGTTCAGTAACGGAAGAATTTCGCCGCAAACGGAAGACGTTTCCCAAATAATAATCAATGGTGATATGGAGCAAAGTGGCGGCACTCTTTTGCTCCACGTACACAAAAAAGTAGTCGAGACCATCGTCTACAGAACCCAAGGGGAGAGAGCGCGGATATCGCCAGTAAATTTAGATTCGTCTTCTTTGGATCCCAACAAAAGTTTAGTTGAAAGCCCAGCAAAGCCCGCAAAGCCTCATCCTGCAGAAATAGAAAAAATCGTGCCTTCCTACGAGTTCGGATCTGATAGCATTCACATCAATGGCGACTTGGTCCTTAAGGGCGGGGAACTAGATATTAGTTATGACATAGGCGCCCATTTCGATCAAAATCAGCGTTACACCATAATAACTGCGAACTCTATCGAAGGAAAATTCGATAGCATTCGCCCATGGCCATGTACGCTACAGCCGAGATTACGCTATCATCCTCAATCCGTGGAGCTTTATTTTGAAGCAGCGCCTTACGGTGATGCGACGTTCAATTCTATCGAAGGCCAACAAGCAGCCATGTTATTTGATGACTCTAGGGCAGATAATGTGTATTCTAATGAATTGAAAGCCCTAAGAAATGTTCTCGGTATGGTTGAGTTGCCATTTTTAGAACAAAATCTTTTGATGTTTCTCAGTGCCATGCAACATGCCAACAAAATCACCGTAAATAAAGCCGATGCTGTTGTCGACCAAGCTTCAAGAGATCTTCCTAAAGAGACCAGTTCCGAAACCGAAGAAATAAGCTCGGAAAAAAAGAGTCCAACCAGTGAAAATGCAATAAACATAAGTCCGCTAAATATTGAAGAACCTCTTTTTGATGCCACCCAAGAATCTTCAATTAGCGACTTTGGCAAAGTTCATTTAAGCTATGTAAGATAACAGCTTCAACAAAACCTCTTTACTTAAGAAATGCAAAGGCTAATGCATTTCGTTTGGCAAGAGGTTTTTTATGTATAAAATTTGTGCTGTTTTAATGACTCTGCTTTCCTATCAGTTAATGGCGACGGATATTCCATTCGAGACAATAAAATTTCCTTTTCCTTATCGTGGAATAAATCCTTTTGAAACCCAATTTGTCGCCGACGGGACCTATGCCTTTATCAAAGATGGCAGTCCTGTGAAATATTTATTTGCAGGTCCTTTTTCTCCTTGTGTTGCTATTGTTGTATGGGATAGCGAGAAAAAAGATGCATTTTTTTCTCATAATGATGGAGCAGATCTTAATCACTTAGCAACGCTTCTTAAAAAATATTTCGCTCACTCAGAAAAATCACATCTTCATGCTTTTTTATATACTACAGACCAAGTGTTTTTTGACGACTACAAATATCTTAAAATCCATGGAATAGAATCACCTAAAGTACTATTGAGCGCGATGAAAATGCTGCTGAAGCAAACTCTGCAATTTGAAGACGATCATATTTCTGCGCAATTGCATAGTCTGAAGAAAAACCCGGAGTCTCTTGGTGAATATGGCTCCGCGATGCTTTCTTTAGGTTTTGATCTAAGAACTTTTGAATTTTTTACGTGCGCCCTTTTCGCTGAAATGCAAAAAAAATCACGCAATCTTCACGACCTAGTCAGTATGGCAGAGGGTGCCGCTCTTAGTCTTCATATTCGTTTTACATCTTTATTGATAGAAGAATCTTGGCGAAAAAATGGTCTATTCGCTATGACAAACATAGGAAAGAAACTCCCTTTTCTTCCTGCCTATAGCTTTGAAGATCTCAGCGCAGTTGCTCCTGAAAATGACCCGGCGAGGAGGCTCTTAGCGCGCTATAAAGACCTCATGAGTCCTGAAAGCAGGTCCTTAATTTTGTCCAATAAAATTGCTTTTGAAGACATGAAATTTCCCTTTCCCTGGCAGGAATGGCAAGGAGATAAAACGAAAATGATTTATCAGGGAGAATGCGCAGCATGTTCTTTCAATGATGAAAAAGACAAATTATTCACGACGCCATGCTCCCCTTGTCCCGCCGTTCTTATTTACGATGAAGTGCTTAAAAAGGCATGGCTTGCTCATCCGGATCCTCATGTTGATTTTCATTCCATCGTCGATAATTATCACAAAGAGTTTTTCGCTTCGGCTAAAGAAAATATACGCGTGGTGATTTTTTCTTC
>JBPOIV010000057.1:0-10332 GCA_052034245.1 Myxococcota bacterium
ACCCAGATTTTAACTAAATGTCGTCGTCACTATAGACTTATGATGCAGATGCTTTAGCTATTGAAAAAACATTAAAAGGGAGTCTTATGATCAACGAAGCTACCACGACGACAGGTATTCCGAGAATTGGTGACCAAGCCTCTAATTTTCAAGCCACCACAACTCACGGTCCGCTTGATTTTCACGCTTGGAAAAAAGATTCATGGACAATTTTATTTTCACATCCTGCAGACTTCACCCCGGTATGCTCGACTGAACTGGTAGAATTTGCCAAAGAAAGTAAATTTTTCGAGGCCAATAAAACAATGTTAATCGGTCTCTCAATCGACTCTATTCATAGCCATTTAGCATGGGTCCAAAACCTAAAAAGCATCTTTGATATCGAGCTTCCTTTTCCTATGATTGCTGATCATCGAGGCCATGTGGCAGAACTATACGGCATGGTTCACCCTAATGAATCAGCCACCGTTACGGTGCGCACCCTATTCTTTATCGATCCGAGCCATAAAATCCGCGCGACGATTTATTATCCACTCAACGTGGGCCGCTCGCTCCCCGAAGTAAAACGTTTACTTACGGCCCTTCAAACCGCTGATTCCCATCAGATCGCCTGCCCTGTCAACTGGCAACAAGGCGAGAAAGTGATAGTCCCACCGCCAAAGAGCATGAGTGAAATCGCTGAACGTGAAAAAGCCAGTTATGAAAAGCTCGATTTTTATCTTTGCAAAAAATCTCTGTAGTTTGAAAGGGCGATTTTTTAATTATGAAATCGCCACTTTTTTTTAATAAATAGCGGCGAATAACATAAAATAATTCTCGCAATTCTATTTCTTTTATATATGTATTTAATGTTAACCAAGTAATAGACCCCGCGCCCCGCATTGAACCAACAAAAAAACCTAATTTTTCTCGCCAAAATCCCCCACTTGATAATAGAGAAGCCTAATACCATTGCTCCTGGAGTTTCAATGCTGCGCTTTTATGCACTATTTGTGGGCCTATGTTCCTTTGCGATGCATGCGACGGAAATCGATAATTTCACGCATAGAGCTTTGCCTCTGCGAGATATTCGTAATGAGATTAACAACATCGTAAATGGCTATTTTTACGAAATAATCGACATCGCTAATCAGAAGAATTCGTGTGATGAAAAAGCCTTTTTAGTTCCTCTTGCCAAACGTATCGGTACCGGCTTCGTTTCGAATATCGAAAAAGAAATTCAAAATAACCATGCTATCGATCAAGCATTCACCAAACGTCGCGATTCTATTTACCAAGACTTTCGTATTTACCAGGCGCCAGGAATTTTTATTACTGGACTCGCATCGCTAATAAATGTCGACGGTATTCTGATTGGCACTGACAAACTAGGCCATTTTTTAGGCACAGGTTTTTCTTATTACAAGCGCCTTCATTACAAAGATAAGAGCCTTAAGGAAGTACTCAAATACGGAGATAGAACAGAGCGCACCTATTATGGCTTGATGCTTAATGGCGTCTATTCCTATGCTGATCTCGCCGCTAATATTGATGGGCTTAGTTTTTGGGAGCGAGTTATTGGTACGGGGCAGCAAGATAAAACCCTTTCGCCCTATGTGCGCTGTGAGAACAATCAATGGTCCATAAACTCAACTTTTGATATTGGCGATTATCTGAGCCGCGCATGGGATGAAGGCATCAACTGCAACCGCTATCGCAATGAAAAGATGCACCGAAAAGTCTTGCGTCGTCTTAACAAACTTGGTTTTCAGACAATCACTACCCAATGTCCTATCTCGGTTGATGAATGCCAAAGCCTAATAGAGCGTTATCAAGAAAACGCTCGCGGTGTTCTTAATCCTGCATGTTTTAAGAACTAAAAAAATCGCTATTGTCTTCAGAATACCTAATAACAATAGTGATAATTTTATAGCGTTCGGGTTATCCAAAGCTGCTGCTCAATAAGCGCGCAGGCCCTGATCTCCTGCAGCGCTACATGAAGGTGTCTTATAAGTCTCTCGCCAGGTTCAGCGTCGGTAAACTCGAGATTGCTGATGAGTTTTTCTTGCAGCTGCATTTTATTAGTAAAGCAACTACTGTGATTGAGCCCTAGGTCTCCTCTTAGCACAGGATCGAGTTTACTAAGCTCGTCCTTAGAAGGGTTCAGTTTCGCAACGTCGACACGAAAACTATAAAATAACCCGTCGTTATCTTCCGTTTCTATAACAGAAATAAGAGCTTGGCCAATTTTCCCTACGTGAACAGATAGCGAAGGGTTTTCTATCACCAAGCCCTCCACAAAAAAATTCGCCGGCATTTCATAGCCGGCATGTAAAAAACTCGCGCTCAAAACAAAGATAAAAAGACGAAGCATATTTTGTCCTCGACAAGGGGAATTGCTTTTTCCTAAACGCCAAAAAAATGAATAGCAATGAAGTAGGCTGGCAATCCTTTTCAGAGGACCCAGCTGGAGGCGGGGGATTTTAAAAATACGGCTTAATTTTACGTACTACCCCCCCCTTTGAATTTGGTTATTAGCTATATATAACATTGTTTTTAAGGATAAAAATGATAAAATACATTATTTCAAGCATATACAAGTATTATGTAATATTTTTTATTGTCGCTGCACTATGCCAGACTGTCTCTTTGGCGGCAGCAAATGATGATGTATGCTCCAATCAAGCTTCTGAAATAGTATTGAAAATACTCACAAAAAATGCGGTTAATTTTAGAAAGAATAATTTGCCAACACTTTTAAACGAAGCAACAAAATCAAAGTCTTTCACTATGGTTATTGAGCAAACAATAGAAGAACTTCAACAGAAAGATTATAATGGCTGGGAGCAGGACAAAAGTATACTCACGCAGCTTCTAGCGCCCAATGATAATCGTGATGATTGTGTTTTAGGGATTGCGAATCTTTCTAAAAGTTTACTTTTTGAGGGCAATGACCTAAATCCAGACTGGTTTTTTACCATTGGTCTTCAAAATCCTTCCTACCAAGAAGCGATAGCGGAATATCCCAGTTTTGTTTTAAGGCATGACACCACTCTTCAGGGACTGTTCGAAATTTTGCAAGATAGAGCCGTCGGCGTCTCGCTGGATAAACGATGGCGTGCATTTGTCTCTCCCGTGGCTAATCTCATTAAAAATTATTCATTGGCTTTGAAGGATTACGTTGAGACATTCGCAGAATGGGCCCCAGATCGGGAAACTACAGATGCCATTACTTTTTATAGGAATAGCGGCCTGCGATTAATATTTAAGAAAGAGCTTCTAAAAAGATGGGACTATCACATGACCGATGGTCACGTAAGAGCTGAGTTTCATAGCGGACAGGATAGTACTTTTCATTCTTTTGGGCCCGCTCAATTCGCGGAGTTTTCGCGAGAGCTAAAAAATCCTGGTGAGATGAATAGAAATGAATTCGCTTTTTACAATCGAATTTCTCTCACAGATATTGAAGAAATTATTGTAGTGCCATCAGGCTTAGCGAGAGTCCAAGAATTGCTCCAACATTTTGGGGTTGCGATCCCAATCACCGTAGCGGAAGAAGACGGGGAAATAAAGGTCTGGGACTCACTTGAAGACCTGTAGATGGCAAGTGTAAATCGTGAAATGAATCAAGAAAAAACCAAGCCAATATATGAATTAACGCGTGATCTTGATGCGATGGTGGATAACAATAAACAGGATTTTGAATCCTTTGACCCTGCAAAGCAAAGAGCAACCTACCAGATGGTTCTAGACGCTCAGTGGAGCATGACCCGGCTAGAAAGAGATTTTAATCAATATAAAGAAATGCTCAAGACAGCTGGAAATTCTGAAGGTACTCGTCCGTTGTATGAAATGATTTATGCAATGTTTTTCAAAAAAATAAATGGAGAATTTACCGAACCCTGGATGGAAAATGCAGCAAAAGAGCTGAAGCCCTGCTGGGAAACAGACCTGTAGGGAACTCTTCAATAGTTATAAAACCCGACCCTGTACTGGGGCGGGGTTTTGCTTATTTGGCAGCACAAGCGCAATCTCTCAAAGGATGGTGAGTGTGATGTTAAAAGGAAGCATGAACTCTAAATAAAAAGCTAATTGCTTCAAACCAAGGTCCCGAAAAATATCTTTTAGTTATAGGTCTCTAGCTCTGATGGGCGATTAAAGGGCCAAGCAAAAAACAATTGCCTCAGTCCTATCGCCTCAATCAAAAGCAGGACCACGGCATTATACACTTGATTTTTTAGCTTATTTATTCTTTAAGGATTTTTGTTTTTTATGTACTCTTAACAGTCCCGTTTTTTGCATGCAGCGCTAAGCCATATTACTGCCTTGATAGCGCTTGATGTTGCGTTCGCAATACCGCACCGTTCTAGAACATCGATTCTATGGCATTGGTCGAATAGCTGATGATTCATTGAGCTTTCGAAGCCAGCCCTCAAACGACTGAAGCATTTTTTTCGCCTCGTCATAACTACTCTGCTCAAGCGCAATCCGGAATTTTCTGTGGGCCTCATCACGGTAGCGTTTAGGTAAATACCGCTGGCTATTGCGGTCTTTGTGAATGGTGCAGCGCTGGTGAAACAAGTGCTTGCCGAATCGGTCTTTGAGAGACTTGATAATGCCTTTGCCGCCAAAAGTGCCTTCAAAAAGGGTCAGGGATTTTAAATAATGAAGAAGCCGAGATTTTCTGAAGTTAGGTTTTTTAAGGCGAGAACTATGAAGATCTTAATAATATGGTAATGACTGTAGTGACCCTTAAAAATTAGGTACTTTAAATTGAATAAAAATAAACTTTTATTAGCAATAGTAATGATTCTTCTTCAATGGGCCGTATCGGCTAATGGAGTTTTTTTGCCTTATGTTATAGCAACTAAGAAACCTGGGGGGATTGATGTGTCCCGACCTATAAGTGTAGATATTCCTGCAGAGACCGAGATAAAGACTTGGCTTAAGATGGTGATTAAGCAAGCCCAAAACATCAAGAATACTAATTATTCTTCTGAAGAAGACCCTCGGCTGTATAACCAACAAGGTGAGCGCATGTATTTTCCTCCTGGTGCTACGGTGAGTGATCTTCTGCAGCATTTTCAAGCTCATCCGTTCAAAATTGAAATAGGCCCAAGAGAAGATTTTGTAGACTGCTCGTGCGAGCCGGGCAGTATTCATAAGGCTAAAATTCATAATATAATCTTAATTTCGGGAATGCCGACTGAGGATTCAAGTTCGAATAGCAATATTACGGTTTTTAAAACCTTCAATTTGTATTCATTATCAATGTCTTTGGAGGCTACTTATGGAGATTTAAAAAAGAGAATTATCGATCTCTTTCCCTCCAAGGATGATTTTTTGAACTACTCTCCACCTACGGCAGAGGATATTATTATTCACGATGGAGAGCTTATTGCTCCTGCCACGAATCAAGATAGCAAGCTATTACCTTGTGGTTATCCGTTTTTTGTATACGTGAGAGTTTCTCCATCTACATTTTACGAAAGCACACAGAATAATCGGCTAGTAGAATATATAGCCAACTTTGAAACCTTAGCTTTCAGCGGATTAGAACAGCTCGGTACATTTGAACCAGCCTTAAAATTTAGGCAAGCTCTAATGTCTGGTCTCCTTGGGCCCTTCAGCCAAGAAAATGTAAATAGCCTTCACGGAATTTTAGACTCGTTAGCAGAAAAAATGAAACTCCGTATCGTAAACAGCCTCGCCTGCGCTAACCAAAATGAAGCTGCGAATATTTTAATGCTATTCGGCCATAGTCTCTTCCAACCAGTCGAGGGGGATCCAAAATATAATAGTGGTAATCAATGGGCGGTAGCAGCGTATAGAGAGCTAGCCCATCAAATATCAGACGATACATCGATTAGCATCTCAACGCGCATGGATCTTCCCCTCACCGTTGATTTTCATTCCGAAGGGAAAAAATTTTGGTCAACTCAAGTTCTTGTAAAATTTCCTTTAGGCGGCACCTATAAAGATTTGAAAAAAGAGTTATCCAAGGTAGGTTATAATTTTTCTAGATCCGGTATTAAACAAAATTTTAAAGTATATGTTGGAGAAAATTTCTCTATTGCAAATGAATCTTTACGCGTACCTATGGACTTAGCTCAGCTCAATGTCACCGTTCCTCAAGAGTATTTGGACAGTGCCGAAGAAATATTTAAGAGCATTTCGCTTTGGCCCGAAATCAAAAATATTAAAAATACATTTAACACAAGAACCCCCGAGGCTGCTAAATTATTGTTGGGGCAGTTGCTCAATGAAACTCTTCGCCAAGCGACCAGGGATGCTATCGAGAAAATATTCGCGGAGTTTAGTCGTCAATATTTTAGTACGGTTAAAAAGCAATTGGAAGGGATTCTAGCTGGCACAGTTTTCGCTACGCTCTATGACGTTACCGCCATATATAGGAATTTTCTCACCAGCGATTATTTACTTGGGGAAAAAGAGCAAATCGATGAAATCTATAATCAAATTGTTGTTCGTCGCCAATCAGCAAATGTTCCACCAAACAGACCCGCTCCAGCAACTCCAGAAGAACTAAAGGCTTTAGAAGAGGAGAAACAGTGTCGTGATTTTAAAAAGATGCTAGGTAATTTGAAATCATATAATAATGCTATTGCATTAACAAAAGCTTATGAAAATTTAATAACGCGGAACCCCGCACTGCAACCCCAAATAAAAGGAGGATACGAGGAGGGACTCAGAGGTTTTTACGATGACTTCCTCAACTCAATGAGAGGGAGCGAACCTCTCAATGAAAGCCAACTTAAAGCGCAGCTATTCCAAATAGAAGGGAGCTCTTTTACGACCGAAGAGAAATTGTCTGCGCGCGAAGAAGTTGAAAAGTATCTCCAAAAGATAAGGTCGAAGCGATAAACGACCCTAAGGTTGGAACGGGGCCACTTGTGTTTTTCCTAGACCTATGTGGCCTGGTGCCTAGCCCCTCACATATAAAAGACCTTGCCTAAATGATCATTCGCACGGGCCTTGGCAATTAGCTCTAGGTCTTTATTTCGAACACCCATGGTAAGTCCAAGATTGCGACCGACCGCTCAATGACTGAAACACAAGACCGATGCCCTAGTATGGCTGCTCTGGACGAGCTTAATGCCGGCTGCTTTTGGGTTAAGGACTTTTGTGCTCAGCTAAAAGCATAAAGAAGCTACCCATTTCCTTTCTCCAGGTCAGCTAGAGGGATAGCATCCGATGTCGGATAATTCTACCATCTAAAAATGCCATGCCTGGGTCGAGTGATGGGCTGATAGCCCCGCGGGTAAATGCGGCCAATCTTAAAAACGATCGCATTTTATTTTAACATTAATAGTAACGCCTTAGCGCCGTCATATCTGCCCCGTCCCACGAGAGCTTGGGCATGTGCATTAACGGATTGAAAAAGATCGCACATATTTTGGAAAATGGTTTCGCGTTTTGACTGTTAAAACACGCTTCAAAGGCTTCTAGAAACCGCTGGCCTTCTTTGTTGTCAGGTGCCTGGGCGATTTCTGCTCTTTTCTCTTCCAGCAACTTACGAAACAATGGCATCCGACTAAAATCCAACGTATCGATGGCGTCTATTAGGTTTCCATCTCTCCATTCTTGCTTAAGAGTTTCTAATTCTTCGCATCCCAACTGTGCTACCCACCACAGATGGACCAGAGAATAAATAAGTGCGTCTTCTGATTTGGGATTACCCTCCATCACTCGTTCTAAGGCGATGTCAGTCATGTATTTTCGAAAGCCCGCATCCCTATTTATGGCGAAAAGGCCATTAAAGACGGTCAATAAGCCCGGATAAAACGCAACCCCAAAACGATCCAAGGTTTTAATTACATCGGGGGTAAGTAGCATTTTTATGTCAACCTTTCCATCTAGGTCCGAGTAGAAGGCAATATCAGCACCTTCTTGTTCGAGGCTATATAAAGCGGCCGGCCAGCGAAGCAGATCAACGAGCCAGTATATGGGTGTGGTTTCCGAATAAACCTGAGGCGGTGAGTTTGCTACGTCGGGAATCTTCCAAATAGAAATAAAGGCCACCTTGTCGGTGGGTAAAGTCCTGCCCTGCAGATATTTGCAAAGGGCATTACGACTGTTTTGGGTGACTTCGGGTGACACTCGGTGGTCATCGTGCCAGAAAATGACGCGACTCACCTCAGGCTGTTTGGCAAAATCGCCTATGGGTTCGCCGATGGTATATATGAATTGAAACAATCCTTGCGGGCCCCCCACCATATACTCCCCGTCTTCAATCGTACGGCCTTTGGGCGGAATAAAAATAGTATTGACAGTAATATGGGGTGCCACACAAACCAACTGGTCAACGCCCTGCTTCAAGACTCGTTGTATGCATTCCTCTTGGCAAACACTGTCGGCACATTCTTCCAGGGCGAATGGGGGGATTGGTTCTGAAACAGTGGCATTTCTCGACGACATGTCATGGATAAGCCCCGTGTCTATTTCATGAGCAAGAGCGCCGGGGAGTGTTGTCAACTCGTCCATGGCTCCCAAACCGAAAATGATTATCCGCCGCTTAAAGTATTCCTCAAAATACAAAATGAACCCGAGAAGCTCTTTGTTGGTAATGGTCTGTCCCCGGGCCAAACGCAAGGTCAGTGAACCCACCACTTTTTCCATTAAATAGCTCACGGGAACAAAAGCTGCAGAAAAGGCCAAGGTTGTGCAGGCGGCATTGAGGACTGTCAAATAAGAGCCGTCATCAATTTTTATTTGGTTAAGGAGCTCGCATAGGCTTGTGACACTAAAGGCGCCCTGCGCACAAGACAAGGCTGTGTAGCTATATGTCGTCTGCAAATCTTGTTTGGTGAGCTGGCAGTGGATTTTTTGGGGGTGAGCTACACTGTTAATAGAAAAAAATATAATTAAGAGAAAAAAATATAGTTTTAGTTTCATTTTTAACCGCTTTAAATAAAATATACAAAATGTTTATTGCGAAGTGTCGAAAAACCTCCTGGAGTATAAGTAGAATAAAGCCCTTTTTTTAAAAGGGCCTGTCTACCAATGCCTAAGTCGTTTTAAGGCACAAAGGCTGCCAAAATCATGATTTTGGGCGAATTGCCACCAAGGTCCGGCGTTGGAGGCTTGATTAAGTTACTCAGTTGCTTTCCTGGAAATCCTTGAGAGCTCATGAGATTTTCAGAAGAGGAGTTTCATGAACATGGATTTGTCCCGCCTCAAAGTATTGGGTACCCTGCTCCTCGCTAAGTTGTCGTTACAGCAATAACATGCAAAAGCTACGCAACACCACTATATGATGCTGTTGCATGGTGATTTCTTTATGGCTTATAAATGCCCGTCACTAGGATGGCATAGGATACCGAGCCGTCAGGGGCATGAATCTTTTTCGCAATGGCATAAGAAAAAGAGTTCCCAACAATGAGACGTGGATCTTCAGGGTTAGGAATGAGTTTGGGAGCTCCTCCTATAACGCTGTTCCTTAAATCAATTGTGGTGTGGATTTCTACAGGCTGCGAGATAAAGGGCAAGACGATTGTAGCGACAGAGGGGGGGGGATTTTTAACAGCGGGCATAGAGATAAAAAATTGTCTCTCTTGGCCGCCTTGAAATGAAACAAGTGGTTTCCTCATGTAATCATCTGGATTATGATTAACCTGGACGATATATAATAAATCTCCATAAGCAGGTATGGCTGCAGTGATCCCTTGCTCAGTTTCATGATAAATTCCACGAACAGTGCCTTCTAGCAAACTTTGCTTTTTGAAAGATCCTTCATCAAAGGTATACAGCCATCGCAGGCTCATTTTGATAGTCTGCTCTGAAAGAAAGGTGTCTTTATCATACCTTCGTTGTAATAAAGTTGAGTGAACATTTGCGGGCGAAGCTGCCAAAGTATTGGTGAGAATTGTAAGATTACTTAAGTCCTCAGAATTTATTCTTTTTGCTTGCTCAGTAGTCAGCCCTAGAATCCTGCTTTTTTCCCTTTTGGGGAGATTCATCAAGACTCGTTTATTTTTTAATATAAAATAAGCGCTTTTTATGAGTTTCAGAAGTTTTTCGGACGTATTTATTGCTTGAGTTATTTCTACACGTTCGTCGGTGAGCTGGACAATTTTTTTCGTCAAAAGATATTTAAGAAAATATAAAAAATTAGCATCATCTTGGTTTAATAATTCATAAGATAATTCCGATATGAATTGATTCTTTTTTCCTAAAAGATGGTTTTGTAAATCCTGCGGGGTAAGAGCATCAATCTTTTTCCACTGGGCAGGAGTGAGTTGAAAAACAACATCACTATTTTTTATGTTTATTGGAGTCAAATGATGTGCTGTATCAGAAAGGGAAAAAATTGCAAAAAAGCACTCTAAAGACTCC
>JBPOIV010000031.1:0-8664 GCA_052034245.1 Myxococcota bacterium
GGAGTGTCAACGGTTACTGATACTATTTATCGTGTCAGGTTTACACATGTCCCCGATCTAGTTTTCTTGATGAATTTTATGCTGCGAAATAAATAGTACTCTTAGGAAAGGGCCTTATTGAAGGCCCTTACTTTTTTTTGAGAATTTTTATTGCGGTTATTGGATGCTACACCAAGCTTTTTGTTTAGTTTTATTCGGTTCAGATAAAGAAGGGGAGAAGCCTTTTACTCGAGCACGCACTTCACCGCTCGCTTCCTTATGAGCGTGGAGGATTAGCGTTATTATGTTGGATCAACTTTCGCGCTAGAAGCGAATACAGTTTTCATCCATGGCCAAAGGTGGTCCTAAAGTCGCCTATTGCTGGACGGATAAAGCAAATTATTAATTAATAACGATTTTAACTGGTAGTAGTCATTAATTGATTGTTTATGCCGCATTAACAAAGTGTATATTTAGTTTAATTTATAGTGCTATTTAGGTAATATATATGATAAATAAATTGATTTTTTCGCTTTTATTTTTGGCAGTAATTATTTCTTCTAGCGGCAGAGCCATAGGTGATGATTTCTTTCTGACTGAAGAAGAAATAGAAATTAGTAATGATTCTGATAACCAAGAGAGCACTGATGAAACTGAATGTCTCACTTGGGTGCGCCAGAGGCTTTATGAATATGTGAGCAATCAGGATAGGCAAGAGCTAAAGGATGCACGTAAATTCGTGGCCTACGGTACGACATTGTTTGGGATTGGTTCAATAGCATCTTTGATAGCCGTACCTTTTACTACCCAGACTATTCCCGATGAATTGCTTGCGAGTATATTTTCTGTGGGCTTCCCTGTTATAATTTCATCGCCTTGCTACGCGAAGGCTCTATGGGAAGTGCTGAAATTCTATGCTTCAAAAGATACTATTGACGACGAAATTAAAGATTTATAATAAGCTCTAAGAAGTAGGAATGCGATGAAGAGCAATGACACCGCTAATCAGCACACAATTCTTAAAGCGAATTGGGAGCGTTACCGGCATCATATTCCGCTTTCTTTGCAGGAAATGCGCGTTTTAATTGCTCCTTGTTGTAGCGATACCATTACGGCTGTAAATATTTTGCCTGGTGGCTGCGCTAACACCAATTATAAAATCGACTTCGCTCACCACGCGCCCTTGGTAGTGCGTATCTATACGCGCGAAGGATCGGCGCTTGGTCGCGAGCGCGATATTCTTCAGCTGGTGGAAGGGAAACTACCGACGGCAAAAATGCTTTTTGCCGATGAATCGCTAAAAAATACTTCTTATCCCTATGCGGTATTTAGCTATGTCGACGGCATTTTGTTGCGTGATCTTATTTTTTGTGGCGATAGTGAGGCTGTTTCCACGTGCTTCTTTGAAGCAGGGCGTTATCTTGCACGTTTAAGCACCATCACTTTTCCTGAGGGTGGTTTTTTTGAGAAGGGCTTAAAGATCCGTCCATTTTCAAAGGATGAAGCCTATCTTAATCTCGCTCTCTCCCTTTTAAAAAGTTCGACAATAAAGCGAGATTTTGGGTCTGAACTGGTAAAGGATATTAAGACGCTCGTCCTAAATGCAAAAGAATTTCTTCCTGAAAACACCCCTGCTTATCTTAGTCATGGCGATTTCGATGCCTCGAATATCAAAGTGATAAAGCTTAGTAATTCATGGCGCATTAGCGGAATTCTCGATTGGGAATTTGCTTACGCTGGCACTTATTTCTTAGATATCGGACAAATGTTGCGCTATAGCCACAAGTTGCCTGCGCATTATGAAAGCGCTTTTCTCAAGGGCATAGATGCGGGAGGCCTTGAGCTCGTGCCTTCTTGGAAGCAGCGTGCAAAGATTATGGACTTATTATGCCTCTTGCAGCTTGCTCACTCCAATCCAAAAAATAGCCGCCCACTCTTAAATACTGATGCAAAAGAGCTCGTCACGACCATAGTTGATCAATGGAAAGTCAGTAATTTTAAGGGGAATTAACCTGGGTTTTGTTTAAGTAAAATTTCATTGCGCAAATAAAAACATCGTCATTGCGAGCCGAAGGCGTGGCAATCCAGGCGATGAGGAAGTACTCCTGGATGGCCACGTCGCTTTGCTCCTCGCCATGACGAGCCGATGGATATATTTTTATAACGGGCCATGAGCAAAACATCTGCATAATTGCCTTGTTTAACTGCAGCAAATTTCATGGTGCCCTCAACCACGAAGTTGAATTTTTCATAAAGCTTTGTCGCTGAATGATATCGGGATAGACAGTCAAATCAACACGTTTCAGCATCAGCCAATTGTCGGCTAAATCAATTAAAGTGGCCATGAGTTTGGCGCCAATGCCTTGTCGGTGAAAATCATCATGGACCATGATGCCTAAAGATGCGGAATGGCGCTGGCGAACTATTCTGCTTAGATGCAAACCCGCAAGGCCTATAACTCGACTTTGTCCATTTCGGGTATATTCAGCGCAAAAAAGATGATCATGGAGCGATGAGAGATGTTTGGTGATGAACTCTTCATTTTGCACGATAGTTTCGCTGGGCAAAGCCATCAGATTTTCGGCCACAGAGGGTCTTCTACGCAAACTATTAATGTCTCGTGCATCTTTCAGTTCAACGGGGCGAATTATATAGGAAAGTTCATGTTCTCTAGTATTCATAATGCCTCATACTAGTATTCTTGGCTCGCACTGATAGTCTTGGTGAGTTTTACTTATCTTTTTACGAAAGAATGTCTATAACGCTATGCTTTATCGAAATATTCTCTAGAAAATAAATATAGATAAATTTTTTAATAAACTTATTCATATGGTAATAATTTTTTGTTTTAATTGAGAGTATTTGATTTTAGATAATCGAGAATTCCATATGTAGTATATAGACTGAGCAAAATTGACATGGTGGTATATTCAGTATATTGTTTGTGTGAGAATAAGCCGGTTAACGTGACAATAAATGCCATGGAGATAACTATCAATGACCACCACCGATAAACGTAAACGATCCTTGTATTTTCCAGATACAATTTTGCGTGAAATGCAAAATGAAGCTAAACGGCAAGAACGCAGTTTGTCATGGATTGTTCAGTATGCTTGGCGCATTGCTCGCGCAGAATTGATGAGACTTCCATCAGTTGGAGAGTCAGGCTATCAAGATGCTTTAGATCATGATCATGATGATGATGGAGAAGGTATTGATCACCATCACACTACCCATCCAGGATCAGAAGGCTTTAATAACCCAGGCCATTTTCTGCCAAATAGCTAGGGATTTTGCTTCTAGCAATAAAAAAGCCAACGCTCTCCCGTTGGCTTTTTTTAGGTGGTGAATTCTAGAACCCCAAGGCTACTTTGCGCTCATCGGCTCCTGGATAGGCGGGCTGTTTTTGCGTAATATTTGGGAGCGCTGCCGCACGTTCAGCATTGAGGCGAAGCCATTTTTCTTGTTCTTTAGGAAGATTTGCTTCATCAAAGATAGCTTCTACGGGACATTCAGGCTCACACGCGCCACAATCAATACATTCATCTGGATTAATATAAAGTTGCTCATCATCGCCGTAAAAACAATCTACTGGGCATACCGAAACGCAATCAGTAAAGCGGCAACGCTGGCAATTTTCTGTAACAACAAAGGTCATATTTTTCCCCATTTTTGATTATTATCGGGTGTTCATAGTTTTTGACTACTGACCCTTAGCCATGCCACGCAATATTGACACTTGCGATTGGGCTTTTTAGAACAGCGCTTATCATGAATAAACAACAAGAAAAGACAGTGCTCTCAATAGAAGAAATTCGCTCCCTTAAAAAATCTGCCCACCATTTAAAACCAGTGATTCAAGTTGGTAAAAAAGGGGTTAGTGAAGGGCTTATTAAAGAAATTGAGCAAGCCTTGGCTGACCATGAATTAATTAAAATTCAATTTTTGCCGGTACAAAAACCTGATATGGACGCCGCTATTTTGGCAATTGTGTCACAAAGTGGATCCACCCATGTGGCCACCGTGGGGAATGTGCTTATTCTCTTTAAGGCTAAAGAAGAAGGTTCTGCTTTTTTTAACTGATCAAGGATGATTATGAATACATTCTATCCGCCCATTGAGCCCTTTAATCGCTTTAACTTACCCGTAAGCGATACTCATACCCTCAATGTCGAAGAGGTGGGCAATCCCAAAGGCACGCCGGTTATTTTCGTACACGGAGGCCCAGGGGGCGGGATTGATGAAAATCATCGTCGCTTTTTTGATCCAAAACGTTGGCGTGTGATTCTTTTTGACCAACGTGGCTGCGGAAAGTCTACGCCATTTGGTGAGCTCAAAGACAATACTACCTTTGATTTGGTGGCGGACATGGAGAAGATTCGCCAGCATTTAAACATCGATCGATGGCATGTTTTTGGGGGTTCATGGGGCAGCACGCTTGCCTTAAGTTATGCCATTACGCACCCTACTTTGGTTCAGTCACTGGTGCTCCGCGGTATTTTTTTGGTGCGAAAGCAAGAGATCGATTGGTTTTATCAACATGGCGCAAGCATGTATTATCCGGAAGAATGGGAAGATTTCTTGGCTCCCATCCCTGAAGCTGAACGCGGCGATCTGGTACGGGCCTATCATAAGCGGCTCAATAGCAGTGATGAGAAAACCCTAAGAGAAGCTGCGATTGCCTGGAGCAAATGGGAAGGCTCAACTTCGAAGCTGAAAAAGAATGATTCAATGGTGCAAAGTTTCAGTGATGATCATTTTGCCTATGCTTTTGCACGCATTGAAAATCATTATTTTGTGCACGGGGCTTTTTTTAGCGAAGACAATTGGATTTTAAACAATGTCGCAAAGATCAAAGACATCCCCGGTATAATCGTGCAGGGGCGCTATGATATGCCATGTCCGCCAACCAGCGCCTATGAGCTTCATAAAAAATGGCCAAAATCAAAGTTAATTATTGTAGAAGAGGCGGGGCATTCTGCCAGTGAACCTGGCATCACCAGTGCTTTGGTGGCTGCTACCAATCACTTTGCGGGTTGATGTATGGATGATGCTTTATTGATGTTTAGCCCTAAGGGCTCAGCTAAATTTAACCAAAGCCCTCTCTATGGGCTTTCTATGTATAGTAAAACTTTTTTTCTTTGCTGCCGTTATTTTGCGCGAGCCCTCAAAGGCGAAGCCAATGTCGCGGTCACAGACGAGTATATAAAAGAATTTTGGGAGCTTGAATTACAAGAGGCCCATGCGAGTCTCTATGTTAAAGGCCGCCATTTACTTCAGCCAGGCCAAGTCTATTTGTTTATGTCGAATCATGAGTCTTGGCTCGACATACCCGCTATGTTTGCCGCGGTACCGGGCAGTTTGAGGATGGTATCGAAAGCAGGACTCATGCAGATCCCCGTCGTTGGTCCAGCAATGGAGCGCGCAGGCTTTATTGCTGTCGATCGCAAAAATCGCCCGAAGGCCATTAAACAACTTGAGCTTGCGAAAGAAAGATTATTGAGCGGTATTTCCATTTGGATGGCGCCTGAAGGCACGCGTTCGCGCGATGGTGAACTTTTGCCTTTTAAAAAGGGTGGTTTTCATTTGGCTATGAGTTTATCATTGCCCATCGTGCCTGTTTTCATTGAAGGATCTCGCGATGTGATGCCCGCCGATAGTCTTAGCATCAATACTAACAAGGCTATTACCGTGCATTTTTGTGAGCCTATTTCAACTAAGGGTCTAGAAAAGAGTGATATGGCTGCGTTGATTGAAAAAACCCGGGCAAGCATTGTCGCTAAAAAAGAAGAAGCAGTTGGACAAAGCAGGAGTCATGCTCATGAACTTACATGAAAAAGTTTTGGCATTGCAGGAGGCCTTAGAAAACAACATTCTAGGGCAAGAACGCTTGGTGAACCGTTTGCTTTTAGCACTTTTTGCTGATGGGCATTTGTTGGTGGAAGGTGCTCCAGGTTTGGCTAAAACCAAGGCGATCAAAGCGCTTTCGTCGTTGATTGAGGGTGATTTTCATCGCATTCAGTTTACGCCAGATTTATTGCCGGCGGATATTACCGGTACAGAAGTATATCATCCGCAAAAAGGTACTTTTTCATTTCAAAGTGGACCGATTTTTCATAACTTGATTTTGGCTGATGAAATCAACCGTGCTGCTGCTAAAGTACAATCAGCCCTTCTTGAAGCCATGGCTGAGCGGCAGGTCAGTGTTGGTAATAAAACTTATCCCTTGCCCTCGCTATTTTTAGTAATGGCCACGCAAAATCCTATCGAGCAAGAAGGTACTTTTAGCCTGCCCGAGGCTCAGCTTGATCGCTTCATGATGCACGTGAAAATTGGCTATCCTGACAAAGCGACTGAGAAGAAAATTTTAATGCTCAATCGCAATGAAATGTTGACTGGCAAAGAAATTGAAAGCTCGGTAAAGCTCAGCCAAGAAGATATTTTTGCCATCCGTCGGCGTATTTTTGATGTGCATATGGATCCTGCGGTCGAAGAATATTTGGTGCAAATTATTATGGCCACGCGGCATCCTGCTAAGCTTTCGGAAAAATTAGGTCGCATGTTTGCTTATGGAGCGAGTCCGCGGGCGAGTATTTATCTTGACCGAACTTCACGAGCTTTGGCGTGGATGAAAAACAAAGACTATGTGGCGCCGAGCGATATTCAGGAAGTTGCGCATGAAGTATTGCGCCATCGCATCGGCTTAAGCTTTGAGGCCGAGGCTTTGGGGCGAAATGCCGATCAGGTGATTGACGAGCTGTTGTCATCATTGCCCTTACCATGAGGTGCTAAAGATGTTTGATGCCAAGGCGGATCTAGCTTCTTCCAAGGGCATTTTTTGTACGCCACTTGAGCTTTTTCAGGAAGGACAAAGCTCTAAGAAGAAAAGTTTGCATTTAAGGCGGCGGGCCAAGGCCGAAAGCACCGGCCTCAAACGCTCAAGCATTCGTGGGCGCGGCATGGAATTTTTTGAATCGCGGCCCTATGTTGCGCAAGATGAAATGCGGCATATTGACTGGCGCGTAAGCGCTCGGCTCAATAATCTTTATACGAAAATTTTTATCGAAGAAAAAAATCGCCCTCTTTATTTTGTGGTCGACTTTCGTCCTCATATGTTTTTTGGCACGAAGAATTGTTTTAAATCAGTGCTCGGGGCTCGCATTGCGGCCCGTTTAGCAGCAGCAGGCATACATGGCGGTGACCAAGTAGGTGGCCTCATTGCTGTGGATGGTGGCATTACTCGGTCAGCCTTGAGTGCTCGCCCTCAGCATTTAAGCCGTTTTTTGTGGCTTTTGGCGAAAGCAAGCGAAAAAAATGAAGCACCTTCAATGAAGGATTTTTGGCCCAAACTTTTTTCTGAGCTCAATCGCGTGCCGCGGGGCTGCCAGATTTTTTTAATTTCAGATCTTTTGGGCTTAAGTGAGGAAGAGCGACCTTTGCTCATTCGCGTCTTAAAAAAAGCCGACATTTTTGTGCTAAAAATCGCTGATCCCTTAGAAAAGAATCTGCCCCGCATAGGCACTGTAGGTATGAGTTATCAGGACCATCACATCATTTTTGATAGTGGCAACGAAAGCATGGCGCAGCAGTTTAAGGCGCGTCAAGAACAGCAAGAACAACAGCAAACAAGCTTATTGCAAGGGCTTGGTATTCCTCTTTTGGAGTTTAAAACCAGCGATAATTTAGACCAAAGTTTAGAAAGACTCTTTTTGGGAAAGTGGTGAAGGAATGAATCAGGAACTACTTTCTCAGCTTAGAGATATTCATTTGCCGAGCGAGCCGTCTTGGTGGCCGCCCGCGCCTGGTTATTATATTGTTTTTGCGCTCGGCCTTCTTTTTTTCGCGCTGACAATTTTTATCATTCGTTGGTGGCGTAAAAATAGTCGAATAAAGAGGCTTCTTAGAAAAGAAATTTTAAGCATTGAGAAGAGATTTCAAGCAGGGGCCTCCGTCGCTGCGCTTCAAACAGAGCTCAACTGGCTGCTAAGGCGAGCTGCGTTAGTGAAGCAGCAAAAAAAGAAAAAAGATGCACGTACTGAGGACCTTTCCCAAAGCATGCTTATTCTTTTTGGCAACGATGAAAAAGCGAGATTGTTAGAAAGTCTTCTTGAGCAAGACCGCTTCAAAGCAGAGAATAGTCTTGATGGTCATCATTTACTTCGTCTTTTTAAAGAGCTGATGAAAACATGTCGCATATAGAGTTTTATTGGCCTTATGCCGGTCTTTTGCTCCTATGTATTCTTCCCTGGTATTTTTGGGGCAAGAAGAGAGAGAGCACGCCGTATTTAAAATCTTATCTTACGGAAGTGATGGAAAAAATTCGACCAAGCGGCATGGCAACCACGTCCAATAAAAAGGCCTTGTGGCTTAATTTTTTGGCCTGGACTCTTTTAGTTTTGGCGCTTATGCGGCCTGCTTTTGTCGGGGATCCCATTGAAGTGGTGCGAAGTGGGCGCAGTTTGATGCTTACCTTGGATATTTCTGAAAGCATGGAAGCGCGCGATTTGCATATTAATGGCGAGCCTTTGGATCGTTTGAGTGTGGCAAAATCGGTGCTGCTCGATTTTATCGATCATCGCAAAGGCGAGCGGTTGGGTCTTGGGGGCTTTGGTGCTGACGCATTTTTACATGCACCGCTTTCTGTCGAGCGGGCCATGATCAAGCGCTTTTTGCTCGATACACAAA
>JBPOIV010000260.1:0-4938 GCA_052034245.1 Myxococcota bacterium
GTAATATAAAAGAAAGAAAAAACTAAAGGCGATAATTATAAAATTTATCATACATAATAAATACCCATTACACCATCTAAGATTTTGTTTAATAAGTGAATTCCCTTTTTAAAATAGTTAAAACATAGCGAAATTAGGTGATCGGGATAACGCCTTTGGGAAGCGGTAAGGCCTCCATTATTGCAGGTGTACCCGGCTCTTATATCTGGCCCTAACATATGAATAACACTGCCGGATCAATAAGCGTTACCCCCAATCTAACAAGTTTTTTATACCTTGAAAGCATCAAAAAATCATGCAATCATAACTCTTTTAAAATGGATCTTATAAATCATGAAAAATAAATATATTAGAACGTTTTTTAGCTTTTTAGCTCTGTTATTTAGCTCGGTAGTTTACTGTATTAATTTTAATAATTTTTTCGTCCTGGAGGATTATTCGGGGAACATATTAGGGGAAACTGTAGAAATTCACGATAATCTTTCTTTTAAAATGACGAATATAAGCCCCGATTTTGCGAATAAAAAGCTCACCATGAAGCTCTATTCAGGGTGCGAGCTTAGTTCACTTGAGTCTATTCAAATGGCAAGTGGCTTTGATACTGGCTTATCTCTCGTTTTCTCTCTGACAGAAGGCGAAGAAAAACATATTTACATCTCGAAAACCAACAATTTTACTGACAAAAAGATCTATAAACTTTTGATAGAAATTGAAGGTCAGAGTTTTTTTAGACAATTGGATATCGTTTTTACTTGCCAGCGACCGTCATCGACCAATGCGGTGAATCCCTACGGTTTGCCAAACTCGGCCCGTCCTTCTTTGCAAGTGCAGCGTTCTTTTGGAAGGACCCCGACTACTCCATCTCGACATCCGTCACCATTGAACCCAGAGCCTGCGCTATTACCAGAGCACATAAAACCTTTTTTTGTAGAAATCGCCAGCAAGCAGGTAAAAGATGCTCCATGGGTCGGCGGCGACGTCTTGAGCGCCATTGGCAAATCTCGTCGATTGACTATTAAATTCAAAGAAGAACTTAGTTTTAGAATCACATTAAAAAAGCCATTCACGCTCCGGCCGTCACAGGGTGAGGATATACTGTGCTTGCAGGCCGAAGAGCGCAAGAAGCGCAAGGATAGTAGCTCTAGTGAATTAACTGTGTCTAATAAATCAGAACTTGAGTTTTTTCTATCTTTGGTGAGTAAGGTAAATAAAGAAAGTAATAGGCGGTATACCTTAGAAATATCGGCATATCAGGGAACAATAAGTAACGATAATCTTGTTTTCGAGGCATTGATACCGATTGAAGTAATGAGCCATCACTATGAATCCAGCAAAAAAAAAGCTTTGGCACAAGATGAGTTCCGTCGTAATGAAAATCAAATATTTTTTGGAAATCAAGGCGGTGAAAGCGCAGCCGAGTAGATAAAAGCCACCTGCCCCTGACGGATCCGTTCAGGGGCGTGAGCCCTGTTGCCTCTACACCTTCAACGACGTTATTAACTTACTATGACTACGTCTGAATGGCACACCTTCTAAAACGAAAAACCAAGGCTAAGATTTAATATTGGCGTCGTGCGATGAACAAGCTATCCTATGACGTTTAGGTATTTTAATCCAATCCTTGGTCGTTTAACGACCGGAATGTTTATTAAAAGTCCGAGGTTGAGGTTGAAGTTGAACCCAATACGTCCCATCCCAAAAATGAAATCGTAGCCGGTCCTTGTAATACTTTGCCGAAAATAATGATTTTGGCGCCAATGTGTTCTTTAAACGACTTGTGTTAAGTTTTCAGCACTTGGCTCCATGGTAGATTGGCCTTTTTAAAAAAAGGCTTTATTCTACTTATACTCTGATGAATTTTTAGATCGTTCTTTGGGAGGAAGAAAGCATGTTTTTCCCCCTCTAAAAGCATTCGAAGAACTTGCTGTAAATATATATATTAAATGAAGGTAATAGATGGGTAATCATTTTACCTTGGCAACTAATTCGTTTAAAACCCAATGCTTGCAAAATATAATCTGCAAAATAATAAGTCCTTGTTCATTTCTATGGAATAACGGCGAGGTTTACATTATGCGTAATTTTTTTTTGCGTATGTTCTTGTTAATTGTTTTTTTTTGTAACGCCGGCATTTGCAATAAAGATGAGCTGCTGATTTTTTTAGTACGATTTAATGACAATCCCATTTTAACAGATGAGCAAATTGAAACGCTTTATAAAGATGTTAAGGAAATATTTTCTTCATCAAATTGGGAATCGTTCACTAAAATTAGAATGCTCTATGAAAATCCTCAACCTGGCCTTGGGACAACCCATAAAGGGCTCGTGATAAATGTTGAATACGAGAAGATTCACCAATCCTATGAGCTGGAAGAACAGATTATAAACGAAATAAAAAAGCTAGAATCCAGTAGTTGGGATCTTATGTTGCATAGGCGCTATGCTTTAAAAGATTCGAAGCACAAGAATACAAAAAACTGGAAAGATTTATATCCCGATTAAATAGCGCAAAAAATAATCGATGCAAAAATCGAAGAATGCTTAAAAAGCTTCAAACCATTCGCAAATAGGTCAATCGCTATTGAATTTGAAATTCCCTATGTTGAGATTATGAAATTACCGGTCCTTGGCGGTAATTCACCAACAATCATGATTTCTGAGCTAATGTGCCATTAAAACGGCTTTGGTCTGGTTTTACTGGCGAAGCCGAACCCATAATGACGCCTATGTTAAGTTTTTCAGCACATGACTGTGATTTTGGCTCCAATCTTAGACATTGGTAGACAGGCCCTTTTAAAAAAAGCTTTATTCTCCTATACTCTCGACGAGTATCATAGCAAGTTCACAAGAGTTCGCGTGCATAGTAGTGAGACCACCAGAATGGCTGCCGAATCAAGCTTAAGTCCGCCCGGCCTTGGTGACTATTCGCCTAAGATCATGATTTAGGCACCTATTGCGGCTTAAAACGCTTGAACAATGGTTTTATTAGATATGGCGAACCAAAAAGTAGGGTTATGTGAACTTTTAGTGTTGTCTCGGCAGATATTTTGTCAGTCTTTATAAAATGCCTAGTTCCTACATTCCCTGAGGCGGATCGTAAGTTCCATGCCAACCTATTGCTATTTTCCCATTGTAGCTAAAATAGGTCTTTCCCTTTGGGATGCGCAGTTCACTACCGCCATAGCTGACAACGAGCTCTTTCCTGGCAAGATGTTTTTTCCATCCTAAAGGCAAGGGATCGGGCTCTACTTGCTCACCATAGGCCACGGCCCAAGGAGCTAACATGCGGATTGATTCTAAGGCTTTTTCGGGGCGCGGGTCTTTAAAGACACTGTTTGGTTCTGGAGCGCACGAAGCAATCATTAGTATAAACAAATTAAAAATCTTAATTTTCATAAATTATCCCAAAGAATATAGCTAATCGTAACATAGAACTATTTAAATTAAAGTGCTCTTTTGGATGCAACAAAGCTTGATAAAAAAGTTGACATCCTCTCGATCCTTGCCGAAAAAATGTCAACGAAAAAGGTCCGTTAAGGATTATTTGGGCAAATTGTGATTGTGAGCACAGGGTGCATTTTGGCATTTTTTGCAGCAAGCCGAGCAAAAGTTCCAAATGGACATTATGGCTGATACGACAACAACAACAACGCTAATCCAGTTAGGAAGTGTTTCGCCGTCGATAACAACAACGCTGCCTTGAATAAGACGCCAAATATGGCATGCGGCGATGAGTGCGAATAAAATACCAGAGACTAAGAGAGCTGTTTTTCTACAGCAACATTTACCATCATGGCTATGCATTTTCTATACTCCATTTGGCCTAAAGAGACCCTGCAAAAGTTTATCTTAAATAAGAAAGTCAAGACAAATATATTTTCAAGTTTTATGCCTAAGTAATTTAAAATTAGCTTTTAGGTTGAGGGCTTAAAAATAGTTTGGCTATTTTTCATCACTAAAGAGCAACATGTCTCAATAGGAGTATTTTATGAACATGAATAAAGCTGTGGTCTTTGCTTTTTTTCTATGTGTTTCATTGCCTTCTCTGGGCGGTCCGCGAGGCTCCTGTGCGCGGCTACGATCTTTTACTATTGACTTGAGAACCGGGGGCGATGATCTACGTTCTAATTCTGAAGTAATTGTCTGGTTGATGACGACCCTTGGTGATGTGGAACTTCAGCCGATCTGGGGTGGTTTCGGCAACAATAGCAGCCATTCTCGCACGGTGGCTTTGCGCAATCCTAACTGGAACTTGGATTCATGCTCGATAAAGGGGGTGAAGGTCAGAATGATTTCGCACCCATCGTGGCCAGAAGGTGACGATAACTGGAACATGGATGGTATCGCCGTGCACGGTTATGCAGAAAATGGAGATTATAAATATTATTTTTCTGAAAATGGCGCGCCAGTAAAGAGATTCACGGGTAGCAGCCAATGGTGGCAAAGGATTGAATGATAATGGCTAAGGCCGGGGTTTAGCTCCGCCGGCCACGGCCCTTTGCTATTTAAGCAAGTCTTGCAAAAACTTCTCAGCAAGTTTTCGAAACATTCTTACAATTTCGTCTGCTGGATAGTTTTCGGAGCTTATGATTGTGTCCTCTTTTTCGAGCTCTGGATTGATGAGAAAAACCAAATCATGAAAAAGCACATCATAATAAAATTCAGGTGAAAGCTCAGAAATATAAGCAGTGAGAGCCCCCTTGGCTTTTGCCAAAATAGCATCGGTGCTCAAACCGGTCACTTGGTTTTTTGCGATATGATTTGGACCAAGTGTATTAAAATTAATCGTTTGAGGAGAAAATAAAATTCCATATGGATGAACTTCTTTTTTGAAAGAAATATCGAAGTAATGCTCAGTGCTAGCAAGCCGGTTATTTTTTAAATATGCAAGTTCAAAAGGTTTTCCTTCTAAAGTATCGTCTCTAAAGAAGGCCATAT
>JBPOIV010000200.1:0-2029 GCA_052034245.1 Myxococcota bacterium
CCATGAATGGAGAGGTTTTGATGCGCTAGGGGATAAAGCTAATAATGACCATCACAGTGAATAATCTTAATCTTATTTTCGCCTTCAACGCGATAAACTAAGCGATTTCCATGATCAAGCCGCCGAGAAATACAGCCTCTATATTCTCCTGTGCGTAAAACTTCAGGTTTACCAACACCTTCAGTGGCCCAGGGCTTAAGTAGAATATCATCAAATATCTCCCGTATTTTCTTTGCTTGACTGAGGTTTTGAAACTGGGACTGTACCGTTTTATTTAAAAAAACTATCTCAAGGTTTCTTGCTTTGCTTTCTCCAATTTGATCGATGGTGGATTTTACTGGGGCTAATTTACGAAATTCTTCTTGCCTTTTCCTCATCGCCCGTGCTTTCTTTTCAGCTTTTCTATTCGATTTTGAAGCATCAACCAACGCAGCTGTTTCTTCTGGAAGCGATGAGGGAATGTTTTCATCAATCTCATCTTTTTTCGCTTCGCTTTCTATATTACGTTCATGAAATAACGATCGTATTTCGTTGATCTCGACAAGAAGAAAATCCACAACAGGAATATCGCGAAGCTTTTTAACATTTTGGGCATGCCCCTCAGCCCGATCAAGAAACTCAATATCTAAACTTTTGTTTTCATTAAAAAGAAAAATTTCAAGATAGATTTGAGCTAAGGCTAATTCTAAGGCCGCATCTTCGCTGTGCTCCTTCGCTAAACTTTCCAATTTTAATACGGCTAGCTTCAAAGGTTCAACAGCTCTTAAAATATGCGACAGTTCCACTAAGGCGACAATCCCATTTTTGCGGGCTTTGAACGATGGACTTTTATCCCAAAGAAGAATTGCTTGTTCTAATTGCACTTGGCGACTTAGCTCAGTCCCAATTTTCCTCGCGTAATAGAGCCACGCGAGATTTTCAAAGGCTTCAGTATTATTTGCCAAACGATAAAGGCGTGCTGCTTCTTCATAGCGCTCGCGATCCGTCAAATGGGTGCCAACCAGTTTTCCTGCAACAAAAAGCCCACTGGAGTTAAGAAATTTGTGATTCTCTGGAAAAAGAGCCATCCACTCAAAAACTAAGGCAAATAAGTCGTGTTCTTCTTTGCTGTAAGCAGGTTTTTCCACATAGGTAGCAGAATTTATGCCCGCGACAACTTTTTCAAGCAGAAAACGCGCGTTGGTGGCAATGGCCGTATCTGGCAATTTGGCTAATGGCGACAGAAGGCGAGCCATAGACAGGAGGAAGCCAACTTCTTCGGAACCATATTTATTCAATAAATTACACAGACCTAAAAGTTGCGCCCGCGGATCCTGAGTTGCTGCGATAACAAAAAACGCTTGAAGAACAAGGGGTTCCTTCTTTTGCTCGTATTGCAAATTGAGCAACTCAAAGATCAAATTCATACGTTGGCAAGGGTTTAAATCCTGCCCATCAAAACGCTCGAAGTTTTTGTAAAAATTTACTGCGAAGTATTCAGGCGAGCCATTTTTAAACGTTGAGGATTTTTTTGTACCCCGAGCTTCAGGAAATAACTTTTTTAGCTCTCCCATCGAATTTTGGAGAATAGCTCCATTATTAAGCCAATAGACTTGAATGGCCAGAGAAAACCACATGACCTTGTGCATCTTGTCATTGCTCTTGGTCCCCAAGAAGTGCATGGCGTTTACGAAACCATAACGGGCGCTCAAGATGCCAGCTTCCATATCGTTTGTCATAAGAGCTTGGCGGAAAAGATTTTTTGCGTCTTCCTGTGTCTCACTACGGATAAATCCTTGGCTTAATGCGCTTTCAAAGGCCGGAGCAAGCGCAAAGGATGACGTTGAAGCCCAAAAAACTGTTAAAATTATGCTATTTTTCATTAATTTTTCCTGCATAAAGAAATATAATCATCAGTCAAAAAATTATATCAACATTTATTTCGCCATTTTTATCATAAATTTTTATTTACTTGCCTATTATTTTTTCGGACATAAAAAATAGTAAAATCTCATTAAATTTAATTTAATAATAATCACAAAATAACATC
>JBPOIV010000240.1:0-4472 GCA_052034245.1 Myxococcota bacterium
AACCACCGGATTAAGAGTCCATTGCTCTGCCAATTGAGCTACGGGCCCGCCTTTGCTTTCTGCTGCCTTTTTGAAAAAGTTTTGTCAATATGAACGGGCTTTTATGCTTTTTAATAATCAATAAAACACGAGAATTAGTGAGTAATTATCTGGCTTAGCGGGTATTGCCAGATGTGAACAAGCCTTACATTATCCGGCACATTAGTCCTCTGGCAAACAAGCGAATGACTACTGGAGATAAAAATGCAAAAGAAGCAAGGGCTCTTGGCTACCAAAGTAGGTATGACCCAATTATTTCTCGAAGACGGTGTCTGTATTCCTGTTACCGTTCTTCAAATCAAAGACAATCTCGTAGTGCGAAAGAAAACTGCAGATGTCGACGGCTATGATGCTGTTCAGATCGCTTATGGCGATGTTCGTGAAAAAAATCTTAATAAAGCAAAACTGGGCTTGTTTGCCAAGAAAAATATTGCTCCAAAGCGCCATCTGCGTGAATTTCGTATGGAAAATGCTTTGCTTGCAGGTTTTGAAGAAGGCAGTGCAGTATCCCTTGATTGGCTTAAAGAAGTAGAATCACTTGATATTACCGGTATCAGCAAGGGTAAAGGTTTTGCTGGGGTAATGAAGCGTCACAACTTCAAAGGTTTTGATGCGACTCACGGTGCCCATGAAACTTTCCGTGGTGGTGGTTCTATCGGGATGCGCGAGTACCCAGGACGTGTTTTGAAAGGCAAGAAAATGGCCGGCCAAATGGGTAATGACCGTGTGACCGTTAAGAACGTGCGCATTGTTCGTTTTATGGAAGATGAGCGTTTACTGTGCTTGCGCGGAGCGGTTCCAGGTGGAAAAGGAGCTTTGATTGAGCTTCGTATGTCTAACCGTAAGGCGAAGATTATTCATGGTATTGCCGGTCCTAAAGAAGAAAAAGGATTGAAGAACCCAATGAAGGCTTCAAAAGCTGGCGCTAGTAAAAAAGCCGCACCTGCTAAGAAGAAATAAGCAGTTTCTTTAAAAAGTGTTTGAAATGGCAAGCCAAATTGTAGGCTTGCCGTTTTATTGTTATGGTAGCATTTCCTAAATTTTGCCAAGTAGTTAGAGCAGGAGAGAAGCATGTCTGAAGCGATTGATCAACTTACCGTTAACTGGGAAGAAGAGGGTGAGTTAAGAGTAAAGGAACTTAAAAAGCACGTGCTATCAAAGGGCGCATGGGCGACTTTGATGTTTCTCTACCAAGAGTTCGATAAAAAAACATCGACATTTAGAGAGCCGAAAATCACTATTCGACGTTATCGGAAACGAAATGATCAATATGTGTATCAATCGAAATTTAATATTTCCTCGGAAGCCCAAGGAAAGGAAATCGCCCGGGTGATCGAAGAGTGGTACAGCTCTCCAGATCTACCTCGGTCCTAATTAGATTGTGTTTTCGTAATTTTTAGCGTCTTCAGCTTCAAGAATAGCTGTCTCGATAAAATATTCGATCTCCGATAAGCGGACGGGCTTTGGTATAAATTGACCAAGGCTCAGTTCATGTACTTCGATTTCAGGGCCGAGTTCATGGCTTGCACTAAGTACCAGGATGGGAATGTCTGTGCCTTCTTTTCGAAGCTGACGAATCACGCTGATGCCATCCATTTTTGGCATGATGATATCGAGTAAAAGCGCCTGAGGTCTTGCTATTTTCATTTGTTCCAAGCATTCAATACCATCAGAGGCTAGCACTACATTGTAGCCATGCGCGACTAAATAATCGTGAATGCTCTCGCGGATATATTTTTCATCGTCACAAACTAAGATAGTGGAATTGTTATTAAGGTGCTTTTTCATAGTTCCCTCATTCTTTTTGGATTTTATCTTTTTATGGGTAATGAGTAAAAGAATTTGCTAGGGCCCTAGGTCGCATCCTGCCGGAAATAAGGTTTTTATGATTGAGTTAAAAAAATTATCGCACGCTTTTCTTCGAAAAAATCTCTTTGAAGATGTGAATTTGCGACTGCTCGATAACGAGCGCTATGGCATTGTCGGAGCGAATGGATCGGGAAAATCGACTTTGCTTAAAATGATAGCCGGAGAAATGGAAGCTGATAGTGGTGAGATTGATGTAGGTGCAGGTCTTTCAATGTTTCGCATTGGCCAAGATCATAATCTGAATGAAATGAATATCATTATTGATACGGCGATGATGGGACAAAGAGAGCTTTATGAGGCCATTAAAAAACAGCAAGAGCTTTTGAAAAGCGATGATCCCAATGCTGGGCACCAAATAGCGCATTTAGAAGAGTACATCAGCACCAATGAAGGCTATCGTTTGCGCCCTCGCGCCCAGGAAATTCTTGAAGGTTTGGGGATAAAAACTGCGCTGCATGATAGTCCCCTCAAAATTCTTTCGGGCGGCTATAAATGGCGCGTGTTTTTGGCGCAAGCGCTGATCAAGAACCCCGATATTTTAATGCTTGATGAGCCCACCAATCACCTTGATATTATTTCTATTCATTGGCTTGAACAATTTCTTTCGAACTATTCTGGCTCAGTGATTTTGGTCTCACACGATCGACATTTTATGGACAGAGTATGTACACGCATTCTTGATATAGATTTTTCGACAGTGACTGAATATGTCGGAAACTTTAGCGCCTTTGATAAAGCGCGTCGCTTATTTTTATTGCAAAAAGAAAAAGAGATTTTAGCGCAGCAAAAAGAAATCTCTAAGAAAGAAGCTTTTATTGAGCGTTTCCGTGCCAAGGCATCGAAAGCGCGGCAAGCACAAAGTCGTATAAAACAGCTCGAAAAAATTGTTATCGAAGAGCCCCTCCGCACTTCGCGCGTGCATCCTCATTTTCGTTTTGAAATTAATGACAAAGGCTCAAAGGATGTTTTAGAGGTCAAGGCGCTGAATAAATCCTATGGCGAAAAAGAAATTATCAAGAACTTTTCTTTTAGCGTGCAGCGAGGCGATAAAATCGCGATTATTGGGCCCAATGGCTCAGGAAAATCGACCTTGATGAAGGCAATGGCAGAGCAATTTCCTGAATGTCATAAATCTATAAAATGGGGCCATGGAACGAGCTATGGTTATTTTGCTCAAGATTGCGGGACCGCTATAAAACAGTTCAAAGACACGGTCTTAGAATGGCTGTGGCAATATTGCGCAGATAAGCCACAAAGTTTCGTGCAGGGCATGCTCGGACGCGTGCTTTTTAGCGGCGAAGATGCCAAAAAAATGACCAAGGATCTAAGTGGTGGTGAGCTCAGTCGTTTGTATCTCGCGTATCTTATGATGCAAAAGCCTAATATTCTTTTGCTCGATGAGCCCACCAATCACCTTGATCTAGAAAGCATTGAAAGCCTTAGTTCTGCGCTCGCGGAATATCCTGGAACCCTCATCATGGTTTCCCACGATCGCATGTTCATTGAGGCTATTGCGCAGCGTATCATCGAGCTTGAGCCTGAAGGCGTAAAGGATTTCTTGGGAACTTACAGCGAGTTTTCGGCCTTTAAAGAACGGGATTTCCTAGACGCTAAAAATGAAATCGCGCTCAAGAAAACGGAAAAAGATGAGCCGAGTGGACAGCGTCTGAGTTATGACGAGCAAAAAAGGCGCAAGGCTGAAACCCAAAAACTCAAGAAACACTTGGATAAAATCATGCATTCGGTCGAAGAAATGGAGCAGAAATTGCATGAATTAGACAAGATTTTTTTAGAACCAGATTTCTTTACCAATAATTCACATGAAAGAGTGTTAGAAATCGAAAACGAAAAACAAAAGCTGCAAGAAAAAATCAGCTCCCTCATTAACGATTGGGAACGCTCGGAAGCCGAGCTGCAAAAACTCGATGTGGGTGAGGTATAAGATAATAAAAAACGGCATTATGTATGCCGTTTTTTAGGGTATTACTTGCTTACTTGCGTTTCTCTACCACGCTTCCCCAAATAGAAAATCGGATCAATCTGGAGGCGGCGATTAAGATTAGAAACTAAGATTTCATCCAAATATTGCGGAATATCCACATGTTTCTGCAGGAGTGAAAGGTCATCAGGAGTAATCCATCCACTATCAAGGCCCCTAGAGAATTTTCCCAATAAGGTGCTAATATCGACAAATTTAGCTTTTAAATCAAATTCAGCAATTTCTTTTATATTATTTTCTAGCCTCGAATAGAATTCTTCGCCATCTAAATACCAATTGAAATAAAGGTAATAATTTGCGGTATCTCTCTTCTTAAATCCATTCTTTTTATAGGTATTTAAACTTACGTCCGTATATTCCAATTCTAAGCGCGTCAGGATCCTTATCTTCAGAATAAGCATGCAGAACATAGCCATCGCCCATAGTACTAAACTTTTGATTAAAGAGATTTAACAGCGCATCGGCATCATTTTTAGTTGGTAGCAAAAGACAATCACCAGCGATGGTATAAGGGTTTTCGACCGAGATTTGGGGCGGAATATATTCGATTGGCCCTAAATAATCG
>JBPOIV010000043.1:0-18432 GCA_052034245.1 Myxococcota bacterium
GTTTTTTCCAAGACCCACTAAGAAATTTGCTCGCAGTGGCAATGAGTAAGCCCGACGCATAGACGATGGCAGCAATCCAGCAGCCAATAATTCCCATATCGAAATAAATGGCCAAAAGCCATGCCAAAGGAACTAAGCATAAAAAGTGCAGCAAAAATTCTACGATCATAACGAAACGAGTTTCACCCGCACCATAAAGCGCCTGCGTAAGCACCAGGGCAGCAGCTGCCGTAGGTGAGAGCAATAGCGCGCACATTCTTAAAGATGGCGTGGCAGTAGTGATCACGAGCTCTTTGAGGTGATTGCCGTCGATATCAGGAGGCAAAAACAAGGTAAGGATAGGGTGAGGGAATAAGAAGGCCAAAATGCCAAAAGCAGTCATCACGTAGACTGCAAGCAAAACACATTGCCAAACATAGCGCTCAGCGAGTTTTGGTAATTTTGCGCCAATGGATTGAGAAACAAGGGTTGCGGTTGAGGTACCAAAAGCAAGACAAGTCATAAAGACAAGCATCATGACGTGCAAAATAATACTCGCTGCAGAGGCATTAATGGAGCTTGAGCCTTGGGCAATATCGATGGAGCTCACGATATAATTGAAAAGTCCCACACCGACCATCAACACCACGGTTGCAAGGCCTGACCAAAGCGAAAGCCGGGAAATAGTTAGAGCGATGGGAAGATTAAGATTCTTAAAGCGAAAGACCTTGAATTTGAGACGATCATTTTTTCGCAAAGCCCAAAATACCATGATGGCCACGCCAACATAGCTTGAAATAACCGAACCCCATGCCGCGCCATAAACGCCCAAGGCAGGGCTTTTAAAACCCGCAAATTCTGAGCCAAAAATAAGAAAATAATTCACGCCGGCATTAACCAAGTTCATGATGATCGCAATGCACATGTGAATACGTACACGGCCAAGACCATCGTAAAAACTTTTGAAAGAGGCCATGAGCGCCATGCTGGGCAGCCCCAAAAGACGGATTTTACTATATTCACCGCCGATATACTGAACTTCTGGACTTTTTGTCAGCAGCAACATTGTCGGTTCAATCAAAACGATAGCGATGGTGGTGATGACAGCGCTTGCGATAAGCGAAACAGCAACGGAATTTGAAAGAATCTGTCCGGCTTTTTCAAAATAGCCTTCGCTAAAACGTCGGGCCGAAAGAGCTTGAGTTCCTACGGAAATCGCCGACAAAAACCCGCCGTAAGCCCAAAGAAGCACGACGGAAGCCATGATGGCCGCGCTTCCAGGCACTGCTTGCGCATCATCCAAGCGACCCACCATCAATAAATCGATGGTATTGATTGCGGTCTGCGTAAGCATGCCAACGATTACGGGCCATCCAAGATGGACAATGCGTCCAAGAATGGTAGGCTCTAAAAACATAAATCGCATTTGTGCCGGGCCAGGATCTCGAGCATAAATAGATTCTGATACGGACGATGCAGATTTTTCTTTATTTTTTGTTTCCATTTCGTTTTTCATAGCCAAATTCACAATAGCAAGCCTATAGGAAGGAAATAAAACTCTGATGCCGTCTTTTTCTATAATTACAAATGTCTAACGTAAATAACATCTTTACTTTTGGGCCCAGCATACGATAAAGATGCCCTGAAGATTGCTTTGTGGAGGAAAAAATGTTTGTTCATGTGAAAAAAGCCTTTTTAATTGGCGTGGTAGCCCTTTCGGTCCCGCTTTTATTCGTGGGCTGCCAAAAAAAAGTTTCCACCGGAAGCTGTAAAGAAGATAAAGATTGCCGCGTTAATGCCGCTGGAAAAGAAATCAATGGCGTTTGCGTTAGTGGCAGCTGTGCCGAATGCCGCGAAGATACGGACTGCCAAGGCTTGCAGCAATGCATGAGCAATCGTTGTGAAACGACTTGCCAAGTAAATGCTGATTGCGCAAACGGTCAAGTATGCTCATCAAGCGGAATTTGCGTCGCGGAAAATGATTTAAGTGATAAAGATTTTTCCGAAAACGATTGCAAGAATATACCAAACGTACGCTTTGCTTTCGATAGCTTCAGCATCAGCGATGAATATCGTCCTTCACTCGATCGTGTAGCAACCTGCATGGAAACTCGTCCAACTATGCAAATTACCCTTGAAGGACATACTGACGCTCAAGGAACACCAACCTACAATATGATCCTTGGTAATAAGCGTGCTCAAGCCGTTGCCGATTACCTCATTAAAACGAAGGGCATTGCGTCTAACCGCATTAAGACGGTATCCTACGGCGAGCAACGTCCTGTAGTGAGTGAAAGCAATGAAGAAGCTTATGCGCAAAATCGAAGAGCGGTATTCGTTCTCGTATTCTAATCTTAAAAAGCCTCAATTTTACAGGACACTCGTGGCTTTGGGCACGAGTGTCTTTTTTTGTTCGGGTTGTTTTATGACCAAGGCCCAAGGCGATCATTTGACGCGCCAAGTCCGTGATATGGAGAGTGAAGTTGCAAAGCTTCAACGTGTGCGCCATGAAATGGAAATTTTATTGAGTGGCCAGGTGCGTGATTTAATCGATCGGCTCGATAAGCTTGAACGCCAACTTGCGGGTGTCAGAGAATCGGTGCATGAGGGCTCAAGTCAAAATCAAGATTTGGTCAATGAAATCCAAAATCTCCGCGGCCAACTTGAAGAAGCTCAGTATCAATATAGGAATTTAGAAAAAGATCAAAAAAGTCTGGCCCAAAGTCAATTAGCGCTTAAAGAAGAAACTAATAAAATCAAAATTCCTCCGCTCAAAGAGGACCACTTTGCCTTAGCGAAAAAGCTTCATAATGCCGCCAAATATGATGATTCCTTATTTTTGCTTGATGCTTTTGTAAAAGAATATGCTGAAGAAAAGGACAAGGATATTCTTGGTCAAGCGTATTTTTTAATGGGTGAAAATAATAGAAAAATAGCAGAAAGTAAAAAATCTTCAGAAGAAGCTGAAAAATATTATAAAATGGCCATAGTGGGCTACCAAAAAATAGTAGATTTATTTAAAACGGCTGTATTGCGTGAAGAAGCATTATATAAAATAGGATCTATCTTGCGTACCATGGGCAATAAAAATGGGGCGAAGGCTGCGTTTAATGAATTGCTATCTTCCAACAAGGCGAGCAAAAGGGCCAAGGAAGCAAAGCAGCAGTTGGCAGCCTTAAAAGACGAAGAATAGAGTTTTTTAGTGTTAGAAAAAAATGTCCCCATCATTGTTGGGCGCGATCGTGCGCACGTGCGTGAGCTTCTGCAAAATGCACCTTTTGCAGAAGTTATCAGCGCTTCGGCTTTTTTCGATAAAGTTCGTAGTTTGGCCTTTATTTATGATTATCAACTAAAACGCGATGATTTTGCGCCGGTGCTGTTTGCGAAAGAAGCACTATCAATAAAAAAGTCATTTCCTTTTCATTATGCTAAAAGTTGTGCGCGCATTTATTCGTCGCTTTATCACGGCACCATGAGTCCTGCCGATGTTTTTGCAGAGCTTGCACCAAAGAAAGGTGCTTATGTTCCGGCACTTGAAATAGCATGCATGATTGATCGGCGCATGGAAGAAAATTCGCTTGTTAATGGCGTTAGCGCGCTGTTTTTGGCATGGCAAATTATGAAGCGGCATAATATCGTGCCTCATGCGCTGCGTAATCGTGCCGTTTCGCTTTATTACTTAGTGGATTTGACCAAGCTTGAAATAGAAGTCATCAAGGCATTAAGTCGCTTAGGTATTCATTTTGACATACATTTTCCCATGGATTTTGAAAAACGTAGTTTCAATGTCGCTGTTGATTATGCCGCGCGACAATTTGAAAATAACGAGGATTTATTCGCCATCGATCTATATTTCGACGCCTTAGGGGAGGAAGGCCCGCTGAAAACCTTAGTGGAAAAGGTGTTGAAAGAACCTGAAGAAATTATCTTGAGTGCTCATCATGCAACGCTTCACGCGGCGAGCAGCGTTGATGAAGAGGCGAAAAAAATCGCCCAAAAAATCGCCCTCATTAAAAGCCAATCGCCCAGCGAGCGAGTGGCCTTAGTCGTGCGTAATCTGGATTCGCGGTCAACGATTTATAAGCGTACCTTGATGGCTCAAGGGCTCGCTGTTAAAGATCGTAAAGGTATTCCTTTAACGGAAACTCCCGCAGGAATACTTCTACAAAGTTTATTTTCTGCGCGCACGAGCAATCTTTCGCGCGCGGATCTCTTGGCTTTGCTGTCTTCTCCTTTTTCGTCGTTCTTTCTTTTAGAAGATGAAAAACGAGCGATGCTAAATCAGATTCTTTCAGATCTCGGCATCGATGATCAAAATATGACGGCATTTAGCGATAGGTCTCGTTATGCTGCTGCCATACAGCAAGGTCAAAGAATTTGGCACTCCGATGAAGAGCAACTATTAAGGCTAAATCTATTAGCAGAAAGTGTTGCTAAAATTGAAGAAAAACTTTCTTTGCTTAAAGCAAGTGCCACGCTTTCGGAGTATTTAAGTTTAACCAGTGAACTTTTTAGCAGCGCCTTTAGAAATGAGGATGCTAGCGCAGAAGCTTTAAAAAATGCGCTGGCTGAACTGCGAAAGAGTGCAGACCACATAAAAGATCCTCATTTATTTTCTTTTAATGACTTTCATAACTTTCTTAACCAAGAGCTAAGCGCGCTCACGCTTGCTCCGGAAGATAACAAAGAAATTAACGCGGTAGAATTTCTCATGTTGCCAGAGCTCTTGGGTCGAGCCTTCGAGCATGTTTTTATTGCTGATATTAGTTTTGGAAAAATGCCGCAAAATCAAAGCGCCGATGCTTTATTGAGTGATGATCATCGTTTGCAAATTAATAAAGCTTTAGGAAAAGATGTTTTAAGAGTTTATTTCGATGATCCATTTGAGCCATTGCCCGTGCCCCCGCGACAAGCTTTAGAGCCTTTTTGGTTCATAAGCGCGGTAGCGGCAGCCAAAAAGAGCGTGCACTTTTCTTATGCGAAATTTGATCAAAGTGGCAGCGAGCAAGCACCTAGTGAATTTTTTGCCTGGCTTGAGCGCTATGTAAAAATTCTTCCTCACGAAGAAAATGAAGCTCATTTTCTGAGTCCTTTTGAACTTCGATTTTATGAGGCGCAGGAAGCCGCGCAAAGAGGCGAGGATACTCATCCTTATGCCCAGGCCTTAACTCAGCGCCTAAAAATGTTCAAAAATGGCTTGAGCGATAATTTCGCCGGCCAAGCTGATGAAGCGGTTTTTAAACAGTTCTTTCATGAAAAAACGCTTACGCCAACCTTGCTTGAATCTTTTGCGGCTTGTAAATTTTATGGCCTTCTTCATCGTATCTTAGGACTAAAATCTCAGGATCTCGTGCTTGATGAACTCGACGCACGTTTTCTAGGGCAAATTGCCCATCGGAGTCTGGAGAAATTCTTTGCCTTGGGGCATTTCAAAAAGAACGATTGGAAGAAGAGTTTTACTGTTTTATTTGAAGAAATTTGTCAGCAATTTTTAGAAAAAAATTATGTGGCAAATAATCATGTTTTTTACTGTCAGATGGAATGGCTTTCATCGTTGCTGATGCGTTTGATCGACTATTTCAATAAGCATCATGAAGGCCGCGCTCTCGCATTTGAAATACCTTTTGGTGGCAAAAAAGCCAAAGAAGCGATTCCGATTCGCACCCTCGATCGTGAATTTCTCTTAGGAGGGATTATTGATCGTCTTGATCAACATTCCGACGAGTTGCTCGTTATAGATTATAAATTATCTTCGCTTGATAATTTGCGTGCCAATGCTTCGGAAGCCGCTTTAATGAAAAGCAATTTTCAGATTCCTATATATCTGCGGCTTGCTCATTCGATGATTCCAAAAGATAAAGAACAACATATTTCTTTTGCTTATGCCTCATTGCGCGATGGCAAAATCGAAAAAGTTTTTTCTGACACCAAAAATGAGGCTCTTTTTAAGCGCATTATCGATGATGACGCAGATAAAAGTTTGGCCAAAGAGATCGAGGCGCTCATTCGTCCGATTGAGCAGGGATTATTTCCGGCACAAATTTCTGAAAAATGTGATTTCTGCGATTTTTCTTCTATTTGTCGAAAGAGTGAGGCGCAATGAAGAATTTTCATATCGCCACCTTAGCAAGCGCGGGCACCGGCAAAACGTATTCCTTGGTAGAAAATTATATTCACGCCTTATTCGGACTTGATCCCAGTGGCATAAAAAAACGCCCTCACCAGATTCTTGCGCTCACTTTTACGCAGAAAGCCGCGCACGAAATGCGCATTCGGATTGCGAAAAGGCTCACTGCGTTTTTGAATACTGGTTTTGATGAATCACTGCATAATGAGGCCCTAGAAAAGGGCATAGCGCTTCCCCATAAAGATGAAATCAAACTTCTTTTGCGCGCGCTGCCCAACGCTAATATCGCAACTTTCCATGCTTTTGCCGCGACGGTCATACGGCAAGAAGCCTTAAGTTTAGATATCGTCAGTGATTTTGAAATTCTTAGCCCCGATGAAGAACTATCATTGGCTAAAAATAGTCTTCGTCCTTTGATTTTAAGAAAGTTAAGCACCGAATGTCCGACTTTGCGCAGCATCGTTGCAAGATTTCGCTTAGGCGCTGGGCTTCGTGCACCAGGGCTCATTGAAGGTCTTATCAATTGTTATTTTGGGCTTTCCGAACAGGGAATATCCTCGCTTGCAACGAACATGCAAAAAACACGCTTTCGTTTAGGGCCACATGACATAAAGAAAAAACTCACTGCAATCAGCGACATTTTTAGGGATTTTTGTTCGCAAAAACAGAGTGAAAGTACTAAGGAACGCTGCAAGATTATTGAAGAGCAACTCGCGAATTTTAGTGGCCTCATAGAAGCACCCGAAGAAGAAATAGTGACAGCCTTTTTAGCCCTGCGTGAAGCTGTAAAGGGGAATTTTGGCGATAAGATTCTACGCAATAGCCTGGTAGAGTCGATCGTCGCATTAGGGGCGTCCTTGGTGGATCATTTTGTGGCTGAAGATGAAGAGGTATTTCTTGACCTCCTCAGTGAGTTTCATCGTGAATTTTCGGCGGCAAAAAAATCTATTTCCAAACTTTCTTATGCGGATCTTTTGATCACGCTGCGCGATGTTTTACGCGATGATCTTTCGTTAAGAGCGCGTCTGAAAGAGCGTTTTTTGCATGTTATGGTGGATGAATATCAGGATACGAGTCCTATCCAAGAAGAAATTATCGCTCTTTTAGCTGAAAATAAAAATAGTGAAATTTCATTGGCGAACGAAGCCGATATTTTGTCGAAAATAGATTTACAGCATGGCGCATCATTATTTGTGGTAGGGGATAAAAAGCAAAGTATTTATGGATTTCGGGGGGCTGAAACAGTTCTTTTTGATCGCATGATTAAAAAGATGCGAAGTACTCATAGCAATTCCGATGCATTCAGCAAACGCGTGCTTAAAACCAATTATCGCTCCGATAAAAAAGTCATTGAACTTGTGAATAAGGTTTCGCACCACGCCTTGTCTGCTCAAGGCTACAGTAGCGACGATGAGCTTTTATCGAAAAGTTCTTCTCTTGGCCATGTTGAACTTTTGATAAGGAGCGATGATAAAGATCTTTCGCCTACGTCATCAAATCTTGACACCTGCGCACACGCTATTCGCCAGCTGCTTCATACGCGAGCTGATCTTAAGGCCTCAGATATTACCGTGTTGGTACGACGTATAAAATCTGGTGGCATTATTAAGGCCAAACTTGCTAGCTTTGGGATTGCGGCCAGAATTATTGGCGGTGAAGGGTTTTATCAGCAACAAGAAATCATCGATTGCCTTTCGCTTTTGCAATTGCTTATCGATCCCTCGCACGAGATAGCAAGCTTAACGGTTCTGCGCTCACCTTTTGTGCTGCTTTCAGATCAGGATATAATCAGCATCGGCCTTCGCGGGCGCCTTGATCTTCTGCATGCCAAAATGGCTCTTCGCGAAAATGGCTTAAGTAGCCATGGGACCTTATCATTGGAAAAATTTTTCAGTGTCTTTGAAGAAGCCAAAGTAATTATTGCGAAAGATGGCTGTACAAGTGCCTTGGATCATTTACTCAACAAACTTGATTTTTCTTATGCCATTGGGCTTTCAAAGCATTCCGATCAGAAATTTCATAACCTCAAAAAGCTTGGTTATTTATTATCGGAAAAGGGCAAGATTTTCAGTAAAACTATTGCGAAATTTTACCGTCGTATCAGCGAAAATTATCGCGAGCCTTTAGCTGCAAGTTTAGCGAGCGATGATGCGGTGAGTATAATGACCATCCATCAATCCAAAGGTCTTGAATTCAAGGGCGTAATTATTGCTGATACTGAAAGTATGCTTCCGAATGAGAGTGATGAATTTCTTTTCGATAAAGAAATCGGCTGCGCTATCAAGCCCAAGGGAAGAATGAGCGCACTTTTAGTACCCAAAGGTGCTGATCAAGAAAAAGCGCTTACTCGTTTCCTTAAAATAACCAAGAAAAAGGGAAAAAGAGAGCAAGAAGAAATGGCACGTTTGCTCTATGTAGCCCTCACACGAGCGCAGCACGAGCTCTACGTGGTCTCATCTTTTGCGGGCTTTGAGTCCCCAAAAAATCGAAGTTTGCTTGCGCTTTTTCTGGGGGCCTTAAAAAATTACCCGTCTCTCACACGAACTTTTATTCATGCTGAAGAATATGAGAACATAAGCCAGGAAGAAAAATTCGTGAGCGAAAAGGGTCTTTTGTTTTGTGCGAAAAATGGGCCGCTACGTTATTTTTCCAGTGCTTTAAAAACGCCGCTTCATCTTGATTTTTCTCACCTAATCAAAAAGCCCCGTGGCCATTATTTTAGAGCCCTCGATGGTAATCTCGCCCATCAAATTTTATCGGAGGTCGGAGCGCAATTAGTGAGCATCGCCCTTGATGACGGAATGCTTCGCCATTTAATCGCGGCGAGTTTTCGAGCCCAGGGAATTTATGATGATGCCAAGAAAGCACAACAAAGCTTGGAAGCCTGTTTCATCAGTTTAAAGGCGCTGAGTTCATGGCTTTTTTCTCGGCACGCTATTTTCGAAATGCCCTTATTCGCGCGAGTATCGGAAATGGTGGTGATTGAAGGATTTTCTGATTTGGTCATCGATTTTAATGATTATATCGGCATCATTGAATTTAAATCGAGCTATAAGCTTGCGACTCATCCCGACTCTTATTTACAAATTTTTGCCTATGCGATGGCGCTCAAAAAATATAACAAGCCCATAAAATATGCTTTGATGCTGGTGGGGACAAAAGACATTCAGTGGCAAGATTTTACTACGGAATGCGAAGAAATTTTGCTTTCCTCGGTGGGAGTTCAAGACCATCCGGAAGAAGCGTTGCCCGCCCCAAGCGAGTCTGCTTGGCAATTTTAGCAGGCATACCTCATTTTGGGTCAAGGCAACAAAATCAATAAGCCTGCCGAAGGCGGGCAGGATGGAGAATTAGGGGATATTAAGTCTCTTTGCTTAGAATATCTTTGCGCATAATATAGCAGTCGTAGCCGTTGATCCAATTGGGTAGGGTGGCGACGATCCAAAAGCCTAATTTTTGATAAAAAGGTCGGGCCTGAAAATCCATGGTATCAAGTTGCAGGTAGCGACATCCTTTAGTTTTAGCAAATTCTTCAACGGCGTTTAATGCCCTCTTGCCAACCCCGCGCCCGCGAAAGTCCTCATGTACCCAGGCCCAGTTAATGCGCGTGTAAGCGTGAATATAATCGCCGCAGACCCCCGCAATGAGCGTGCCTTCGGCATTGCGGATATAAAGCGAGAATGCGCTTGGTTTCCAGTCGCCTAAGAAGCGTTTGTTATAATCCATAACGCCATTTTTAATAATCGCGCGGGACGGCGGATTTTCGCTTTCATCGATAATAATTTCATCACAAATTAAATCTGGCTGCGCTTTAAAATCTGCCACCATGGTGGCGGCATACTCCAAAATCAACGAAATAATTTGTTCAGGACTGCTTTTGGCATCAAGGGTTAAGTAATAACGCGATTCCTTCAGCTCTTTGGCGAGAGGAAAAATAGTATTTTCCTCGGGCATTAAAAGAACGGGCAAAAAAAGCGAGGCCCTTGTTGCGGCCATTTTTTTTACTTGATGAAAAATAATTTCGTCCTGTTGGGTCCCAATCAGTTCGTTCACTACGCAGTAATTTTTTTCCACATCGTTTGCGACTATATCAAGTACGGTGCGATTGATGGTGTTGATTTTTTCCCATGCGAAGGAATGTTGATCAAAGCTCGACAGCCCGGCAATCAATGATAAAAGCGGTTGGTCCAACTTAGATAAATCAACGAGCTGATAAGCACGAGAACCTATCAATTTCGCAAGAGATGACAAATTACTTTCTGGTTGACTTACTAAATAGATGGTTATTGGCGCATCACAAATAGGCTGACGCTTGGCCATAGTCTCCTCACTCTCAAAGCGTTAAACATCGCTCCTTTTTATATTTTTGTCTTTGTGAGGATTTTTTGCAAAAAACTGAGTCGGAAAGCTCAAAAGCTCCCTATGGAAATAAGGAGCTAATACTACTTATTAAGGAAATTTGTGCTTTTTAAAGTTGGTGTGATCCTCAGGATGCTCAACGGTATTCGCTATTTTGGCCTCATCTTGACGCTTTGCTTTCCGCGCATGTGCACCTTGGCCATCATTTTTTAAATAAAGTTTGGCGATAAGCTCTTCGTTATTATAGCCCTCGCAATCTTTATGCAGCCATTTAAGTGCAGGATGAGGAAAAGCCGCGCAGCGATCGCCTTGATTGAGCGCGCAGCCTTCACATTGTTTTACAGGTTTTGGAGTTTTGTTCGTCATAAGGCACCGAAATAGCTTTTAAAGTGTTTTAGCGATTGCCTTATGAACGTGCCAATTGATCCCTTAGTGTCTAGAAAAAAGTCTTTTAAACGCGGACTTATCTAAAGACTTAAACACCGGATTTTCGCGGCGTATAAGCGCCATACTTTCGTGTTCACCATCATAAGAGTGGCCAGGATAAACCACGGTTTCAGCACTGATACTATTCAAACGCTCGTGAATTGTGCGATGCATTTCTTCTTGATTGCCCCCGGGCAAATCCACGCGACCGCAGCCCCGAAGAAATAATGTATCGCCCGAGACCAAAACGTTTTTAATACGAAAACAGCAGGATCCAGGCGTATGTCCAGGCGTATGCAAGATCTCAATGGCGATGTCGCCAGCCATGACGATATCGCCTGAATCATGGGCGACGATATCGTTTGTAGATAGCTGGGTGACTTTTTCGATTCCTTCCTTTTCCAAACGATGGGCATGAACTTTACACGGATTCTTGGCTATCAGTTCAGCCAGCCCCTCGATAGTGAGGCCGAAAATATGGCCTCCTACGTGATCTGGATGATAATGGGTAGCCAAAGCCCCGATAATTTTCATGCGATCCTGCTGCGCAATTGCGAGAATGCCATCGATATCCCACGCAGGATCGATAACAACGCATTCCCGCTTCTCGCTATCGCCTATCAAATAGACAAAATTGCCCATTTGGGCCGCGGCCGGATTTGATAGAGCGAAATCACGCCCTGCTAGGAGCTGGCGAAAATATAATTTTTCCATAGACATCCTAAGGATAAAGACGATCAAGGGTACGAGCAAAAGGAATGGTTTCACGTACGTGATGAAGACCGCAAAGCCAAGCAACGGTGCGTTCAATGCCGAGGCCAAAGCCCGCATGAGGCACCGAGCCATAGCGACGTAAGTCTAAGAACCACTCAAAATCTGCCTGATTAAGACCATGGCGCTCAATTTCTTTCAAAAGAAACTCAAGATTATCTTCGCGCTGACCGCCGCCGATAATTTCGCCATATCCTTCAGGCGCTAAAATATCCATGCAGCGAGCAATGCGCGGGTCTTTCTCGTCTTTCTTCATGTAGAAAGCTTTTACCGCCGAAGGAAAACCATGCACGACGATAGGTTTATCAAAGCGCTTGGTAAGCTCAGTTTCATGAGGGGAGCCAAAATCCATGCCCCAGTGAATATCCAATAATTTCTTTTGTTCAGGATCTTCAATGCTGCTTTGAATTTCTTGGATCATTTTTACGGCATCGCAGTAACTCAAGCGCACAAAAGGCTTCTTGATTTTACGCAAAGGCTCAAGATCACGCTCAAGGACTTCAGTGAGTTCTTTTTCATGCTTATTGAGCACTTGCTCGACGACATAACACAAAAAATCTTCAGCGAGCTCAATATCGCCTTCCAAATCCATGAAAGCCACTTCAGGCTCAACCATCCAAAATTCATTTAAATGGCGTCGAGTCTTACTTTTCTCGGCTCTAAAAGTTGGACCGAAACAATAGGTTTTTCCGAAAGCCATGGCTGCAGCTTCTTGGTAAAGCTGCCCAGATTGCGATAAATAGGCCTTAGAATCATCGAACCATTTGGTTTCAAAGAGTGTGGACGTACCTTCGCACGCATTAGGCGTAAAAATAGGGCTGTCGACGAGCAAGAAGCCATTGTTATCAAAATAATCACGCACTGATTTTACGATGGTCGCACGAATACGCAAAATCGCATGTTGGCGGCGTGAACGCAGCCACAAATGGCGATGATCCATCAAAAAGGCATCGCCATGAGCTTTCTTAGCGATAGGATAGTTTGGGCAATCTGACACGAGTTTAACATCGTCAAGATGAAGCTCATAGCCACAATAAGGGGCGCGTTCTTCGCGTTTGACCATGCCGGTGACAATGATGGATGCTTCTTGATTGATCTTTTTTGCCTGCTCAAAAACTTCTTCAGGTACATCCGCTTTGGCAAGAATTCCTTGCACAAAGCCTGAGCCATCACGTACGTGAAGGAAAAGAAGTTTTCCTGATCCTCGTTGATTATAAAGCCAACCTTTCAAAGTCACTCGTTGATCTACATGATCCCCAAGCTCAGAAATTCGTAGGTGGGGTGGTTGCAAGTTTTTATCGGTCATGGTGCTTTGTGCCCCTTTCAAAGTTAAGCGAAGCATTGTCTAGCAGGCCCAAGCAAGGCTCACAATTAGTAAAAGATATTTTCCCTAAGACTTTGAAAGTATTAAGATTTTTATTGATTTTAGATAGGTGATGGACATTTATGGGACAAATTCACGAAATAGAAAAAGTTTTTATGCATGGTCAGAGCCATTTAGAAGTGGTGTGTGGACCCATGTTTTCTGGCAAAACCGAAGAGCTTATTCGGCGTATCCGTCGCGTCGAATATGCGCGAATGAACGCAGTAGTGTTTAAGCCAGAAATCGATGCGCGTTATTCACGTGAATTAGTAGTGAGTCATTCTGATCAAAAAATACGATCGGTCCCAGTCCCCAATGTCGCTCGTATTCGTGATTATTTAGGCTCTAGCACTACTAAAATTCATGTTGTCGGCCTTGATGAAGTGCAGTTTTTCGATGCCGATGTAATTTACCTTTGTGAAGATCTGGTAAGCCTTGGCATCCGCGTCATTGCGGCGGGCTTATGCGAAGATTATCTAGGGCGCCCCTTCGGCCCCATGCCTGATTTACTTGCGCATGCAGATACCGTCACTAAACTTTGGGCCGTGTGCATGCGGTGTGGCTCTCCTGCGAGTAAAACCCAGCGCATATCGCGTGCGGGTGCCAAAACCGAAGATAATCAGGTCCTTGTCGGTGCCCAAGCCTATTATGAGGCGCGTTGTCGCTCGTGCCACGCCAAAGCAATCGTTGAAGTCGCGGAAGAACAATAAAGTTATGGAAGAATTTACTCGCGAAGTCCTTAGACTTATTAAATCTATCCCCAAAGGTCGCGTGATGAGCTATGGCCAAATAGCTAAATGCTTAGGAAGGCCGCAGTCTGCACGCCAAGTGGTGAGAATTTTATATAGCTTAGGAGAAAAGCATGAACTTCCCTGGCATCGGGTGCTCAATTCCCAAGGCAAAATCGGCGAGAGGGATGAAGAGATGATGGTGCTTCAAAGGGATTTATTGTTGGCCGAGAAAGTGAGCTTTGTGGGCGGGTTTCAAGTAGATAAGAAGGCTTTTTTTGACCTTGAGCTTAGCTGATTTTTTCAAATAGGCATTGGAGAGGGGCCGGTGGATGAATTCTCATTTAAATTCGGCCTGGCTTCGAAAAAAAACTCTTTAATTTTTCACCCACATGGCCAAAACGCGGGTTTACAGCGAACGAAGGCCTAAGAACGCCGATTGCCATCGGCGCTTTGGGGCGATAAAAGTTCTTTATAATAAATAAAAAACGGAGCTTTTATGGGTGCGCCCGAAGCAGGAATTGAAATCGACCAAATTTATCGTGATCTTAGTTATGGTGAGGCGGAGCTTGATCATTGCTATGGCGAGAATGTGCATATCTTGAAAGATCCGGTTTCTTTGCTGCAGCTTGCCGATTTGTGCCAAGCACACACCACGCAACCGGTGATTAATAATCTTGTGTGTGAGCTGTACCAGTTTCTGACGCGAAATGTTGTGCGTATCGAATTTCCCATTGAACAAGTCGATATAAAAACGCGAATGGCAGCTATTAGCCCCCATGGCATTTGGACAGGTCGCGTCATTAAAAAGCAAACCAAAGTAGTGACGGTAAATATCATGCGCGCAGGCGCATTGCCGAGCCAGGTGAGTTTTGATTTTTTTAACCGTATTCTCGATCCTAATTTTGTTCGCCAAGACCATGTGGTCATGTCCAGAACTACCGATGAGAAAGATCGTGTCACGGGAGCTCGCTTATTTGGCTCAAAAATTGGCGGCGATGTAGATAATGCGATGCTTCTGTTCCCCGACCCCATGGGTGCTACCGGGAGCTCGATATCGGAGATAATTTCTTATTACAAAGATAAAGTTGCCGGTGTGCCGCAAAGAATATTTGCGCTGCATCTTATCGTCACGCCTGAATATTTACGCCGCATGAAAAAAGATCACCCCGATGTCAAAGTATATGCGCTTAGGCTAGATCGCGGTGCGTCACCTGCTCACGTGTTGAAGGAAAAACCAGGTCTTTTGTGGGATGAGGAAAGTGGACTCACCGACAAACATTATATCGTTCCTGGTGGCGGCGGTTTTGGCGAAATAATCAATAATTCGTTTTGTTAGGAGAATTTATGTCGATGTTCGGAAAGGATCGTGTGGTTGAGCTTATCAGCAAAGAAAAAATTGCTGCGCGTGTGAGTGAACTTGGCGCGAGTATTAGACAGCATTATGAAGCCACGACTGAGCCTTTGGTTTTGGTCGGGGTACTGAAGGGCTCTATTATTTTCTTAGCGGATCTTTGTCGCGCCATTGATGTGCCGCTTGAGCTTGAAATGATGGGCGTTTCTTCCTATGGCGAAGCGACCAAATCTTCAGGCGTCGTGCGTATTACGCAAGATTTGTCAGGGCCCATTAAGGGCAAACATATTTTGGTGGTCGAAGATATTTTTGATACGGGTCTTACTATCAAATACCTCATCGAAAATCTCAAAGCTCGCGACCCAGCTAGTGTCAAAGTTTGCACCTTGCTTAAAAAAGAAACACCAAATCAAGCAAAGATTCCGCTCGATTTTGTTGGCTTTAGCATCCCCGATGAATTCGTGGTGGGCTATGGCTTAGATGTGGCGGGTCGACTTCGCAATCTACCGATGATTGGCGTTTATCAGCCAAACTAATTTCATTCGGTTCTACGAAATAATAAACTCGTCGCGGCCGTATCGCGCCATTGTTGGTCTTCAGGCATGTCAGTTATGAAATAGCCCTTGGTGCGAATATATTCTTGGCCATTGTCCTGACGCCATCGGCCCACGTGAGCATTCAGTGCTCCTTGATAGCGAAGTACATAGGATATCAAGGGGCCATTGATGAATCCCATCACCTCAAACCAAATATTATCCCATGTTTCTTTGGTTTCGCTGCGGCCGACCTTGGTCAGGAATTTTCCTCTGAACTGATTATTTTCAATTTCTTCTATGCGTAGAATTGAGCCGTATTCATTGGTCCAGCTGCCTATAAAATTTCCATCCATCGGAAACTCCCTAAAACTTTTAATAAGAGGTTAAGAGTCTTGCTAATGAGTGCAAGCTTGGCTGTCAATTTGTATCAAGCTTAGAAAAATATTAGGCTCTAAGAGCAAAAGTCCTTGGGGAGTGCCATGCCTGAAGCAGATACCATGTCCGCGGCGCTGAGTCGTCTTTATCAAAAAGGTTATGTCGAAGATTTTAAGGCGCAAAATGGGGGCTTACGGATTATGTCGGCCAATATTTTGGTAGATCCTGAAGATGTTATTGTCGATGCTATTTATCGTTTTGAAGGCGATACCAATTTAGAAGATGAAGCGCTCATTTTTGCGCTTCATTATCCACCCGCGAATTGTAAGGGCACTTATGTCGTTGCCTTTGGGCCCATGATGGACCCATTAGACAATAAAATTGTTCAGCATTTACATCGCAAGAAAAAGAATCCTGATACTTAGTGCGCAGGAATGCGAATAGTTGTTTGCTTTAGCGGAGCATGATCGCGCAAAAAGTTGTCGGCAAAAATTTTGGCGATTGTGCTAATACATGTCGCTGGATTAGCGCCTGGGGACGCACGGAAAACGCTTCCATCAACGACGAAGAGATTGTCGTAGTTCCACACTTTATAATCGCTATCGACCACGCTGTTGCCAGGATTAGTGCCCATTTTATTGCCGGCCATCATGTGCGAGCCTAAGAGAGCCGTTTTATTTTTCTCAAGCGTAAAATGCTTAAAGATTTCGTCGATATTCATAGAGGGCTTCAATGTAGTGGATTCGATGCCCTGCGCTTGAAAAAGTGGATATTCAAAACTATTGAAACTTACTTCCTGTGCGCCGCCGGCAAACATAATATTTACGGATTTTTTCATGCCATCGATCAAACGCGCTTTATCCTTTTTAGAGAAATGATAATGCACATTTAAAGTTCCATTGCGATTAAGCTCCACAAAATTTTGTTCATTCGGTGTATCAATAACCATCACCGAAAAACCAGCCACTTTTTCGATGTTCGCAAAATGATTACGCACTTGTTCTGGTGAGCCTGGATGAAGAAGGGCCCATAAACTCAATTTTCCTAAGCCCGCTTCGATGAGATAGCCAGGGCCCGGGCGATCTTTAGTAGGCATAAAAGCATCGATAAAAATGCTGCTAGGCTCACCGTGATCTGCTCTTATTTCATAATCAAAAAGACCATTAAAAGAAACGAAAGGATGCACGACAAATCCACGTCCAATATTAGGATTTGCCACTTTCGATTTGAGCAAAATGCCAGTGGTACCTAAATTTCCGGCGGCGAGAATGATATTTTTTGCTTTGATTTCAATGATGGTGCCCGGTTTAATGCCAAAATTATAAGCATCATGAACGATGCCCAAGCCTGAAACTTTTGGCTCATAAAGACACTTAATACCAACGGCACGATTATGTTTGAAGAGAATCTCTTGTACTTTGCAATCGCTTAAAAGCGTCAGAGGATTTCTTGAAAGCATGGCGGGCAGCAATAATTGCTCGAAGCTTGATTTTTTTCTATAGACAACAAAAGGAGATTCATCGGGACGGTAAGCATTAAGCTCATAGCGCTTAGTGGGAATGCCGAGTCTTTCAGCGCCCTCGCGTAAAATGGCATTATTGATATTAATCTCTTCTTCTTCGACAAGACGAGGCTGATAGATACTTTCAACCCATTTGTAAGCTCTTTTCAGTTGTTCAGGGGTCCAAATTTCGGGAGCAATAAGTCCAAGACTGTGCCAATTTTCAAACTGATGTTGAATATAATCGAGCGTAGGGGGGAAGGACATGTCGAGGTTTACCGCCGTGCCACCTCCAACGGTCTCGCCATTAAGCAAGGCAACGGAGCCATCTGCAACCAAACGCGGCGATTGACTCTCCATAAAACGCATATTTGAGGTGGTGTCGATAGCGCCTGGAATTGCCATGGGGCCTGCTTCAACCACCATTACTTTTAATCCCTTATTTTGAAATTCATGAGCCACGACCGAGCCTGCAGCTCCACTGCCGATAATGAGCGCATCTATAGTTCCTTTGATGCTATGGCTTTTTTTGCTATAGCGAAGGTGAGTTTTGAAGGCAGGCAAGTCCGGCAAAATCGGCGCCTCAATAAAACCTTTGTCTTCGATTCCAGATATTTTTTCTCCTAAAGGCCCCTCGTAGATCATCTGCGTATAAAGAGTGCGTACATAAAAGCCTATAAGTCGATGAAGACTCACGTCCGATTGAATAAGCGCGGAAAATAGCTGGCGACGATCCGCAATTGAAAGCTCAATTATCGATGGATTTAGCTTGGAAGAATGTTGGGCTAAAAATGCTCTAAAGGGCATGAGAGCTCTGTCTGTAACTTTATTGACTTCTGATTTATCGTTAGCAAAAAAACGATAATAGACCTTAATAAAAATCTCATTGCTTAAGAAATGCAAATTATCCAAT
>JBPOIV010000275.1:0-3831 GCA_052034245.1 Myxococcota bacterium
AATATTGAATCTTTCTTAACCGTCACGAGGCACCTAACTAAACGTTTTTGGGGGTATCGTGTCGCTCTACCATTTTGTCAACGACGCCGTACTCGATGGCTTCTTTCGCACCCATATAAAAATCTCTTTCTAAGTCGATCTTAATGCGATCTAAACTTTGGCCGGTATGATGAGCCAAAATGTGATTATTTATATCCTTAGTTTTGAGCATTTCTCGAGCGGCAATTTCTATATCAGTAGTTTGCCCACGCGCACCACCATGAGGCTGGTGCAACATCACCCGACTATGCGGCAAAATATAGCGTTTACCCTTGGCGCCAGCCGCAAGCAAAATCGCCGCCATCGAAGCACACATACCAACGCAAACGGTGGAAACATCACATTTCACATATTGCATCGCATCATAAATCGCATGACCAGAAGTAGTCACACCACCAGGCGAATTAATATACATAATAATGTCTTTTTCTGCGTCTTCACTCTCGAGAAACAAGAGCTGCGCAAGAACTGAGTTCGCGATTTGGTCATCGATCGCAGCGCCCAAGAAAATAATCCGGTCTTTTAGCAGCCTAGACCAAATATCATAAGCCCGTTCTCCTCGAGGAGTTTGCTCAATGACGGTAGGCGGATAGTAAGAATAAATTTCTTTTTCCATTTTTTTGGTCCTTCTTTCGGTTCTTACTAATTGTATTACGTTGTAACTATTAATTTATTAATCACCAAGCCTTTATTATCAATTTGATAAATAATGGGAAGGCCCGTTGCTATTTCAAGCTCAGAAATCCTGTCATCCGAAATATTCTCTAAGTGCTTAATTAAAGCCCGCAATGAATTGCCATGCGCAGAAACTAATATATTTTTGCCTTTTTGCAGGCGAGGCAGAATTTCTTTTATATAATAAGGGATTACGCGATCGCAAGTATCTTTTAAACTTTCGCCACCAGGGGGCCGAACATCAAAACTTCGGCGCCAAATATGGACCTGCTCTGGGCCATACTGCGCTCGCACTTCATCTTTATTTTTGCCCTGTAAGTCACCGTAATGCCGCTCATTTAGGGCCGCATCACAGATATATTCGGTGGGGATATGCTCCCCTAAAACAATGCGCGCGGTTTCCTGCGTTCTTTTTAAAGCCGAGCAAAAAACCGCATCGAAATGGTATTTTTTGAGTGCAATTTTTGCTCTCTCTGCTTCTTTTTCGCCCTGCGGGCTTAAAGAGACATCAACGAAACCAGTAAAAATATTTTTTTGGTTCCATTCTGATTGTCCATGGCGAAGAAGAACTAGAAAAGCACTCATAAAAACTCCCGCTAAGAAAAAATGCTCAAACCATATTTAGCGATCAAGGGGGCTACGACCAAGGCTACTACGCTCATTAACTTAATAAGAATATTGAGCGAAGGTCCGGCCGTATCTTTGAAAGGATCTCCAACTGTATCGCCAGTAACCGCTGCAGCGTGGCGTGATGAGCCTTTTCCGGTATTTTCTTTGGCATTTTTTGGCTCTTCCTCGATCTGCTTTTTGGCATTATCCCAAGCACCACCGGCATTTGACATGAATATTGCCAAAAGAACGCCTGATGCAGTAGAGCCCGCTAAAACCCCGCCTAAAAGCAATCCACTTCTATCTAGAAAGCCCGCCATTACCGGCACCAAAATCGCCAAAAGACCGGGATTAACCATCTCTCTTAACGCAGCCTTCGTAGAAATATCCACGCAACGTGCATAATCAGCTTTGCCTGTTCCTTCCATGAGGCCAGGAATTTCTTTAAATTGTCGACGGACTTCTTTGATCATATCGAAAGCTGCATTACCTACTGCTTTCATGGCCATTGAAGAAAACAAAAAGGGCAGCATGGCACCGATAAAAAGTCCTGCCATCACGTGAGGGCGACTCACGTCGATAATAATTTCTGAAGTATTTTTGCCCGTCGCTAGCCCAAGCTGCGTTTGATAAGCACCAAAAAGAGCAAGCGCAGTCAAAGCGGCTGAACCAATGGCAAAACCTTTACCGATGGCTGCAGTGGTATTACCAACCGCATCAAGACTATCGGTGCGCTCACGAACCTTAGGATCAAGGCCCGCCATTTCAGCAATACCCCCAGCATTATCAGCGATAGGACCATAGGCATCGACCGCAAGCTGAATTCCCGTCGTCGAAAGCATGCCCAACGCGGCGATAGCAATGCCGTACATACCAGCGATTTGATAAGCAACAATAATAGCGATTGCGATTAGCACCATCGGTATTGCCGTCGAGCGCATACCAACGGCAAGTCCAGCAATAATAGTTGTAGCACCACCAGTGCTGGTAGAAGCAACAATTTCATCCACCGGTGGACGATTTTTAGCGCAATAATATTCGGTGATAAAACCAACGCCAATCCCCGATACAAGTCCTGCTGCCATGGCGCCAAATAGGCCCCATTTTTGAAAAATTACCTGGCTGCCGGGCACGTAAAACCATTCAGGAACCAAAAGATGTATTGCAACGCCTGAGCCAATCAGCATCAAAAATCCAGCCGAATAAGTTCCCATATTGAGTGCTGTTTGTGGATTACCATTTTCCGAGGTGCGTACCCAAAGAGTGCCTAAGATTGACGCAATAATTCCAATCGCAGACAGTATAAGTGGCAAATATACAAAGATTAAGGTTTTTTCAAAATTCTCAACATTGCCGTTGAGCATGTTCACCGCCGCCAAACCGGCACCAATGATCATCGAAGACACAATGGCCCCGACATAAGATTCAAATAAGTCGGCACCCATGCCCGCAACATCGCCCACGTTATCACCGACGTTATCGGCAATAACCGCAGGATTTCGTGGATCATCTTCAGGAATTCCCGCTTCGATTTTGCCCACCAAATCTGCACCGACATCAGCTGCCTTCGTAAAAATGCCGCCGCCAACACGTGCGAAAAGTGCAATTGATGAGGCACCCATGGAAAATCCTGATAATACCATCAAGACATCTTCAACCTGATTGCTGCCATTTAAACCAGGCACCATGCTGTAAAGGAAAAATAATCCACTTAGGCCCAAGACTCCCAGGCCCACCACACTCATGCCCATGACGGTGCCGCCTGAAAACGCAATTTGTAGCGCTTTAGGAAGGCTTGTTTGGGCGGCCGCGGTTGTTCTCACATTGGCCGCCGTTGCTACTCTCATGCCAAAAAAACCGGCCAAGGCAGAGCAAAATGCTCCAGCCAAAAACGCCGTTGCTTGCAACATAAAAACTGGCTTTCCCCAATGAGAAAGTGCCAAACATGCCGACATCGCAACCACGAAATAACCCAAGAGTTTGTACTCTCTTTTAAGAAATGCCATCGCCCCTTCACGAATGGCCAAAGAAATCTCAATCATTCGTTCATTGCCGGCATAGGCGGCGTTAATTCGGTTACTTTTTATAAGGGCAAAAATCAACGCGATTATGCCCACGACGGGGACACTATATAAAACTGCTTGCATCCATTCACTCCGTAAAAACCAAATGCCAAGTAATTAAAGTTTGACACCGGTTAACGGAAAGAACGCTATGGGTCAACTACGAGGACAAAAGGGAATTATTCCGCTTTTTGCAAAATCGTTGTTTTTATCGCTTGTCGCACTAAACATATAGTTGTCGGTGATAAAATTAATTCCGTATTTACATATTTTAACCAAACCATACAAAACCCCGTCGAGCTTTCTTTGCGGTGCATAAAGTATGAAAATTTCCAATTCATTAAAGTTTTCTCTACCTTTATTTTCATTTATTTTTATTTTTTTAAATTCCTTTAATTCTTTTGCATTAAATCCATTAATTTTAGAAGGTCATAGTGGATGGCTT
>JBPOIV010000025.1:0-7900 GCA_052034245.1 Myxococcota bacterium
GAGCTGAACGAGCTGACTTTTTGGGTCATCATGAACTTCAGGGATAAAGATTATTTGGGCATCCGCAAGTGTGGCATTTCCCATGCTGATTAAGGGACCTAATTTTTTAAGAGCAAGCTCAGGATTGTTCGTATCGGCCGCGATAGCTTTTACGCGCGAAAGGACGGCATTAGACCCAACAAGCGTCTGATGCGCCATTAACATTAGTAGTGGTAAAAACTTCATTTTTGGCCCCAAAGGTGATTATTAAAGCGATAGTTGGGGCCTATGTAGGAATTAAATACTTAGTTTGCAGCTAAATTCATGAGGGGTTAGAGACAATTGCTAAGCAAAAAAAACCCAATCCTGACCAATTTTAGACATATAAAGAAACCTGAAACTTAAAACACAATAAATACATGATTCTTTAGTAGAACAATTCTGCATCGCCATTTTTTGCGACATAGTCTTTTTCTATAGGATTAAAAATCAGGCCGATGCACCAAATCGGTGCGTAATCCATCTAAAAGATCGTGTTTTAAATATATACGTAAGAAAAATCTTCTCATCGAGGGGCCTAACATTTTAAGCAAGCGTTGGTCGGTCAAATTATGTCGAGGATGCTGAAATACCCACCGGTTTGATAACCCTTCCTGAAACTTCTCCACAAGCTCATCGTAAGCCTGAAACATGGCGGCTTTTTCATCAAAAGCTTGCAAATAGCCTACTAAAAGTTCTTTCCATAAGAGATGCCAAATTTTATCATCTATGCCCATTTCAGTATTAATTAAAAGTTGTTTAGCGAAGCGATGAGCTATAGTGTGTGCCGTATGCAAGAGATAAAGATCAACAATATCTTTGACACCACTTTCTGGCCTGTCCAATGACATAGCGAAGGTCTCATTATCGATCAGCGTCACGTCGCCGCTTTGTTCATCATAAAAAAGGTTTTGTGCGTGATAATCGCCGTGAATGAGGGACTTGCCTATCAGATTATTGACGGGATCTTTACGCACCGCATGACTTTGATGCAGTTTTGAGGAAGCATAGCCAAGGCGATAAAACATTTTTCTCATCGTTTGAAATTCATTGCTGGCACGGATAACAGATTCTTTTACTCCTTTTATATTTTCACCAAATTTCATTAAAATACGGTGAAGGCTTTTCCCTTTCGCCATTTGCAATAAAGAATAATATCTTGTGCGCTTTGAAATTATTTTAAAATGTATATCTTCAAAGGTAATACGGGCTTTAGCATATGAAATTTGCGCATCGCTCTCTTCGATAATAGCCTTAGTAGGGATTTTCTCTTGGCCCAAAGAAGACAAACTCACGCGGTGCAAATTGGTGATTTCACTGAGGCCCTTGGTGGTTTCTTTTAAGATATATAAACCATGCCATTCATCCTTGTTAAGAGTATCTTTTAAACAGCGGCGATTATAGCTAATGGCAAAAATTTGGCCGGTATGTACGCCTTTGCCATCACTCAATTCTTTGACCCTAAAACATTCATTGCTTCGTTTAAGATCCATGAGTCCCATCGGCAAATCTATATGCCTTCGGCCGATAAAATGATCCATTAATGAGATAACGGAGAGTTCGCTGAGCGCGCCATTTTTGGCACAATCATCAATCTCTTTCGCCTTGAAAACAACGAGGGGAATCTCAGGCCCTTTGGCAGAAAGAACATGGCCCCACAGCAAGAAAACTAAAATAAAGCGCGTCAATGGCTCCTCCTTCCCCACGAAGAAGTTATCGCCTGAGAATTATTTTTGACGTCTAAGAAATGGATCAGGAGCAAATCAAAAGAGAAAACTGGCTATATTTTTTCACTCGTTTCTCCAGCCATAATGCCAAGTTTTCTCAGCTGAACTAATTTTTATTAAATAGGCGGCGAAAAAAGTTTCGCTTTTTATTCTCACCTAGACGCTTGCAGCATTTTCATAGCGGCCTCAAGTAAACACAAATAAGGCCCATGCTGCGAAAACACTATTGTAAAGACCCGGTTCACGGCTCGACATAGGTAAAAGTACGGCGTTGAAAATTGCGCAGCACTAGTTCCTTGCCTTTATGGCTCACCACATATTCGGGCAACAAAGGAATTTTTCCGCCGCCACCGGGTGCATCTACCACGAATGTTGGTACTGCTAAGCCGGAAGTATGGCCGCGGAGATTTTCCATGATTTCAAGGCCAACCTTGATGTCGGTCCTAAAGTGGCTGATGCCTTGAGAAAGATCGCACTGATAAATGTAGTAAGGTCGAACCCGCATGAGGAGCAAGCGATGATTGAGCTCTTTGACTATACGATAATCATCATTGACGCCTTTTAAGAGCACCATTTGATTGCCCATGACGCAGCCCGCATCTGCTATGCGTCGACAAGCATCGAGCGCTTCAGCGGTGCATTCTTTGGGATGGTTAAAGTGGGTATTCACAAAAACGGGTTGATGTTGTTTGAGCATGTAAACAAAATCATCCGTAACGCGTTGAGGCAAAGTGACAAGGTTTCTCGTTCCCATCCGGAAAATTTCTACATGGGGAATCGCGCGTAGACGACCTAAAATATAATCCAGACGCTCATCGGAAAGCGATAAGGGATCGCCACCGGAAATAACAATATCCCGAACCTGTTTATTCTTCGCAATGTAATCAAGTGCCACTTCAATTTGCTCTTTCGGAGCCATCGAAGAAGGATCGGAAACTTTGCGTTTTCGCGTGCAATGGCGACAATAAACCGGACAATTATGCGTGGTATAAAATAACACCCTATCCGGATAGCGATGAGTAATTCCGGGCACCGGCATATCCGCTTCTTCACCAAGCGGATCTTCTAAATCGGAAGGCAGGATATCAAGCTCACCCAGCTGTGGCACTGATTGCAAACGAATGGGGCAACGCGGGTCATCTTTATCCATCAGCGATGCGTAATACGGCGTGATGCCCATATGAAACATCTCATCAGATTTCTCAAAGGCAAACTTCTCGCCCTCGCTGACATTAATAACGCCCTCCAGTTGCTCAATGCGTCGGAAGCGCTTTCGTTGTTGCCAACGCCAATCATTCCAATCTTCTTGGGCAATAGGGCCAAATGCGGCTTCGATACGAGAAATCGGAGCATGACGGAAGCGATCATAAAAATGAGAGGGAATTGGCCGTATTTGACCTTCGGCTGTGCCAATATCCGAAGCATTTTTGACGGATTCTTTTGCATCAAAAACAAAACGTATATCTTTTTTCTCGATGTTATCGATGTGACTTATGCACTTGTCACCGTTCGTAGGACATTTTATTTCTTCAAAGCCTGGCATTTTCCCCCCTCCTCGATCAAAAAAATTGCAGTTTTATTGTACGTAGAAAGCCTATTATTTGTTGTCGCAGAAGATTCTTGTTTATTGCATCGCTTATTGGTGCGATAATAATGAAAAAATGAGCAAACATTTCTTTGGAGTTTCTAGGTGAATGCATTTGATCTTAGTGCCCGCGTGGCCGATTCCTTGGGGACTGGCCTGAGTCTTAGCGCCATTTTATTGGTGCTTTTAGGCGGATTTCTAAGTGCCTTATCACCATGTATTTATCCTTTGATACCCATTACGCTTAGTGTCATGGGCACTCGCCGCTATGATAGCCGCGTCATGAGTTTTTTGGTCGCAGGATTTTATGTTTTGGGCATGAGCATCGTTTATAGCTTACTCGGAGTAATCTTTGCGCTTTTTGGCATAGTAAGCGGCTCTTTAATGCAAAATACGGTCGTTCTTTGGATTATCGTTGCTATTTTCACAGCGATGGCACTGTCGATGTTTGGTCTTTTTCAATTCGTGTTGCCGGCTTCTTTGATGACAAGGATGAGCTCTCTTGGACAAGAAGGACTAAAAGGGGCCTTTTTAATGGGCTTAGTCGCCGGTGTAATTGCCGCACCCTGCACAGGGCCGGTTTTAGCTTTTATTCTTACCTTCGTCGCCAGTGAACAAAATCTCGGCCTAGGCCTTGCGCTGATGAGCTCTTTTTCTCTCGGCATGGGCCTGCCTTTTTTGATTTTGGGTACCTTTTCCTCTTTGCTCACGCGGCTTCCGAAAGCCGGTGCCTGGATGGAAAATATAAAATTTCTCCTCGGCACTTTTATGTTGGCTGGCGCTTTTTATTATGCGGCTCTGGCATATCCACTCATGAAAGCTCTGCTCGGTATACTTAGCAACATGGGCGTAGAGTTAGTGCTGTTAAATTGCATTATTGGCATCATACTTTTGCTCGTGGAACTTCCTCGTTATCAGGGACGCATATCCCGACTTAGCCTTAAAGTCATCGGAATTATTTTATTGAGCATAAGCATTGCAGCTTTATTAAGTGTCCCCGAACATAGTAGTAAAATTACTCAGGAAAATACTCTTTCGTGGCACGTAATCGATCATGAAGCAAAGGCACCTCAGTTTGAGCGTTTGCTTGAAGAAGCACGTTCATTGAAGCAAAAAGTTATGATAGATTTTTATGCCGATTGGTGTGTCGCGTGTCGGAAGCTTTCGTCGCAAAGCTTTAGTGATGCCGAACTTTCAGCCAAACTGAAAAACTATTTTTTGATAAAAATTGATGCATCCTCTTCGAGCCCTTATCTTTCAAGCATTCAAAGCCGTTTTAATGTCGTTGGCCTTCCTACTATTATTTTCTTAAACGAGTGGGGAGCACTTATGCCAAAAGCAAGCATTGTCGGCTTTCTTAAGGCACAAGAATTTATTAGACGCTTGCCCTAAGCTAGTCGGCAAAAAAAAAGCCTCGACTCTAAGAGCGGGGCTTTTTTTTAGAGAGAGGCTTTGTCTAATTGCTTTGGAAGCAAAAGAGCCTTAATGCGGCCTGGCAATTAAAAAGGGTATTGTTTGCCGTTTTAGATTCCAGCGCGCCCGCCTCCCCCACGATACCGCCGATATTTTCGGATGAACTATCCGTCCAATCAAGGCATACGCGAGTCGGATCGTCATTTCCGGTCCACACCCAGTTTCCCTCTCCTACATAAACCACGCCGTATTGATCAACATTCAAGGGAGCTTGTAATGGTCCCACCGTGATATCGCTAAGCGTATTGGCAATAATAATATTATCCACTCGTTGGTAGGGACGATCAGGAATGCCGTTTTCTGCTTGTGTCGTTGATAAAGCAATATATGCTTGCCAGGTTTTGAGCGGATCCGCAATTTGAGGATTTGTCGACAGTAATGCCTCATGAGTGCAAAGGCAATCAGCTACTGCCGCTGCATCCGGAAGGTCATCGCAAGGGGCGACAGGAGCGAGCGCAAAACTGCCCAAGAATTGTCGGTGAGTCACGAAAGCAAAAGCTATGCAATCTTGATCCTGCACATCTGTATCGCCATCAGCATCGTTATCGATACCATCGGCACATTCCGATTCGTGTAAAATGCAAGCGTTATCGCACGTTGTGCCTGTGACAATGGTTGGATTACCATCGCATTCCTCACCATTCACGAACTGAATAAAGCCATCGCCGCATACGGGTATCTGACAGGTATTAGTACAAAAATCGCTATTGCTCAGATTACCATCGTCGCATACTTCTGCGCCGTTAGTAATACCATCGCCGCAACTTGCTAATTGGCAAAAGTTGGAGCATGCATCGTCATTGATCAGATTGGCATCATCACAAGCTTCATCTGGTGCATCTACTATACCATTGCCACACAGTTGAGCTGGAGTGAAATCTACTTCAGTTTGACAACTTGCATCACAGCCGTCGCCATCAATCACATTTCCATCGTCACAATCTTCGCCGAGCACCGCTTGCACGATACTATCGCCACATTCAGCAAGCGCACAGGCGGAAGTGCAAAAATCGGTAGTGATAGCATTGCCATCATCGCATTCTTCGTCACCTTGTACGAAGCCATCGCCGCAAGCATTGGTAGTACAAAGATTAGTGCAAGTATCAGCATTGTTGAGATTACCATCGTCGCATTGCTCACCTAAATCGACCACGCCATTTCCGCAGAGTTCAGAAATCGTCAGCGTAGCTTCCGTACTGCAACTTGCATCGCAACCATCGCCTGAGATGACGTTTCCGTCGTCGCAATCTTCTCCGATTACGGCTTGAACAATACTATCGCCGCAGGCGGCGAGAACGCAAAGCGCGGTACAGAAATCATTATTGATGAGATTACCGTCGTCGCAGGCTTCACCTAGTTGAGTAAAACTATCGCCACAAGCAGCAAGTGCGCAAAGATTAGTGCACGTATCGGTGTTCGAGATGTTACCATCGTCACATGCTTCATCTTCGTCGAGAATTCCGTTGCCGCAAAGTTGTGCTGGAGTTAACTGGATTTCGATACTGCATAACGAACTGCACCCGTCGCCGTCTAGAATATTGCTATCATCACATTCTTCACCGAGTATTGGTTGAATGACGCCATCTCCGCACACCGCTGGTGCACAGGTATTGCTACAAAGATCATTATTCACACCGTTTCCGTCGTCACAAAGTTCTTCGCTATTCACAATGGCATCACCGCATGCAGGAAGAGTACATGCATTGGTGCATCCATCATCAGGAATTTCATTGCCATCGTCACATGCTTCAGGCGCCTGAACTATGGCATCTCCGCAGCTAGGGAGCGTACATGCATTAGAGCATGCATCATCATTGGCTATATTGCCGTCATCGCAGCCCTCGCCAGCTTGTACAAAACCATCACCGCAGCCAGCAGCAACGCAAGTTGTAAGACATGTATCCGTGTTAACATTATTGCCGTCGTCACATGCTTCTTCACCGTTAGTAATGCCATCACCGCACGCTGCTAATTGGCACGCATTGGTGCACGCATCATCATTCACCAGGTTGGCATCATCACAGCCTTCATCCGGTGCATCAACCACGCCATTTCCGCACAACTGAGCGGGAGTCAATAAAATTTCGATTTGGCAGACCGCATCGCAACCGTCGAGCGCAACAACATTGCCGTCGTCGCAACTTTCACCTAGTATGGGCTGAAGGATATTGTCACCGCAAACACCAATTACACACTGCGCCGTGCAAAAATCATTGTTTATTAGATTACCATCGTCACAATCTTCTTCGCCTTGAACAAAACCATCACCACACAGCGCATTTTGACAAAGGTTGGTACAGTTGTCGGAGTTGATGAGATTGCCATCATCGCATTGCTCACCTGGATCGATGGCGCTGTTACCGCACAATTCGCTCGGAGTTGGATTGGGTTCTTCGAAAAGACATTCTGCGCTACAGCCATCGCCGTCAAGAATATTGCCATCTTCGCATTCTTCATTTGGATCTAATACGCGGTTGCCACACACTTCGGTTCGGCAAAACTCGCTGCACCCATCGCCATTCACAAGATTGTCGTCGTCACACTCTTCATTCTCATCGACATTTCCATTGCCACAGACAAACAAGGTCTCTCTATCCACAATCAGCGGCGGAGGGGGAGGGGGTATAAAAGGAGGTGGTGGTGGAGGGGGAGGAGGTGGTGGGGGCAATGTGGCGGGGCCATTATTGATAACTGCTACTTTTTCTTCGGGAGGCACAGGAGCCACATCGGCAGCTCTATTCTCGGGCCTGATTATGGGTCGTTCGTCAACTTCTTTTGCTCTTTCTTCAGCTTGGCGCGGATTTTCTTTTTTTCCGCAGGCGCTTAAGAGAGGAAATACCATACAAGCAAAAGTCACGATTAACTTTCTACAAGGAATCATTGGTTCGCCCACCACGGCCTTTATCCTACATTGCGACGCAGATAAAAACCTAAAAATATTTCGTTAATAAAAATAACATAAGTATTTTTAAGATTAAATTTTACGCACATAATTACAACAATTAAAAGCAAAAACAGCTGCTAATGCTAGGTAATTAATACTTAATTTTAGCATTGTTAATAATTATACTTATTAAGGGGAGATTAGGAGCAAAGG
>JBPOIV010000134.1:0-3794 GCA_052034245.1 Myxococcota bacterium
GCTGAGGGATTCATATAATAATTTTAATTAATTCCTTATAATTACTGGCCGATCATTTGTTCGCAGGCCAGCCATCGGCTCATAATGCGCAAACTCGCAGCATAATCTTGTTCTGAAGCAGAGCACACGCAGGTTTCCGGCACAACCACCGAAAAGCCATTATCCAAAGCTGAAGCGGCACTAAGTAAAATACTTGTATGAAAGGGGACGCCAACGATAGTTAATGTTTTAACTTTTAATTGCTGAAGAATTGCTTTTAATTCAGTATTATAAAAAGCATTAGGACGAGATTTATTAAGACATATCTCTTTAGTACGAGGGCTTAGCTCTCGAATTACTTCACTTCTAAGTTCTGCCTGCTCCCATTGAGTATTACAAAATATTACTGGTCGCATGCGTTCTCGAAAGTACTGCAGTTCTCCGAGGATGTAGGGGATAATCTCACGAGAGCTTGGGATATAGCTCTGACCACCTTCATTAGCAAACTCGTTGATCATATCTACGACTAATATAGCTCTCTCTGATCTATTTTCACCTAACAATTTATCCTCCTGAACGCTGGTTTTATTAGATATATTTTATTCTAAAAATAAAGCTAAGCAAAGAAGGATAAGAAATCGTTATAATAAGCGGTGCATTTTTTATCTTCCGATTCATGCCCGATGCTCTCACAAAGACCCACCCACGTCAAAAGGGTAAGTCTGGAAAAAGCAGGGGATAAAGGGGTCTTTTTAGATGAACACGCGCACCGTGAAAGACCATGACGAGCCTGAAAAGGATTTTGATGAAGATGTGAAAGAGGACGAACAGCCCTTTTTTCAGATTCGCCAAAAATTACGCCCAGGGCCTCCTGGAGCCGATGCCCTGATGCCTCATGACCAGGATTTAGCGGATGCCGCAAATATCTTGGGACTGGTAGAAAAAGGGAAAATCGAAACCAAAGCACCGCCAAGGGATACCAGCAAAGATCGGCTGCACCTAACGGGACGCCAACGATTGTCTGCAGAAGATGAAGCTGAACTTGCGGTCCGCGTGCAACGATACAGCGATATCGATGCCCGTAACTGCCTTGTAATGTCCAATATCGGGCTCGTACATTTAGTGGCTAACCAGTTTTGCCGGCCACCGGTGCGCTATGAGGATTTGGTGCAAGAAGGCACCATGGGCCTTATTCGCGCTACAGAAACTTTTGAGCCCAATCGGGGTGTGCGATTTTCGACTTATAGCGTTTATTGGATTCGCGCCAAAATACAGCGTTTTTTACAGCGCATAGAGCGAGATGATATTCCTGCCATTACGGGCGCTGAAATGCTTGAAGATGAAAAAGGGCGTCGCCGTCGCCCCCGCGCGCGTAAAGTGAGCATTGAGCATAGCCAAGAAGATGATGAAAGCCGGAACTTGAGCGAGTTATTACCGTCGGATGCAAAAAATCCTGAATCGGTCGCGCTTCAAGTAGAACGCGACAAAGTCATAAAAGAAGTGTTGCTTGGCATTGTTGAAGAGCTTCAAGATGAAAGGCTTCACGCCATCATTGAATGGCGTCTTCTTGCCGATGAGCCTGAAACCTTGACAGCCGTCGGAGCGCGCGTGAATCTGTCACGAGAAGGAGCGCGCCTTCTCGAGGCAAAAATGCTAAAACTTGCGAGACAGCGTCTCAAAAAATGGCGCTGGACTTAATTCGCTTTTTCGATACGCAGAGCACCCATTTTCAAGAGGTGCTCTTCAATCACATTTTGCGCATTGGCCAACACCAAGAAAACATTGATCGAAGACTTAACCACTATTTTGGCATAGCCACTTATTACTTGGCGCAAAGCCGCGATAAGTTCTTTATTGCGTATAGCATCGCCTTCTGCTGGTTTCAGAAAAAATACTGCAAAATGGTGCTTCTCAGTGCCATATTGAAGCAGTTTTACCGAAGCTGAAATGGCATTTGTCTCTAGGATATTTTCAATAGTTGTTTGAAGTTTTTTTAACTCTTCATTGAAAATAGATTCCTTAGCTTCTTTGTCGACAATGGCCTTCATCGAAAAAGCAAAAGGCATGCCGCTGCGCTCTTTCAATAACTTGGCAAACTCGCTGTTCAAACGAGCAAAATAGTTTTCACCACTGTGCTCGATGGGTGCCTTAGGACTTGGGATTGAACGCTTAGAAAAATTCTCTGAAGGAGCATGGCCCACACGAGTTTTTGTCGGTGCTTGATAGTTTCGCCGGTGACGATGATTAGGATTTTTCTCGGTAGCGCTTAAGCCTGCCAAAATCCCACTTTTTAAATGAGCCGGCTCTTCCAAAACAGAATTACCAAGGCCGTCCGTGTCCTCTTCAATAAACTGGACCATTTCAAACTTATTGCCAATATTATCCGGTGGCACTTTTACTTCATCGAAGGTTCTTCGATTTCCTACATCCGAGGCCTCTCCACCTGTTCGCATACCATTTGAAATACCACGCCCTCGAAAAGTCCTACTGCCCATATTCATCGACAATACCTTTGTTCGATTAATTTCAACTAATTACCTGGGTATATTAGCCTTTATGCTATCACTTTACTTGATTGTCTTTTTATAATTATCTGCTGCAAAATAGTTAGCAAGTTATTCGTTAAAATATACAAGGATAATCCCGAAGGCATATTCAACATGATGAAGGTCAAAAAGATCGGCATGGCCCACATAAAATACTTCATCTGTGGCTGATCCGTTGGTGTTGGTGTAAAAATTTGCTGCACTAACATGCTAAGGCCCATTAAAACCGGCAACACATAAAACTGATCAGGACGGGTCAAATCATGGATCCAAGCATAAAAAGGCTGATCAAAAAGTTCCACTGAACTGCGCAACATTTGAAAGAATGCAAACCAAATAGGCAGCTGAATCAACATCGGCAAACAACCCGCCAAAGGATTCACCCCGTGAGAGCGATACAGCTCCATTTGTTTTTGTCCAAACAAAGCTCGATCATGGCCGTATTTTTGTTGTAGCTCTTTAATCTTTGGCTGCATGAGTTTCATCGCTTGCTGCGACGAGAACGATTTAGCAGTCAATGGATAAGTAAGAAGCTTGATAATCAAGGTAATGAGAAGAATAGCGATACCATAATTCTGCACGAAGCCATAAATTTGCACCAAAAGCCAAAGCATCGGACGACTCAAAACACCAAACCAACCAAAATCGATATTTTCATCAAGGGGCGGTTTGGTTGAAGCCAATAATTTTACTTGCTTTGGGCCCATGAACATGTCGTAGGCAATGGTTTTTGTTTCACCCTGCATCAAAATAAAAGGCTTCAAAATAATATCAAAGCTTGCTTCTCGATGAGTATCACCAACATCTTTCACTTTGATATCTACTTTATCAATGATCGTCATATCGATCGGGATAAAAGCTGATAAAAAGAACTGATCTTCAAAGCCCAAATAAGTGCAATGATTAATTGTTTTAGGCTTGTCCAATAAATCACTATAGCTTAAACGCTCATGCTTATCGCTTGCCTTAATAACGACCGCTTCGCCTTGAACACCAGGGTTCATAATGCCGGGCTCAGAGCCTTTTTCACCACTTTTTACTGCGCTGAGCATTAATTCACTTTTTATCGGAATAGCGGAAAGATTTTTTAGGGATATTTTTTCACTAAGTTTTCCGTCACTTTCAAAATGATAGGCTCTCTCGATACTGAGGCCTTCTTTAGTGATATAGCGAAAAAGAATATTATGGCTATCTTCTTGTACTATTTCATAGAGATTTTTTTCATCGAGACTTATATTTTTATTGAGCGAAGAAAGACGCATCCACGAT
>JBPOIV010000144.1:0-7586 GCA_052034245.1 Myxococcota bacterium
GTAATTTTTTCTCCAAATAACGCCTTAACTTTTGAGCCTTTGTTCTTTTTTTTGGGCCCGGTTGTGACAGCTCAGAACTTGAGCTCGTTGACCTCAAGACCTCTTTAAGCTCCACTATAAGTTCTGCTGATTTGGTGTCTTCCAGGGAGTGCAGAATAACGCTAAAAAAATAAACAAGAAAAAATATTTTTTTATATATTTTTAACATATTATCTCCCCTAAAAACTACAGCAAAGAGAGTTAACAGCGGCATGGCCATTCCTATTCCGGGGAGGCACACTATATCTTTTTTTTAATAAGCTAAGTGCCAACTTGAGAAAGCCTTACAAATGACATACACCAGCGGCTATGCACCAATTAAATGATTATGATTTTTTTCTTCCGAAAGAACTTATTGCGACACACCCCCGGCCTGTGCGGGGCAGCTCTCGCCTCTTGGCTCTTCTAGAAAACGATGAAGAAGCACGCCACGATGAATTCAAAGATATCGGCAATTACCTGAAAGACGGCGATGTCTTGATCGTCAACAATACCAAGGTGATGAAGGCTCGATTTTTTGCTGAGAAATCAAGCGGCGGCAAAGTTGAATTGTTGCTGGTGAGGCCCCTTCAAAATGGTGCATGGGCTGCTTTGATTAAGGGCTATCTTGTCGGCAAAACACTGAATGTGGGAGAGCATTCTATTTCGGTGATGAGAAAAATCGAAGAAGAACCGGGTCTTTATGAAATTCGAAGCAGCATTGATTTGGGTCTTTATGCAAAAGAATATGGCGAAATGCCCCTGCCCCCTTATTTTGGGCGCAAGGCTGATAGCGACGACGATATTTATTATCAAACTATTTTCGCCAAAGATGAAACGTGGGGAGCAGTAGCGGCACCTACTGCCGGGCTTCATTTTACGGAAGAGCTCTTGGCAAGTCTGCGCCAACGAAACATCCACGTTGTAGAAACCACTCTTCATGTAGGCCCTGGTACATTTTTGCCCGTACGCACCGAAAATATTGACGAGCATAAAATGCATAGCGAATTTTTTTCCCTGAGCGATGAGGCCGCGCAAAAACTTAATGAAGCAAGAGCGCAAAATCGGCGCCTTATCGTTGTCGGTACGACTGCCATGCGTGTCGTCGAACAATCCATGCAATGGGCCAAAGAACGCGGCGAAAATTTCTTTTCGCCTTGTGCTGGACAAACAGCCATTTTTATTCGTCCGGGTTATCAATTTCTCGGTGCCGACGGGATTATCACTAATTTTCACGTACCAAAATCAAGCTTGATCATGCTGGTTGCCGCCGCCATCGGCCTTAAAAAAGTGCTCAGTGTCTATGAAGAAGCGGTAAGAAAAGCCTACCGATTTTTTTCTTATGGCGATGCTTGTTTTTTTGAAATCAGGAAAAATTTGAATGAGTAAATTTACTTACACGATTGAAGCCACCGAGAATCACGCTCGAGCGGGTACTATTGAAACCCCTCACGGCAGTATCAAAACCCCTATTTTTATGCCCGTGGGCACCCAAGGTTCGGTCAAGGCTTTGTCGAATAGCGACTTAAAAAATGCCAATGCACAAATTATTTTGGGCAATACTTATCACCTGATGCTTCGGCCAGGAAAAGAATATCTTAAGGCATGCGGTGGTCTTCATCGGTTGATGGGATGGGAACGCCCTATTTTGACTGATTCCGGCGGTTTTCAAGTATTTTCTTTGAGCCAAGGAACGCCTCGCGGCAAAGCTAAGCAAAGTAGCGGGCATATGAACCTTGTGAAAATCGATGAGCACGGCGTTATTTTTAAAAGCTATCTCGATGGCTCTCTGCATCCTATGCCGCCAGAAGAAAGCATGGCTATTCAAATGGCCATAGGCTCGGATTTTATTATGGCGCTCGATGTGTGTCCCATGGCCAAAGCCCTGCGCGATGATATTCGCAAAGCAATGAGCATTACTTCAGCATGGCTCAAACGCTGTGTCGATTCCATGGATAGCGGTAATGCTCGCTTGATTGGTATTGTGCAGGGTGGCATCCATGAAGATTTGCGTCGAGAACATGCGCAGATGGTGCTCGAGCATGACCTCTTTGCTTACGCTATTGGGGGCTTAAGCGTGGGTGAAGATAAAGACGAGATGTGGCAAACCGCCAATGCCACCGCTCAATTTTTGCCCAAAGAAAAACCACGTTATTTAATGGGCGTGGGTACTCCTGATGATATTCTCGACGGCATTAAAGCGGGCATTGATATGTTTGACTGTGTGATGCCGACAAGAAATGCACGAAATGGGAGCTTATTTACAAGCATGGGTAAAGTTTCCATCAAAAATAAAATCTATGCACATGATTTTCTGCCCTTAGATGAAAGATGTGGCTGCTATACCTGTTTGAATTATTCAAAAGCATATTTACGACATTTATTTTTAAGCAAAGAGATATTGTATTATCGTTTAGCCTCACTGCATAACATTACTTATTATTTAGATTTGGTGCGTGATGCACGAGCTGCTATTGTGGGGAATTATTTTGATGAATTTTATCGCGCACGAAAAAGCCCCGGAAGCCACATCCTAGCCCATTGCGCTAAAGATGAGGAAATGATTGGATAAGAAGCTAATAGGAGAAAACTATGTTTGAAAGTTTTGCACAAAGCGCCGCCCCTGCTGGCGGTGGTATTTTAAGTACGGTTTTAATGTTTGGTGCCATGTTTGCGGTGCTTTACTTTATTTTGATTAGACCTCAACAAAAGCAACAAAAAAAACATCAAGCATTGCTTGCTGGTTTAAAGCGCGGAGATGAGGTAATTTTGTCTTCGGGGATTATGGGCAAAGTTTTTGCGGTTGAGGATCGTATCGTCGTGATTGAAATTAACGACAAGACTAAATTGCGCGTTCTTAAACAAGCAGTTCAAGGTTTGGTGAGCCCTGCTGAAGCAGAGACAACGACGACGACAACCAACAGCGGAACCTAAATTTTTTTTTGATAGTTTGAGATAACATTGGAGTGAACATGCAACAGACATGGAAGCCGAGGCTGGTTATTGCTCTGGCTTTATTTGGCTTAGCGACATATTTTTTCTATCCCTCGCTGGTTTATTTTACCCTCGACGAAGCAGCGATTAAGGAAGTCCGACAAAACAAAGATGCTTTTGCGAAGTATCTTCCGTCGTGGATGCCTAAAACGCATATCGTCCCTGGGCTTGATTTGCAGGGTGGAATTCACATGGTTTTGGGTGTGGACCTCGACAAGGCCATTACCGACAAAACTGCTCGTGCCACCGATCGTCTGATCATGTTTGCCAAAGATGAAGGCGTTGTGATTAGTTCTACGAAGCAAAGTGGCGATGATCCAAGGCTTCAAGATCATGTAGAATTAACGCTCGCCAAAAGCAGTGATATGAGCATTTTTAAAGATAAAGTGCTGAAGAAATTCCCTGACTTTAATTTTGTAAGCTCCAATGACAACACCGTGACCGTGCGTCTAGAGCCACAGCTCATTCAATCCATTCGAAATGATGCGGTTAATCAGACTATTAAAACCATCGTGAATCGTGTGGATAAAATGGGTGTAACGGAGCCTTCTATTGCCCGACGTGGTGATGATCAAGTGCAAATTCAATTGCCCGGTAATGATAACCCTGATTTGGCACGAACAATGATTGGTCGTACAGCTCAGCTACAGTTTCAAATGTGCGCAGACGATACTGAGTTTTTAAGAGGCCTGAAGGATCTTCCCGAAGGTGTAGAACTTGTTGATAGTGGTTATTCTCGTGATAGTGGGTCTGGAAAAGATATCTATTATGTCTTCAATGCAAGCAAGCTTGAAAAAGTAAAAGAATATTTATCAGATAAAGTGCCTTCACAATACAGTATTAAGTTTGGGAAATTAGGCTTAGGCAATGGTCCTGATGCCAAAATGCGTACCTATACCTTAGATAGAAAAATCGCACTGAGCGGAGATGATTTGGTCGATGCGCGTGTATCGCCAGGCTCAGATATTAATCCTCGTCCAGGCGTAAGTCTTTCTTTTGGTCCTACAGGCGCCAAGATTTTTGCTGAACTCACTGCCATGAATATTGGTAAGCGCATGGCTATCGTACTCGAAGACATGGTCGATAGTGCTCCGGTTATTTCGACGAAAATCCCTGACGGAAATGCATTTATCAGCATGGGTGGTGCACGAAGCAATCAAGAAATGATGAGCGATGCAAATCAGCTTGCCCTTGTGCTTAAGTCAGGTGCCTTGCCTGCTCCGGTAACTTTCCGTGAAGAAAGAACCGTTGGACCTTCTTTGGGACGCGATTCAATCGAGCAAGGAAAAATTGCCTTTATGGTGGGAAGTTTAGCAATCGCCTTGTTCATGATTCTTTACTACCGAAAAGTTGGCTTTACGGCAGTAATCGGTGTGCTTTTTGACGTGGCCTTCATCTTCGCCATGCTTTCTGCTCTCGGTGCAACCTTGACTCTTCCTGGTGTTGCAGCTTTGCTGCTGACCATTGGTATGGCCGTGGATGCGAACGTGCTCATCAATGAGCGTATTCGTGAAGAGCTTCGACAAGGCAAAATGCCTCGCTCGGCCGTCAAAGCTGGCTATGATGCAGCGATGAGCGCTGTACTCGACACCCATATCACCACCTTCATCGCAGGTGTGGTCTTGTGGCAATTTGGTAGTGGGCCCATCCAAAACTTTGCGACTATGCTCCTCATCGGAACAGTCTCATCGGTGGTGTGTGCTATTTTTATCTCCCGCATCTTTGTCGACATGATGACATCGCGCGGACAAAAAACCCTTTCTATTTAAGGCTGCACGAGGAAGATTATGAAATTCGTAACGATATTTGATCCTAAAAATGAAATTAACTTCGTGGGCCGTTTCAAAGTTGCTACCGCTTTATCGCTGGTACTGCCACTTGCCTCTCTTATATCTTTGCTCGTCTTAGGAATTCCTTGGGGCATCGATTTCTTGGGTGGGCTTGAAATGCAAGTCAAGTTCAACAAAGCAGTACCTGCAAGTGAGGTTCGCCAAGCTTTGGAAGAGGCTGGTTTTGACAAAAATCAAGTCCAACAATTTGGAGCGATCCAGAATAATGAACTGCTTGTCCGTGTTGAGCGCGTTGCCGCGCTTGAGCAAAGCGATGTTGAACGCATGAAAGCGTTGATCAGCCAAAAATTTGGGGAATCTCGCGTGCTTTTCGACGAGAAATCCGGCAGCCAGCTTGCAGTATGGCTCAGTGATACCGCCAAAGATGAAGTTGATCCTGCTTTGAGGAAAAACGTTCACGTTGAGCAACGCCGCGCACTTACCGATCTTTTGAACGAAAAAGGCGGCGTGGAGCTGAGAAAAACAGCAGCGACGGCAGATGCCATCCCGGATGTTTATGGCGCTGTGAGTTCAGATGAACCCCAAAATGGCCAGATTCGCTACACTATTCATTTTGCTGGTGTTTCTGGAAAAATCGAGAAGGTCTTAGCAGCTAAATTTGGTGCAGTAGAAGTCCGTAAAGTAGATTTCGTCGATAGCCAAGTTTCTCAACAACTTCGAACTGATGGCTTACTGGCCGTTATCTATTCGCTGATCGCTATTGTGATTTACGTTATTATTCGCTTCGATCTTTTCTTTTCGCCCGGCGCTATTATCGCTTTGATTGCCGACGTGATGGGAGCTTTGATGGTATTCACCATCGGTCGAGTGGAATTTGATACCCCGTCGATCGCAGCGCTTCTCACCATTTTGGGCTATTCCATTAACAATACGATTATTATCTACGACCGTATTCGTGAAGATGTGCCCAAAGGCGATCTTTCTGCTGAGGAGTTGAAACCTTTTATCAATAAAGCCATCAACCAAACCTTTAGCCGAACTATCAACAGTACCTTGACCACGCTTTTTGCAAGCTCCTCTTTATGGATTTTTGCTACAGGCGCAATCAGAAACTTTGCTATGGTGCTCACCATTGGGATTATAGTAGGGGTTTTCACCTCACTCTTTATCTCTCCGGCGGCTTATCTATTGGCGAAGAAATACTTCAAGCATGCTGGCGGTCCGGTAACGCAAAGCAAAGGCCCTACTCGCGAAGAACGTGCGAAGGGTGTTGTTTAGTAAGTTATATTTTTGGATACAAAAAAAGCGGCTCAAAAGCCGCTTTTTCATTATTGTAGCCATTATTCCATAACAGGGTCCGCTACCTCTACTGTAGGAGATCCAGCGGCTTGACCAGCCATAACACAATCTCTATATGCCTTTTTTTCTTCCTTCGTAGCCGTTGTCTTATCTACTGGTTTCAAAGGCATACATTCTTTAGGAACTTTAAATTTAGCTGGAGGTGCTGTCACTTCTTGAGCATTCACATTGGCGCCCAAAAGACCCATAACTGCCATAGCTGACAACATTAATTTAAATAATTTCATACCTTACTCCTATCTATTAACGTATTGTCTATATGAACTTAACCTAGATATATCGGTATTGCAGCTAAATTCTTTTCCTATACTCACTATTTAAGGTATTTAATTTTAAAAAATCGACAATCAATTCAGTAGCAAGGCTCAATATGAAGAAGCTATTTTTACTATTTTTAATCCTTTCGCTTTCCCTTAATGCTACTCAATCCAGAGAAGACTTAGAAAAAACCACGACCTATGTGCTGTTAAATCGTCTTCTTTTCCTTGGGTGTATAGCATCCCTTTCTTATGCTGCTTATACCTATTTTTCGCAGGAGGAGGAGGATAAAGAACCGCTCCTCACCGTGACTAACGCAACAAATACAGCATGTTCAATGTTTTTTTCGGCGTGTCTCAGCAAAATTTCACGAAAGCTTCCTCCTTTCACGTCCTTCTTGGGCAAGAAAAAAAGTAATGAAAGAATGAGCACGAGAGATGAGTTGGAAGGGTTTGGTCTGTGGGTGCAAGACCAACTAGCTCTCTGCTCTATGAACTATCTGGCCGATGGCCTGGTTCGGCTAGTCCAATTTCCCTCGGCACAAGCGCAAGGAATCAATATGGAACATTGGTGCCAAGAAGTTGCCCGCGGCAACCTGACTCTCCGCGCGGCCAGTACGGAATTAAGCGTTTCACATGAAACTGCGGTAAACCTCATGTTTGTGCCTAAAATAAATCAGTCATTAACCAATAATGAATATATAGGTGGACTATCAAAAGAAAACTTATTAAAAAATATCATATTTAGCGTTATAAATTGGTCAGAAAAATGCCGTGATTGTGATATTAATCTTTGGTTAGACAGAGCTATGGAAAATGATAAAGCATTAAAGAATACCATGCATACTTTGTGCGAAGCTTTTCACGCACGAAATATATCACTTAGTAATGTGGCCGTGCAAAATTTAAGAGACTTGCCGCAGATGAATGAAAATCAGCATTTATTCACTGCAAATATCTATTTATATCTTAAACTTGATATCTTAAGAAAGATAGTAAGCTCTTTTTTACTCGAAAAAGGCTATGCATTTTCTTTATATTCTGATCTAGATCTCGTTGCTTTTCCGCTCGATAAAAAAACAAAAGCGGCACTTCTTAAAGTGCCTTTCCTCCTCGTATCGGGCGAGGATAAGGGCTTCCACTTTGAAAATGGTCTCTTCATTTTCAC
>JBPOIV010000201.1:0-7530 GCA_052034245.1 Myxococcota bacterium
AACTATCAATTTTCAATTTTCCGAATAATAATGACCACCGAAAACGAAACACTTATTGCCGAAACTCCCTCAAAGAAAAAAAAATCTGTTGTGCGCGAATGGATAGGAATTTCGGCAAAATTGCGCTTATGCTCTAGACGAAATAAGCCGCATAATTAAACTTGATAATCTCTATAATAATTAAAAAATATCTTAGCCGCTAAATTGATGAAGAATTTCAAAAGTTCATGAGATTGCTGCACAATAAGAACGATGCCCAATCTTTTCGAACTCAAGTATATCTCGGGCGACAGGAATAGCGATGCCTAAGAAAAAGATGGTAGTGATTTTCTTGTATGCTTTCCTGCTATCAGTTCTGGCGGGCGTCTTGCTCAATTATTTTTTTCGCTTCATAGGACCCAAAGAATTTTTTACGCTCAAGGAAATTGAAACCTACGCTTTAAGCCTCCCGGAATTTCCCAGTCCCGATAACGACGATTGGAATAATCCGGATTTTAGTACTTTTTTCAAGCAAAGGAGCTCTCCCTTCAGCGAGAGCATACTGCATAAATTGGGGCTTCACTCCGAGGACCCGTGGAGCGCTCGTTTCATGGCGAGGCTCATTAAAAAGCTAACGGAAAAAAATCGCACCAATAAGCTTGGCGATGGCAAAAATACCATCATTCATCTGAGGGCTCAAGAAAAGACAAAAGTCTTAGTCTTTGGTGATCTGCATGGAGCTTTTCATTCCTTGCTCAGAGATTTGCGGTATTTGCAGCAACGCGGGTCTTTGCATGAAGATTTACGTATACTTGATGATGCTCTTTATATAGTTTTTAATGGCAACCTTATCGATCGTTCAGCATATTCGATCGACACGCTTATTCTCGTATCTTTGTTGATAGAAAAAAATCCTCGTCAAGTAATCTATCTCGCGGGTGAACATGAGCGAGACATTGTATGGAGAAATTTCAGCCTAGCTAATGAGTTGCGTTTAAGAGGAAAGCTTCACTCTGATCAAGATATACCATTTGCCATAGAGATTAATAACTATTTTGATACACTACCTGCGGCCCTATATTTGAGCGGAGCAACAGATACTAATGAAGCAATACGCATCGCCTTTGCAGGCAAGGATGATCTTAGTTATCAGGAAAAAAACATTGATGCTTTAAGCTTTAATCAAAATAGTAATTACAGCATTATTCAGGTCCCGAAAGAAGAAACAGATGCGGCATCATTCATCGATGTGAGGGTCGCGATCAAAGCCGGCAATTGGCGTTCAGGAAACCGCATAAAAGATGGTATTGCCATGTTGGAGCAAGATCATGGTGCAACAAGCTGGGGCGTACTGTCTTCTCCGACCATCACCAATAGAAAATTCCTCAATTTTTTTCATGATGCTTTTTCCGCCATCACTTTAGATCAAAAAGTTGAGGATTCTCTAATAAGCAACATCCATCAGGATCGCTACCTGGCCACCGGCTTTGTCGAAGAGGAAGCGGTCAATAGTATTTCTGGCACTAAAAATAAAAAAACGATGAGCATTCAGGTGGCATCGAATATGTCTTTGATAAGGGGCATACCCACTACCGGCCATCAATTAAGAGCAGGATTAGCTACGGCAATAAATATTTATAACAGAGATGGCAAAAACAGCGAAAGAGGCATACGGCTCTATGTGGCGAATGATGATTATGTGCCTCGTTTAACGAGAAAAAATACCCAAGAGCAGCTCGATTTAGGCGTACGATTTTTCCTTTTGTCTTTAGGAACCCCGACGCTGGCAGCGACCTTGGATCTTATCAAACAAAAAGAGGCGGCGGTATTTTTTCCCCAAACAGGATCTTCACTCATTCGTGCGCCCCAATTTTCTAACATCGTTCATTATCTCTCAAGTTATGAAGATGAGGCACGTGCTCTCGTTCGTGAGATGAAGCAAGAATATGGCGCCCGCAAATTCGCCTTCTTTTACCAAGACGATGCCTTTGGCCAAGGGCCTTATTTAGCAGCGGTAGAAGAGCTTAAAAAACTCGGCATCACTGATGTGATTCCTTTGCCCTATACACGGGGAATCATGTCTTTTTCATCCATGACCAAAGACATCATCAATGGTGGCCCTGACGCCATAGGCTTTTTCTCGGTAGGGACCGCAACCAAGGAATTCGTGCGCCAAGTAGGAGTATCAACTCTGCAATCCCTTAGTCTTTTCGGTCTATCTTCCATCGGAGAAATTCCTCTTCGACGTTTATTTAGGCAAAAGGGCTTACAGGTTTTATACGGCTCGGCCGTGCCAAATCCTTTTATCAGTACCCTTCCCATCGCTGTCGAATATCGCGAGGCAATGAAAAATGACAACAATATCATCGATGTGTTTTCATTTGAGGCCTACATTGCCACAAAGCTTTTTCTCGATGCGCTCGATAAAGTTCCACCCGGCAGTGTCACGCCCTATCAAGTAATAAAGGTCATTGAGGGCATGAAAGATACTAACTTTCATGGCCTAAACTATAGCTTCAATCCAAAAACACGCTCACTTGCGACCGAGGTGTATGTGGAGAGCACTGAAAAGAATGAGTGGAAAAGTTATCCGATAGAAAACTGAGGTTTTATGCTCGAAAGGAAAAATGAACGGGAATTGGTTTCACCTTTATTTCAGGCTCTGATGATTGTTGTCAGCGGCCTCATTCTCATTGTGGCATTCTTTCTTCGCGTTGATTCTTTTAAAGCTAAGGACGAACCCGTAGTACTTAGCCATATCTCCCCCGCTTCCCTACGCGAATTCGGCGGTTTTCCTTTACCTTTACGCGTGGGACTACGCATCGACCGTTTTCAAGAATTCGATGTCATCAAAAACCTCTTTCAGTTTTCCGGCAATCTCTGGTTTGAATTCGATGCTGGCGCCCTGCCTATTGAATTTCTCAATAATTTTAAATTTGAACAAAGCAAGCTTATTTCCCGCTCTGACCCTGACATACAAATTATTGGCAATAAACAAAAAGTTCTTTATGCGATTGAAGTTTCATTCAGAAGTGGCCTTAGTTTTTCCGATTTTCCGGTCGATGATCATCGTGTAGACCTCATCCTCACCCTTCCTTTTGTTTCAACCGAAGAAATTTTGCTTGAAGCGCTTACTACCGATTTTATTTTTCAAGATAAATTAAGCTCATTCGGGTGGGGCCATGTGGGACATGCAGCACAACAGGGCTATCGTCAAAGCACGCTGTCGGAGCAATCGAGCAGAGGAAGCATTGCCCAGCCGGTAGTAAATTTTTCGCTGTTTGTCGAGCGCTACGGAACCCGCTCTCTACTCGCCGTGCTTCTGCCTATTTTTTTGATTTATTATATGATTTTCTTCGCGCTTTCCGTAGAAATAAACGCCAGCGTTACTTTGGTCTTAGGCTGTATAACCGGTCTCCTCGCCTATAGGTACGTCATCGAGCAGCTATCACCAAAATCAGGTGATCTTATGCTTTCTGATTACCTATTTTTTTTATTGCTAGGAGCAACCTTATTAATATTTTTGCTCAATAAAATTGATGTTTTTATGATAAATTTAAGTCGACAAAAGAAGAAACTCGGTATTGCGGTAATACATGGCATAACTGTTTCAACAGCTCTTTATTTATTATTTATACTATAAAAATTACTCAAATTTAATTAAGCGAAGTTTTTCTTTGAGGCCAAAGGCCTCCATGAGCTCTTCGTCACGCGCTTTCTGGCGCTCGAGTCGCGCAGCTTCTTTGTCTTCCTTGAGCTTTTTCTTGAATGCTTGGTAGTGAGCTTTCCTCGCCTCTTTCATCTTTTCCTTGAGAAGCAAATACTCTGGATCCTTATCCCGCGCTTCTTTTGCTTTTTGATAGGCCGCTTTTCGTAAAGCTTTTAGCTCGTCTTTATTCATTATTTCATCATAGAAAAAATTCACCCATAATCAAGACGGACGTTGGGACAATTCTTCTCTTCGCCAAAGAGGACTCATTTCAACGAAAATTACTAAGCTGAATGCCCTTTTTCCATCCTTTATTATGGCGATTTTTATTCTCGCTCAGTCATTGAACGTGGGGTAGAAAAGGCATCGAGCAAAGATTTAGAACAATCTTATAAACTTCTCGCTTATCTAAAGAATAAATGCTGTGGCGAAAAGTGCTTAAAATATACTGTAAAATCTGTTGCCTATAGCTTAATGGATGGGGCGGCGGTAGGAACAAATGCAGGCTTAACGCTGTGCTTTGCTTCTCTGCTCGGGCTATCTACGGGATTGGTCACCATCGGCTTAGATGAGCATGGAGTTCCTCTATATATTTCGCTTCCATTGCTTTTTGGAGGGATGGTTGGTGTTCCTGTAAGCGTTCTTATCGCTGTTTTATGTGCGGGCTTTGGAAATAGCGTTAAAGAATTGAGCGATACTCTTCTTAGGCACTTAGAAGGGCACCAAAGCCTCGTAGAAGAAGAAATAATAGAACTCTAGTCACCCCTAGCTCTTGCCGGTTTTTAAAAACCGGCTTTAGAGAATATTTTTATTGCTTAGTACCAAGAGCAAGATTTTTTATCTCAATATTATTAATGCGCTCCTGGCAAAAATGCTCTGCGCCGGCGCCCAGTGCAAAAAGTGGCACATCGACTTTGGTATGACGCGCGGGGCTATCAGGCGTGGGCTCATATTTTGCCGATGTCCAAAGAACCTTAGGCACACATTTTTCTTCGCCTAAGCACGCTGTTTTATCTTCTTCGATGCGAAGTCCGCCTGTTTCATGATCTGCTGTCAAAATCACCAGTGTTTCGGGATTTTTTGCCACAAATTGTTCAAGTACCTTGACGGTGTTTTCAACTTCGCGCATTTCACTAATTAGAGCCTCAATTGCCGACGGCGCAGATTTTTCCGCATCGATTTGAGCATTATAATGACCAATGGTATCAGGCAAAGAACTTTCAACCATTAAGAAAAAACCCTGGCTATTTTTATTGAGAATAGTAAGCGCAGCCTCAGTCATCTCTGAGAGATGCGGGATATCGAGCACTTTAAAGGTTTCTTGTGGCGTTATTTCAAGCGGCAAACCGGTAATTTTTCGGTATTGGCCGGGAATAAGCTCATGCTCACCAAAACCGCCATAAACATAGGGGCATTCAGAGCCCGCGCAGCTTTGGCCCTCGTCGATGCTAGCGGTAAGAGTTTTTAATGCCGAAGCTGAGTGCACAAAAGCATAATTTGTTGAGGAGGCCTTAGCGACAGCGCGATGTTGTGAAGTATCTGCACCAAAGACTAAATTAGGTTTCGATCCTTGAAAAATATCGGTCAAAATTTCTTCGGTCATATTGCGGCCAACGGCATGAGCCACGAAAGCAGCGGGCGTTGCGTCGGTGAACAATTTAGTAGCCACGACGCCAGTGCTCTTTCCTTGGCGTTTAGAGATTTCGAGAATGGTTTCTATATCATATTCTTTTTGATCATTGAGCTTGCTGACCACGCCATTGTGGACCTTATACCCGGTCGCAATAGCTGTTGCTGCGGCAGCGCTATCGGTCACATGATCGGAATCTGCGAGACAATGTCCTTGTGCATCAGCGCCATCATAAGCACACGTGCTCACCTTGGTGCTGCAACTAAAGTTTTCATAGCGTAGAGGTTTTAAACCATTATAAATGCGAGCGGCTTTTATATATTCAAAACCCATGCCATCAACGATCATAAAGATAATATATTTTGGGAATCCCGAATTAGCTTCTTTAGCTTAGGGTAGGCTTTTTAAACTCGTGCACGAGCTCAACCATAAAACTGCCGTTGTTAAAAGAAAAATTCCTGAGCCACGCATAAGCTTCCCCCACTTTTTAGCGCACCTGATCAAATAGCAGCTAAAAAGTGGTTTTGGCTCAGAACACAAGGACACGAATCCCGTTTACTTATCGCGCAAAAAGAGTTCTTTTAAAAAGCGACCGGTATGGCTTGTTTTATGACGGGCAAGCTCTTCAGGAGTACCTTCGGCGATGATTTTACCTCCACCCGATCCTCCTTCAGGACCAAGGTCGATAACATAATCCGATGATTTCACCACATCAAGATTATGCTCAATCACCACCACGCTATTACCTTGGTCTACGAGTTCATGAAGCACACCTAAGAGCTGGTTCACATCGTGAAAATGCAAACCTGTGGTGGGCTCATCAAGAATGTAGAGGGTTTTTCCTGTAGCGCGCTTGGCAAGTTCTTTGCTCAGCTTAATTCTCTGCGCTTCGCCGCCCGAAAGAGTGGTCGCTTGCTGACCAAGATGAATGTAGCCGAGGCCCACGCGATGCAAGGTCTGCAATTTTTTGGCGATTTGCGGAATGGCTGCGAAAAAGGCCAAAGCCTCATCCACTGTCATTTCTAAAATATCGGCGATAGATTTGTCTTTGTATTTTACCGTCAAAGTCTCTCGATTAAAACGCAAGCCTTTGCATTCATCGCACACCACATAGACATCAGGCAGAAAGTTCATTTCAATACGAACTACGCCGCCACCTTTGCAGGCTTCGCAACGTCCACCTTTCACATTAAAAGAAAAACGCCCCGCACTAAAGCCACGCATTTGCGATTCAGGAAGCTCGGAGAAGAGATTCCGAATGATATCAAAGATGCCGGTATAAGTTACCGGATTCGAGCGCGGCGTACGACCAATGGGTGATTGATCAATATCGATGACCTTATCGATATATTGCAGACCCGCGATACCATCGTGAGCCAAAACATCCGCACCGCTGCCATAAAAATAACGCGAAAGTTCAGCATAAAGAGTATCGATAATGAGCGAACTCTTACCCGAGCCTGAGACCCCCGTAATCGAGGTCATGAGCCCCAAGGGAATGCTTAAATCAACGCCTTGTAAATTATTGCCTCGGGCATTTTTGATGGTGAGGAATTTTTTATCGGCTTTTCGACGCGTTTTTGGGGTAGCAATACTAAGTTTTCGACTCAAATATTGCCCCGTCAGCGAGTTCTTATTTTTCATGATAGCTGAAGGAACACCCGCCGCCACCACTTGGCCACCTTGATGCCCAGCCAAAGGTCCCATATCGACGACGTAATCCGAGGCTAAAATGGTATCTTCATCATGCTCAACCACCAAAACGGTATTGCCCAAATCACGCAGATTTTTGAGCGTATTTAAGAGTTTTTCATTATCGCGCTGGTGTAGACCAATGCTTGGCTCATCGAGGACATAAAGCACACCCACCAAGGCCGATCCTATTTGCGTAGCAAGGCGAATACGTTGCGCCTCTCCGCCCGACAAAGTTCGGGCACTGCGATTGAGCGTCAAATAATCCAGGCCCACCGCTTCTAAAAAGCTCAATCGAGCACGCACTTCTTTGAGGATGGGGTCGGCAATCAGACGATGTTTATCAGCGATCTTTAGATTTTTGAAAAAAGCCAAGGCATCTTTGATAGAGAAAGCAGTGACTTGGTGAATGCCGACGTCATTGATTTTCACCGAGCGAGCTTCTTTAGAAACACGCGCACCTTCACACATGGGGCACAAATCGCGGCTCATATAGTTTTCGAGCTCTTCACGAATACTT
>JBPOIV010000209.1:0-23986 GCA_052034245.1 Myxococcota bacterium
TATAATAATCTTTTTATTCCTCTAAGTTTTTAATAAATTTGCTTTATTTAGATTTGGGCCATTAAAATATATCTGATATCGCATAAAAAACGGCACACTATTTATGCTTATTGTTGGCAAACAAGCACCTGAATTTGTATTGGATGGCGTAAAAGATGGCAGCATCGTTACGATTAATTCCTTACAATTTTTAGGAAAATATGTTTTTTATTTTTTTTATCCCGCCGATTTTAGCGAAGTATGTCCTACAGAAATCTTTGGGCTCGATCAAAATCACGAACAGTTTCGTAAACGCAATGTCCACGTTTTAGCCATATCACCCGATTCAGTTTATGCGCATATGCAATGGCTAAAAACACCGGTCGAAAAAGGTGGCATTGAAGGTGTTCGCCTCACGTTGCTCTCCGATATTAAAAAAAATCTCTCTCGGGCCTACGGCATTCTTAATGAGGAAAAAGGCGTGCCCTATCGGGGTGCTTTTATCGTCAATAAGCAAGGCAAAGTGGTCTATGGTTCGGTGAATAATCTTTTTATTGGCCGCAGCACGGATGAGCTTGTGCGCTTGATAGATGCCTTTCAATACACAGAAAAAAACGAGGCGATGTGTCCTATTGATTGGCAGCCAGGTGGTGAGACGGTGCCGACAAATCGGCAAGGTTGCGAAGATTATTACCTAAGAAAATTCGGTTAAGCGATGAATATTTTTCAACTATTTTTCAATCGTCAACGATTACTTCTTGAGGCACTTACCAGGACAAAGGTGCTATTTTTAATCCTCATTATTTCGCAAATTATTTGGGTACTCTTTTTCGTCTACGTCTATTTTACCCGTGACACGAAAGAGCCTGAACTAAAACTTGAGTATCCTGCTGAAAATATCGATGACAGCTTGAAGCTAGGTTTAGAAGTACTTTCATTTCCTAAATTTGATATTAATAAAGATGAATTTTCTATTGATGCGCATTTATATATTGATTTTAACTCAAAGACCCACAGTATCGAAGATTTCTCAAAATTTCATTTTTTGCGTGGCCAAGTTAGTCAAAAAACCAAGCCAGTAATCGAACAGTCCGGTGATATGATCCATGCGGCGTATGAGATTACGGTTAATTTTAAATCACAAATGAAATATGCCGATTTTCCATTCGATAGACATCGAGTCGACATTATTTTGACTAATATTTTGCCAAAAGATAAAGAGACCTATTTTAGGAAAGAAAATATTCATTTGGTTATGGAATCGAAAAATCTTGGTGCAGGATGGCTTTTGACCGATTTTTCCATGAAAAGCGGCTTTCCTGATGCCTCCGAAATAGAGGCTAAAGATACTACTGATGAATATCAGATTATCTTTTCATTATATACCAATAGGTCGTCGCCAAAGACGCCAATTCTTGTGCTTATGCCACTGCTATTATTATTTTTTCTACAATTAATCTCTTTAACTTTCGAAGTTACCAAAGATTTCAGTGTGATTCTGTCCTTATCGGTAGGCAGTCTTTCTGGTTTTCTTTTTTATCGTAATGTCATGGAAAGACTCATGCCCATGACAGATGATTTTATCATCGCCGATAAAGTGTATCTTTTATTAATGGCCTACAATATTTTTATTTTAGGTATTCAGATTTATATTCTTCATTATTTCCGAAAACTGCAGGCACGTACTCATTTAACCCAACTTCTTGAGAGAGCAGTCAACAACCTCGATATTCTTCGAGGATGCATATTCATTTTTTGCCTGGTGGCACTGCTCATCACCACCTTATTTATCTTGTGGTAGGTCATTATGCTGCTTATAGGATCGAAAATTCCGCCTTTCACTGCCACCGCGGTTAAAAATAAAGAAGAAATAACTATCACCGATAAAGAACTGCTCGGCCATTATAGCCTGCTCTTCTTTTATAGCTTGGACTTTAGTTTTATCTGTCCAGGAGAAATCCTGGCTCTTGATCGCAATCTTCCTGAATTTGCCAAAAGAAATACGGACGTTATCGCGATTTCGGTGGACTCAATTTATACCCATAAACAGTGGCTTGCTACGCCACGCTCGGCCATGGGCATTGAAGGCGTGCAGCTTACGCTTATTTCCGATATGTCGCAAAAATTATCTCGTGGCTTGCAAGTTTTCGATGAAGAAACAGGCCATTCCTTGCGCGCCTCCTTCATTATTGACGAGGATAATATCATTCAATATGGCGCCTCAAATCTGTTCGCCTTTGGGCGTAGCATCAAGGAAATTTTGCGCGTCATTGATGCCATTCAATTCGTAAAAACCACCGGTGGCAATTGTCCCTTAAACTGGGGCACAGGAATGCCTTGATTCCCAGGTATTTACCCTCCTTGGGCTTAGCTTTATTGCATATAAAAAGGGCAAACCGATTGATTCTCGTCATTGCGAGCGCAGCGCGGCAATCCAGAGCGATGCCCAAAAGCTATCGAAATAATCCAGGGATGCCACGGCCAGTACCTGGCCTCGCAATGACGAACTGATGTGATAGGTCAAGCAAAACCTGCCGACCCATAGTCATTGCGAGCGTAGCGAGGCAATCCAGAGCGATTCCCAAAAGGTATCGAAATAATCCAGGGATTGCCACGGCCAGTTCCTGGCCTCGTAAGGACGATGATGTGTTGAGTTGGCGCTTAGTACATCTCTTCCAGCGTCTTTATCGATGATAAATGCCTCAAGAAAAAACTAAAGCCCTGCTCTCCCAAAACGAGCATCAAGCTCTTCCATGCGGGACTCATAGGATAGAGCAAATTAACGAGAGGCCGGGGCTTTGCACCCAAGCGTTTTTTAGCGCGATAGCTCGTCGGGGCGAAGGATATTTCTTCACACCCTTCTTTGATGCCTAGTTCAATGCACGCATAGAGCAAGCGAAAAAAAATCGCACCTTTTCTATAAAAGTCGCGAGCCGTTGCAAGGCGTGCAATATGAAGTTTAGGCCCTTCCTTTATCATCTGCGCCATTCCAGAAAACTGGCCATTTTTTGCGTAGGCAACTATGGTGCTAGCGTCTTTTAATTCGGCAAAACGGTGAAAATACAAAGATTCATACGCAATCCACGGGACTTTTGCGCGCTCACGAAAAGAAGTGTAAGCCTGATAACACTCATCAGCGAGTACAGCGGTAGGAGGAGGATTTAGGCTTAATGAATAGCCTTCTGTTATAAAGATCTCGATGTGATGACGAATACGATAACGATAGCGACGTGATAATTGGGAAAGATAGTCTTCAAAGCTTGAAAAATTAATAGCGAGGACCATGTCCGGGAAAGAAGGGATAAGATAAAAACCATTTTTACAAAGCTTCGGAATGTGCTCAGATGCAGGATCAACATTGCCAATAAAGATGAGTGAAGAGCTCCGAGATGTGGCCAGAGCTTTCATTTTATCGAGGGAGGGCAAATGTCCCAAAAGTGGACTTTGCTCGTAAGGCTCAAAAGGAAGGCCAAAAGCTAATGCATGAGGACGCAGGAAGGTGAAGAAAGGCGATGCCTTCTCTAACAGAGTGCGTAATATCCCCGGCGGCACTACTTCATGACAAGGAATTTCGGATGAGAAATAAGCTAAGCCATCTGTCGTAGCGTCAATACCAAGCAGAGGATGGTTAAGATGCAAAAATCTACGATACGATTCATCGAACAACAATTATCATGAACCCTGCGGACGCCACACTCGTTCATTGGCGCCGGAAAGTCTGGTCCAATCATGCAGCGGATTAAACGTAGGCATGCGATAGCGATTATCGGGCAAATGTCTGATTGCCCATACATACATCATCGCATAGCCAGGCGCGGCAACTTGTGCGTGCTCTTCTTCACCAAAAATTTTTATCGTATCGTAATTTTTGATTTTAAATACGTCGTTATTTAGCTCAGCATGACCATAGCCCTGCGATTCACTAAAACGATAATGATAGATTTCCGGTTGGGCATGATGATGCGGAGGATAACTTGACCAGCGACCCGCTAAAGTAATGACCTCGCCAAGCACCAAATTTGCGTGAGGCCGGTTTCGGTCATCGAAAATAGTGCGCACCAAGCGATAGGCAGTGTCATCGAGTAAAGATCGGCCGCGATGCTCATTCTCTGCCATCGTGGAAGCATCAAAAAAAGCGCTTTCAAAGTCCTTATCGTTGGTGGTTTGGATAATTACCAATTCACTCGTAATCTCTGAAGAAATACGAATTTTTTGGGACGATGAAACATGTATCGCTACCGGAGCCTCATCAAAATAACTCATGCGAACTGCGGCGCGTTCGGTAGTGTCATAAGAAAAAAGCACCGAACCCTCAAGCAAGAGCACCGCTGTTTCTAAGCCGGCATCAATCACAAAATTCTCGTGCGCTGCGAGTTTGAGAACACTAAAATTCATCCATGAATTTTTTTCTTCATTCATGCGAATAATCTCGCTCAATCCCCCTTTAAAAGGGTGCGCTTGACGAATTAAAGGACTCATAAAATACCCCTAGGCATTAAGCCACAATTGGTAAAAGGCCAGATAGCGTTCAGCGATATCGGTGGCGACATCTTTCTCGTTGATTTGGCCGCGCAAAAATTGTAACCATGCCGGCCAAAAAATACTGCGGCCCACTGCAAAACCGATGCCATGATGGCTACTTTTAGCAATCGAAAATGCCTCTTTAAAAGCACTCAGATTCTTGCTTTCGCCGCCTAAAATAAGCACCCGTGCCAAAGGATCATACTCGTCAATCAATGTGCCCATTGCTTGCCATTGTTGCGCGCTGGCAATGGCAGGTAATTTCCACCAATAGGGCTTGATATTTAATGCGTAAACTTTTTCCATGACCGAAAGAAGCTCACCATCGCCAAAAGCAAAATCTTTAGGGGCTATTACTTCGAGCATTAAGCGCCGATCTAATTTTTTGGCGGCGTCATAAAGCTCTGAAAGACGCTGAAACTGATGCCTTTTTGTTTCTTCCGATTGCTTCGGGTGATACTGCCATAAAAGTTTTAGCCCCCAGGAGCGCGGACGCTCACGTAAAATTTCATAGGCCGAACCATTTTTCAGCCACTCCGTAAGCTCCGTACCACTGCGCTCAATGGGCGCTATTACCGACAGCTCTGCATCATGGGCTTGTTTAATAGCCTCGGCGCCATAAACGGGATCGGTCAGCACCGTAACATTTTTTATGCCATGCGCTTTTTGAGCTTGGATTATGCCTTTCGCGATCGCAGTTTTAAAACTACTAATTTTTTCTAAGGGCTGCTCTGCTTGCCAACAGCTTTCTTCAAATTGCCAGCGATGACAAAAAGCCATAATCGGCAAAGGCGCTTCTCGTCCTTCGTTTTTAATCAAAAAGCCCTGATGCAATTGTTCGATTTCTTCATCGATATCTGCGATCGAATGCGTAGAATAGTTTTTTTGAAAACAATGCACTTCATCCAAATAAGGCATCGCCGGTGCACACCCATGACGCCTAACGACGATTGCGCCACACGCATTTCCTCGTCGACATGCTTCATCCACAGAGCCATTTTTCAAAAGCACTGATAACAGGCCGCTCATAAAAGCATCACCTGCTCCTAAGACATTCAGCACCGGCACAGGATAGCCGGGAATATCTTTTTCATGGCCGGAGGCGTAAAGAGCACAGCCGTCTTTCCCTTTTTTGACAACGATAAGAGCATCGGTGAGACTTTGGATTTTTTGGCGTGCGCTTTTTAGATCAGTGCTTCCTCCCCCAATACAAATTTCTTCTTCAGTGCCGACTACGAGAGCACACAAAGGAAGGATATGTTGCAAGGTCTCACTTACCTTCGCTGAGCTCTTAAAACGACTCTCGCCATCGCCTTTTTTACTCAGCCCCCAAAGAACCGGGCGATAATCAATATCAAGAATTATTTTGGTGTTTTGCTCTTTCGCAAGCTGCATTACTGCGAGCGTAGTGTCATGACTATGCTGCTCACAAAAACCTGTGCCCGTAACCAATAATGCTTTTGCACTCCCAATATATCTCGACGAAATAGTTTGGGCATCGATATATAAATCCGCACATTGGTTGCGATAAAATATCAAGGGAAAATGATCAGGTGGGCAAATGCCGAGCACTACCAAACCAGTGAGATGATCTTCGCTAGATTGCAAAGAATTGGTATCGATATTTTCCTCTTTAAGCGTCTCACGCACAAAATCGCCCATGGCGTCTGCGCCGACTTTGGAAAGCATACTGACCTTAAGACCAAGGCGAGCAGAACCAATGGCACAATTTCCCGCCGAGCCGCCGACATATTTTTTGAAAGTCTCGACATCTTTTAAGGAAGCGCCGATCTGTTCAGCATACAGATCTACAGCAACACGGCCCATGCTAATAAGATCCAAGGGCCGGCTTTGATCAAAGGTCAATTCCTTCATGCAATTTCCTCAAGGCGCACAGGTCGATTTTCTTTGAGGGATAACTCCGCTGCATGCGCCATTTTTAGCGCTTGCAAAGAATCGTTGATTGACGGCACCTGTATATCCTGGCCCTGACATCTTCGAATAAAGGCATCGAGTTCAAGACGATAAGATTGCTCGTAGCGCTCAAGAAAAAAGTGCATGGCGTTTTCAAGGTGCATGCCTTGGGCATTGCTCAATTCGACCTTAGTTTGGCGATGATTTTGATTTTGTAAGGATGCGCTACTACCAAAAATTTCAACACGCTGGTCATAGCCATACACGGCCTGACGTGAGTTATCGATGCTTCCAAAAGCGCCATTGGCAAACTTGAGCGTAATAATCGCCGTATCATTATCACCGAGTTCAAGAACTTTGTCATCGACAAGAGCTGCCCCGCGCGCAAAAAGCTCAATCACCTCCGCACCCATCACGAAGCGTGCCATATCAAAATCATGGATGCTCATGTCAAAAAACATACCGCCCGAATGGCGCAAATAATCAAGCGGTGGCAAGCCTGGGTCGCGGGAAGTGATTTTGAGAGAATAGGGCCTGCCTACTGCATTATTGCGCACACGACATGCGATCGAAGAAAAATCCGGATCGAAGCGTCGATTAAAACCGATCTGAAAAACCTGGGCGTAATTTTTGAGCAGATCATTGATCTCATGATGCTCCGCCAAGGTGCGCGTCAGCGGCTTTTCACAAAAAATATGCTTCTTATGATGAATAGCCTTTTTGACCTGCTCGTTATGATAATGAGAAGGACTGGCGATGATAACAGCATCAAAATCACATTCCCAAAACTCATTTTCATCCATACAAACCTTGAGCCTACGGCTTTCGGCCCATGCGCGATCAAGCATGGGATCGCATAAGGCATTAAGAGCGATCGATGGATTAAGCAAAGCATTATCAATATGGATGCGGCCAATACGCCCTGCACCGAGGATTCCTAGTTTCAACTTCACTGTGGCACCTCTAAGATGCCCCTTCATGGATCTTTCGATTGTCGACGTAAATAGGCCGGAGATTTTATTTCTTGGAGCTATAAGCAGTATGAAAACACACAATATTGCTTATATAAAGCTAACGTGGTAGCAAAAAGTATATTTTTTTAAAAGGATTAAATAAATGCCAATACCTGGAAAATCATCTTTTTTTACACACATAGTTGCCGTTTTGAGCGGTATTATTATCGTTAAAGTCAGCTCTTCTTTTTGGCAAAATAATACAAAAAAACTTACTAATATTCCAACGGAACAAACCAGGTTTGCTTCGCCAACTACGACTGCGAATTCTGACGAGCAAGAAGCTTCATCGTCTAATGATGGCGTTATAGCGCTCAATATTTCATCCACTCCTACGCACGCTCAAAATATCTCTCCGTCGCCTGTGGCATTTTTTCCGGTTGCTGCCATTAATCAGGAGAAAAAGCTCAAATTTATTATTGATATTAATAATCGCAGGGAAGATTTTAATTCTCTTGATGCAATCAATACGCGGATAAGTGCTTTGGATACGAAAGATAAAGTGTCATTCTTTGCGATAGAATTCAGTAGAAATTATCTTAAGAAACTTGATAACGATGCCCTTATCGATTATAGCGAGCGGTTTAGCAATTGGCTGCCTCGCCTGGGAGCCTATATTTTTAGCCGCCGCATAGAATTGGCTGATAATCCTGTTGCTGATAGCAGTACTGAAGAGGAAAGTAATAGTGGCAGTAGCGACGACACAGATGGCAGCAGCGATGATAATTCCATGGGCGAGGTCGACTTAGCCCATCATCTGAGAAATCCTATTTTGCGAATGGCGTGTTCAGGCGATGAATATTGCGGATTTACAAAACTAACGCATAGCGATGATGATTATATTTTGGAATTGAAGGGTTTTCAGGATCATCCAACAGAATATTTGCAAGCTGCCAAAGCCATCGTTAGCGTTTTGCAAAAACCCGAGAACATGGCAACCTGCAAACTGCTTGGGACGAAAAAGATGTCTGAATGGTTTAAAAAATACGATATAGATATCAGTGATAAATACTGCCCAACTCTCGATTGCTTTGTCGATAACATGACTCGCGATATAAGCATGGTTAAATCTGAAATTAAATGTAATATTCAAGCTTTATTAGTCCTCCTTATATTTGAGGAACTGGGTCCAGACGCGGAAAAAATCACCGCGGCCAGAGAGACATTTTTAAGGAGACTTTACAAGGAAATAGAACCCAGCTTAAAATTTACCGAGACACGCAAAAAACAAAGATATAAAGTGGATATTTTACTTAATGGGCATCGTAAATGGCTTGAGAAAGAATTTTTCCAATGGACGAAAAATAACAATATCACTGAGCTTTTCTATCACTCTTTATTCAATAACAACGATTAGCCCTTAGCTCGCGTTAAGGCCGTCATTGCAAGGCCGTGGCAATCTAGGGTAAGCACATACGTTTATCACGATTAGCCTGGATTGCCACGCTCCGCTCGCAATGACGATGGTTCATCGGGCATTCCGCATATTTTATTTATGCAACAACGCCACATTACCCCCAAACTTAGATTCATGAGAGCCCTTCTCTTTAATAGCTTTAAATTTATTCATGAGCTTTCAGCGGAGCTTTGGATTTTTTTAGTCTATTCAGCCCTTGAATAATCCAGGCAAGATCTTCTGCGGCGAGCTCTTTTTTTTCTGGCATACCCTCATAGCGTTTGTAGACGCTAAAGTATGCTTTCCCCAAAGTGTCACTGCTTATATTCCTCGCCTTATTGAGGGCTTCAGCAAACAAAGTTTTCAACTTTTCCGCTTCCTTCGCTTCGCTATCTTTCGCGAGTTCAAGCTGAGCTAGTTGAGGCTTCAAATCCTGGAGTTCATCACTCGCTTTATTCATTCCGTCTCTCAGCGCGAGCAAATTCGCCTCATTATCTTTCAGTCTTTGCTGCGAAGCATCCAAGGCAGTTTGAGTATCAAGAAGCAATCCATTTTTTCCTTCGAGCTCCTTGCTCAAAACTTCACTATTCGCTAATAACTGGTTTTTCTCATCTTCAATTTTTTTCAGCCGCTCCTGCAACTCCGTCACGTTTTCCTCATACTTCTCAGCAAAATCTCTCATCTCTGCCAACAACTTTTTTTGCTCTTTAATTTTACCTTTCTTTTCAGTGACTTTCTTCTCGGCATCCACCAGTGCTTCGGCTTGTTTCGCCATCTTTTGCGTATGTTCTGCAAGCTGCCGCCGAAGTTCATCCCCCTCTGCAGCTATTTTATCATGCAACTTATTTAGCTCTGCGAGCTGTTCTTGTTGTTGTTGCTTAAGATTTCGGACTTCTTCCTCACGCTCTTTTTGCAAAGCAACAAGTCTATTCTCAAGCTCTTGTCGAGCTTCAACAATTTTTCTAAGCTCTGCTGCTTGCTCGGCATTCTTTCTCTGAAGATCCAACGACGCGGTCTGCAAATTATTGATCTCGATTTCTTTGGCCGTAATGCGTTCTCTTTGTTCCGCATTATTTTGCGCAAGTTGGTCGCGCTCTTGTTCTGCCGTATTAAGTTTATTCGCTAGCTGCTCATGAGCTTGGGCAATCTGTACTAGTTCTGCGGCTTGCTCGGCATTCTTGCTTTGAAGCTCCGACGACGCGGTCTGCAAATTATTGATCTGCCCATCTTTTTGCGCTAAAAGAGCTACTTGTTGTTCATTAACCTGATTACTCTGTTCGAGCTGCGTATTTGCTGCGGCGATTTGTTTTTCAAGTTCTGCTCCCCTTTGAACAAGCTGGGCCAGTTCGTTCTCTTTGTCTGCATGTTGTCTTTGAAGCTCCGACGACAATGAAGTCAAATCACTAATCTGCTCATCTTTTTGCGCTAAAAGAGCTCTTTGTTCCGCATTGCTTTGCGCAAGTTCATCTCGCTGCACCTCTACATCGGCCTTTTCCTTGCCTAATCTAGCTATAGTTGCTTCCTGAAGAGCTTGCCCCTCCAATTGCCCATTATAATTCGCTAACAACTTTTCATATTCTTCTTGCGAGCGGGTGGATTCCATCGCCAAACGCCTTAAATCTTCGTCTTTATTTGCGATTGCTTCGCGCTGGGCCTCAAGTGCGGCTTGCAAAGCTTGCAACTGCTGATGCTGATTTTCTACCTGCGCAGTAAAATCATTGCTGATTTTTAGACTATCGTCTTTAACATTCTGATGCGCCAAGTGGAGCTGATTATAGCTTCGCTTTAGGTTATCTAACTCTGCACTTAACTGCTGAATGAGAGCGTCTTTATTTGCAATCTCTTGTCCTTGGGCTATCTGCTTATTCTTTAAGTCCTGCATTTTATTCAGGTGGTCATTCGATAATGCCCCGAGCTCGTTTATTCTAGTATTTTGCAGACCATTGGCGGCGAGTATTTGGTCATGAGCTTCTTTAGTTTGTTGTAATTCAGCAATTAAATCAGCGATTTTCTGCTTGTCGCTACGCGAAGTTTCACTCAGTTGTCGAAGCATTTCAGCATCGCTATTACGTTGTTGGCCCTGTCGGCGCGCCTCTTCGGCTGCAGAATTATTATGATGCCTTAAACGCTCCTGTTCTTCTCTAAGCATCGCCAAAGCTTGGTCCCGCTCGCGCAGTGCACGCTCTCGCTCAGCAACTAAACCTTGACTTTCGCGACGTGCCTCACTCACTGCCATCCCCAAATTACTTTGCGACGAATATCTCTCCTGTTCAGCTTGGCTGAGAGCGGCTAATGCTTGTTCGCGTTCTTGAGAAAGCACATGCACCGTGGCATCTAAAGCACTCAGTTGCTCTTCCAACTCCCGCGCACGCGCGAGAGCTGCATTTCGATTTTGCTGAACTTGTTCAAGCTCAGCCTCTTTTTGAGCCAAGGCCTCTCTCAGATTCGTGGCTAAAAGAGCCGCACCACGCTGACTTTCATTTTTTTGATCTTCAAGGTTTTGCAGCTGGGCAACCAGCGCTTCTTGAGCCTCTACAGCCTCTTTGAGTTTTTTCTTTAAAATGCGCTTGTCCTCAAGACACTTACTTCTTTCGCCCAGGTCATCGTTATCAAGCTTCTGCAGATCGGCTAAACTAATTTCACGACGTAGTAATTCCTCTATTACCTTGCAAGGAACACCATGTCGATCAAGCCCCTTGTCACTACATCCATGCTCGTTATAGCCTTCAGGGTCATAGCCATTTTCTCCTCGCCATTCTCGTCGAATTAGGGAAGATTCTTGGGAAGGAAGCCGACAACCTGAAAAAACAAAAGATATTATTATTAATAATAATGAAGAACAAAAAAACTGCATTTTTGCCTCGACAAACCAATTAGAAGTCAAAAATATGGTAAAAAACTCATATGTCAACCGCGTATTTTTATACTTAAAACCATCTAGCGGCAGACAAAGCTTTACTATAGCGACGAAACTAAAACAAAAATCATCGCTCAATAAGTTCTTGTGATCCTTAAAAATTGATGTCATGTCCCCGAACACTGCTCCCACGGAGATCTTTATGCCACTAAAATTCGCCATCGCGCCTATCAACTGGAGCAATGATGATGATCCAAAGCTCGGTGCTAACATCCCCTTACAGCAATGTCTTGATGAAATGAAGCGCTCAGGCTATGTAGGCTGCGAATTAGGGCATAAATTCCCCAAAAACCTCCGCAATCTTAAAAAAAACCTTTCATGTTTTGGACTCGCCGCAAGTAGCGATTGGATTGGGACTGAGCTCAGCGTAAAAGGGCGTTATCAAAGCACCATTGCGGATTTCAAAACCAAAGTAGATTTTTTAAAAGAGCTCGACGTCCAAGCGCTAAAAGTATGCGAATGTGGCCATTCTATTCAACAAAGCGCTAAGCCCATTTTTCGCACAAAGGTGAAATTTTCGCCCCAGCAATGGCATTTGGTGATTGATGGCCTGCATCAAATGGGCGAAATTGCTCGCAAAGCCGGTATGTTTGTCAGCTATCATCAGCACCTAGGCACGGGAATCGAAAGTGAAGAGGCGCTTGAGCATCTTATGGCCAATACCGATCCTGAACTGGTGAGTTTATTGCCTGATACTGGCCATCTTCTAGCCGCTGGCATGGACCCTTATGAGGTCATAGCGCGTTATCAAAATCGTATCAAATACATACACCTTAAAGACGTACGCAAAGATATTTTTGCAATCGCAAAAGAGAACGATTATTCGTTTATGGATGCGGTGCGGGCGGGCCTATTTACCGTGCCAGGCGATGGCATGATTAAGTTTGAGCCTATTTTTAAGCTTATTAAAAAGATCGGCTATGATGGTTGGCTCGTCGTCGAAGCCGAGCAAGATCCCAAAAAAGCGCCACCCTATCTTTTTGCGCAAAAGGCGCGGCAGTTTTTACGTCATCACTTTTTGTGTTAAGGAGCGTCAATGTCAATCAACGTTGCCTTGTTAGGCGCCGGTCGCATGGGCCAACTTCACCACCATAATCTTTTAGCAATGCCGAGAGTGAAGCTCGGCGCTATTTACGATCCCTATCTGCAAGAGGCACATGCCGAGTACTTTGATAAAAAACTTTTCACCAAAGATTTGGCGACCATCTTAGACGATAAAAGTATCGATGCCTGCATTATCGCCACCCCCTCATCCACCCATATCGAATATGTGAAGCTTTGCTTAGAACATGGAAAGAATGTGTTTTGCGAAAAACCCATTTCCTTTCACTGCGACCAACTTCTGGCAGTAAAAAGCATCCTTGAAAAAAGTGGCAAGATGCTTCAGGTGGGGTTTAATCGTCGTTTTGATCCTGGCTTCAATAAACTAGCGAGCCTCGTCAAAGCAGGCGTTATTGGCAATGTGCATCTTGTCAAAATCACCAATCGTGATCCTGTGCGCCCAAATATTAATTTCGTGAAGGATTCCGGAGGCTTGTTTTTTGATTTTAATATTCATGATTTTGATGCCCTTAGCTTCATCACCGGCCAAAGTATAAGCGAAGTCTATGCCTGTGGCGATGCGCTGATTCAGCCTGAGCTTAAACAATATTCCGATATCGATACGGCATTAATTTCTCTTAAACTAAAAAATGGCGCCTTAGCCAGCATCGATTGCTCCCGAGAAACTGGCTATGGCTATGATCAGCGCCTAGAAGTTTTTGGCGACAAAGGCATGCTTTCTCTGCCGAATGTTTCAACTACTGAGCTACGCACCATGAAGCTTTCGGGTGAAGCTTACGAGCCTATTCACTTTAGTTTTGTAGAACGCTTTGCGAAAAGTTATTTCTTGGAGCTTGAACATTTTTTTGATTGCATCGACAAGAACCAAACCCCTCACCCATCGATTGACGATGCCATAGCGGCGCTAAAAGTTGCTCTTGCGGCCAAGGAATCTTTTATGAATAATCGCTCGGTTGCAGTAGCTAATTAATCAGCCTTTTTCGTGGGACGAAAAATTTAAATGGACCGCTATCTGCCTTATTCGCGCGAATGTTGAGGGAGCTTACGCGAAAGATAAATAACCAGCTGATATAATTTTTTCTTCTCTGCGTATTGAAGAACCGTCAAACCTTCAGAGTTTGTACGCTCGTACCATTTTTTATCCAGATCGATTTCATCTTGCACGCAATGCCAATAATTTCTTTGGTTTATACACTGAAAAATTCCAGATTCGCCTTCAGCAAAACTAAAAAACGCACCGTTCACCATCATGCACAGTAAAAACAGTCTTTCCAGCATCGTGAGCTCCCACTGAGCGTAAATTTCGGCCGGATGCTGAAAAAGTTGCTATTCTTAGAAGCTCGCCTTAGCGATATTATTGAAAAAAAGCTTAATCAGGCGCTTTTGTGAATCGATAGTATCAAAGGCTGCGTCCGTATCAATGATGGCCCGACTCTCTAAGCCATAACTTTTCGCAGCGATGCTATCCATGCGCAAAACAATGTCTCGTCGATGTTCTAAGAAATGTTCAAAATCATCATTGATCGAAATTTTGCCAAAACTGCTATTGATGATTAATGCGCCAAATTTCATGGGCATCAAATCTTGTTCTCTTAGCCAAGGAAAATGGGCGGGGGTGTGCAGAGAAATCGCGTCGCACTGTGCGAAGATTTCTTTCTTCGTCGCAGCCTCAGCACCAAGAGCAATGAGTTCCGGATGCTCGCGCATCGAATTAAAAGATACTTTCATTCCGAGCGCAAGCGCCACTTTCAAAACCTGGGCGCCGACACCGCCCACACCAATCAGGCCTAAATGTTTTTCATAAACACTCTTTGTCGGTACCATGCTACGAAAATGCGTAATAATCTGGCCAATAACCCATTCGGCGGTTTCATAATCGCAATAGCCCAAGACGGTGTCGACTTTGATGTTTCGTTCTTTGCAATAATCAAGCGGCAGCTTAGCCGTCGAACTGCCTAAGACGCCGATATAAGTGAGCGTTGGCAGCAGTGCCAAATGCTCACGACCTAGTTCTTGATAAATAGAAATTAAGAGAGCATCGACACTCGCCAAAGAAGAAAGTGGCACACGTGCCAGCTCGTCGCTATCACCCAGAATAAGCGATGCTTCGCTGCCATAGCCTTTAAGCTGAGATGAAAAATCTTCGATGCGATTAGCCACATCAATGGCAAGAATATGCTTAAACATAGCTATCTTTAAGGGCAATTTTTTGATCAAATTTGGCGGCTAAAACAAAATCCGCACGACTTAGTCCGCTTATTTTGTGGGTCCAAAGCTCTGCTCGTAACTTGCCGTAAGAAAGCCATAAGTCAGGAAAATGTTGCGCTTCTTCAGCGATCTCTCCCAAAAGTTTTGCCAGCTGAATACTTTCTTTAAAATTCTTCAGCAAATACACCCGCTCCAAGTGCCCTGCTTGATTGATTGACCATGCAGGATCAAGAAGCGGCAAAAGCTTCATGGCCTCAGCAAGAGCCATGGCTAATTCAATGCCTTCAGTAATGCATGGCTCATTGGCAAGATCTAATTTTTCTTCACTCACAGCACACCTATAGTCGTTCGGCCACCAACTCAGCAATATCTTTTACAACAATATCATCGCCTCGGCCTTTGTCTTTAATACCATCACTCATCATCGTCATGCAAAAAGGGCAGCCAGTGGCAATAGTTTTTGCGCCCGTTGCAATGGCTTGCTCAGTCCTGGCGTGATTAATACGTGTGCCTTGATGCTCTTCCATAAACATGCGTCCACCACCTGCACCACAACAAAAGCTTTCGCGTTTATTCATGGACATTTCTTTTACCGGCGTCTTTGCAACCGCCGCAATCACAGCGCGGGGAGCTTCATAGGTGTCGTTGTAGCGACCCAGATAACATGGATCATGAAAAGTAATCTCAGCGTCGACTTTTTCTTTGACGCTCAGAGGTAAATGGCCATCGCGCAAGAGCTCTTCAATAAGCTGCGAGTGATGCTGCACCGTATAATTGGTACCAAAATCACGATATTCATTTTTGAGCGTATTAAAGCAGTGCGGACAACTCGTGAAGATTTTCTTAAAGCTATATTTTGACAAAGTCGCAATATTTTCTTTAGCAAGCGTGTCGAATAAATATTCATTGCCCATACGACGGGCTGGATCACCTGTGCACTTTTCTTCACATCCTAAAATGGCGAAATCGACTTTTGCTGCCTTCAATACCCGCACTAGTGCTTGCTGAATTTTCTTCGCGCGATCGTCGGTGGATCCTGCACAACCAACCCAAAATAGATATTCAACGCCTTCTTTTTTATCAGCCATGACGGGGACATCGAGAGACATTGCCCAATCCGTACGACTATCCTGCCCTACGCCCCAAGGATTCCCTTGATTCTCCATACCCTTCATCGCAGCATTGAGTTCTTTGGGATAATCTGATGCTTCCATCATCACCAAATGGCGACGAAGATTTATGAGCGAAGTGGGTACTGAATCAATCAATACCGGACATACTTCGACACACGCGGCACAGGTCGTACATGCCCAAATATCGTCGAGGTGCACTTGACCATGAATATCGTAAGAGCCGTCAGGCAGGCGCAAAGGGCTATCAGCGCTTATTTTTTCGCGCGCGATCAAAGGCGTTTTGACCTCGATACTGGCATATTCTTCATCTTTGCCCGGCAAAGTATCGCCTTTGAAATTTTTATACTGCTTAAACTGCGGCCAATTTTCATAGCGCAAATTAAGTTTAATATCGTGCAATACTTTTTTAGGATGTAATGACTTGTTGGTAAGAGCGGCAGGACAAACCGCATCGCAGCGGCCGCACTCGGTACAAGCAAAAGTATCTAGTAAACTTTTCCATGAAAGATTATCGACTCTTTCTACCCCAAAACTCTCGGTATTTTCGAAATCGATAATGGCCGGCTTCGCCACACTATCAAAATGGCGAAAATAGATATTGGGGCCCGCGGCGATAAGGTGAAGGTGTTTCGAACGCGGAATGTAGACGGCAAAGCCCAAAAAAATTGCCAAATGGCTCCAAAAACCAATCAAATGAAGAAGCTGAAAAACAAGCGGAGGCAATGCCCAATAGATTTGTGCAACGGTCGTACTGACCGGCAAATACCACAAAAAGCCGAAAGGAAGCTCGCCATGCTCGACGCGCATGATCGTTTCTGCGGGAATGTACATAAAGAAGGTGAGATACAGTGCGCCAATAAGCCACAAAATTATCTCAGCATCTTTAGAGCGTGGAAGCAAACGCTTTTTAGGAATGAAAATACGTCTAAATAAGGCAATGCTTACCGCCGTCACGACGAAAAATGCCATGAGATCTTGGCTGAGCTCAAAGGGCTGTATGAGAAAGCTTGGCAAAAAATTGCGATATAAAAATGGCTCAATGCCAAAGTGCTTAAGAAAAAGCGTAAGCCCGTGAAGCACTAGCTCAAGGTGCCCAATACCAAGAATGATAAAGCCATAAAAATAGACCATGTGCATGAGGCCATAGCTTTTATCATCTAGGACGCGCTTATGAAAAAAGACGTATTCGATGACAGCATCGATACGCCTTTTAACTTCACCAGAAAGATTTTCTGGAGCACCAGATCGCACCATCGCCACGATGCTTAACAGCGCCGACGACGATAAATATCCTGCAACAACCACCAAAACCAAGACGATTAACGATTGGAGAGCGTACATTGAGAACTCACTCTTAAAGTTTCAATGTCTCATCGTCTCTTAAAGTCAAAACTTCAACCCCGTTCTCGCTAACTCGAACAGTATGCTCAAATTGAGCAGATAATTTGCCGTCTTTAGTTATAGCAGTCCAATCGTCGTCGAGAACTTTAACTTGCCAAACGCCCTCATTGATCATGGGCTCGATGGTAAAGATCATTCCTTCCACCAATCTTCGTCCGGTACCACGTTTGCCAAAATGAGGAATTTGCAAAGTTGGATGATGAAATACTTTTCCAATACCATGACCAACGAAGTCGCGCACGACGGAAAAACCTGCAGATTCCGCTATCTCTTGAATAGCCGCGCCAATATCGCCAATGCGTTTATCAGGAGCGACTTCGCGAATGCCGGCCCACAAACATTCTTCAGTCACTTGCACAAGTTCGCGTGCGAGTGCTGAAGGTTTGCCGACGTAAAACATCTTGGAAGTATCGCCAAAAAAACCGTTTAACACGGGCGAGACGTCAATATTAATAATATCGCCATCTTTTAAAATTCGCTTTTTGTCGGGTATACCGTGGCACACCACTTCGTTAATGCTGGTGCATACTGACTTCGGAAAGCCGTGATAACCCAAAGGACCATTGGTTGCCCCATGTGCCTTGGCATATTTCACTACTTCGTCATCGATATCCTGGGTACTAATCCCTGGCGCCACCATTTTTCCCACATGGGAAAGCATATTAGCCGCAAGTTTACACGCAGCGCGCATGCCAACGAGATCTTGGCCACTCAGCAATTCAATTGCATCTTTCATTATTCACCTGTTCCTTAGGACTGCGAAAATAGCCTTTTTTCGCCCGATAGGAAAGGAGGGGCCAGAAAGCCATTTTTATGCGTTTTTATAAGTAGTTAGCACTGAGAATAATTTTCTCTGGGCCCCATTGCCCCTTGTTGCTAATCATAAAACTTTGTTTTTATAGCTTCTCTATACTTAAAGATGGCATGGCTCTATGTCCCAAGAATTGCATCAACTGCGCGTAAATTCCACCGATAAATTCCCAGCCGAAAATGTCGACGAAAAATTTGTTATGGCTGGATTATTAAAGGCTCGCAAAAAAACTCTCGCTGTCATGCATGAAATTCGAAATGCCTTAAAGCCAGGGCTCACTGAAGATGATGCTCGTAAACTGGCCTTAGAAATTTTTCGAAAAGAAGGCGTGACCAAACATTGGCACAAACCCTATATCCGTTTTGCTAAGGGCACCGCACTTACTTTTCATCAAGCTTTACAGCCTGAATATCGACTTCAGCTAGATGATCCCTTTTATATAGATTTAGGCCCTATCTGGCCCGATGAAGAATTGGGTCTTGAATATGAAGGCGATGTTGGCGATACCTTTGTTTTAGGCACTCACCCTAAAGCCGAAGAATGCGCCAAAACCGCCCGACAATTATTTGCCGAGGGGCAAGACTATTGGCAGAAGCATTCGTGTACAGGAAAAGAATTGTATGCCTATTTAAAACAACGCACCGAGTCTTTGGGATATAAGTTTGCCGAGGATGTCGATGGACATCGCGTAGCAGATTTTCCGCACCATAAATATTCGCGAGACAGACTATCCAAGCTGCTCTTTTGCCCTAGTTCATCGCTGTGGGTGCTCGAAATTCAGATTATGTCGCCGGATATGAGTTTTGGTGCTTTTTTTGAAGATATGCTTATGAGAGCTGAGTCCTGAGTTATTTTGACAAATGTAGCAATTTTAAAAAGGCTTTAAAGAGCCCTTCGAGCACAATCGCTAAATTATGTTAGCCATCAATGGTATAACCCAACGTTATCGTCGCCATGTCGCCACATGCTCGTCTGATAGTGACAATGCATCCATTGAAGCCTTCATCTCGCTGTGTTTCCATCCTAATTTCGATACTACTTTGGCCTACTTCTGGGCCTGGCAAAATCTGAAACTCACAGCTAGCCAATTGGCCCTCGACATTCACCGTCGGATTAGCACCGGAGCTCGGGACAATAATGGAGTAAGTACCATCCTCTGCAAAAATTTCCTGGTCGATAAAGTTATCCACCAAGCAAAACGTTTCCGTAAAGGCAGATCAGACAAGAAATAATGAACCTGCCAAAAAGAAAATTCTCTTCATAAACAATCCTTTTTCCTCTCCCCTACCTCAAGCTCCCGCTGGACATGAGAGTGTTGTTGCATTCCTATTAGACAAGGCTGCAACAGCCCTGATTAAGGGTTTATTTCTGCCATTAAATAAACATAATTCAAAGTATCTTAAATCAATATTTAATATATAAAATATGAACAACAATCATCGAAACTATTATGAATAAACTATTAATTTCTATAAGTTTTTTACTCGCTCAAAGTATTTTTTCTGCTAATTCTATTAACCTTATGTGGGTTAATAAAGCTATAAATCCTGAAAACAGCGGCGTGTTTCCTATACAAGATCGTAATAATAAGGAAATTGCCCTACAAGTGCGACTCTGGGCAAACCTTAACCCCGACGCGACCTTATACTTTTGGTACGATAGTGAGTTTACCACTCAAGACCAAATCACTACTACAAAGACAATGATTAATAGATTAGAGGAATATAACAAAAGTATAAAAACAAAAAGTGCCAAGATTGTTCTTAAGGATCTTCGAGAATTTATAAACGATTCCTTTGTCGGTAATAAACAAATTTTTTCATCCGCCATACCTCTTTATTTTCGGGTCGATTTACTAAGGCTAATGGTTTCTTTAGCCGAAGTCCGGCAATGCCAAAGTGTCTGTTATTCAGTTTATTCTGACGTCGATGTGACCCCTGAAAAACTCGAAGACCTTCTTAGCCCAAAGACCAAGCACGACCTTCAAGAAAAAGGCCTAGTTTTTAAGGGCGCGATGGGCGGATTTGAAAATTCATTTCATATATTAAGCAACCAACAACCTGCAATGCTTAAAGCCTTAGATGAGGCAGCTATTAAGCCTGCCATCAACATGGCAACTACCTACCTCGCCGAAAAGGACATAGGCATGAAAATGCCCGAGGCACAAAATATATATTTGCTTCTTCTACCCGCGACTTATCTTTATTTTTACCATCTCAAGGGATTGATTGAACTGGAGCTCGCCAATGGAGAAACTCTTCCAAGAAATGCTGATAACAATAAAAAATTAACTCCCGATCCTATAAATCAAGAATATGCTCCTTACGTAAGGAAATTTATCGTAAAGAGTAATGGCGAGGTTGAAAACGGTCTTTCTTATCTAGCAAATAACTTTAGAACAATGATTCCAACGGTAAGGGTCAATGCCCCCGCTATTAAATATGGATATGATAAATATTAAGTGGTTCTTATGCACAATAAAAAGCAATGACAACGCCCATTAAATGATTGAAAGAAACGCCTCCCTTTTAAAAATCATCATGGGAGCTCGCCCAAAGAGCTCTTAATTTAAAAGAATATAATGCCCTTACTCCGTAAAATGACCGATGTTATTTTTTCCCCACCCAATTTAAGTTCAGGTAGCCTAAGAGGTCATCTCTCAAAAACTTGACCTTTTAAAGTATCTCAATTTCTTAAGCACGTTTTGGGGCATTTCTTTCACAAAGCTTCGAAGCGCGACAAAGGGGGAATCATGAACACTTCTCAAAACAAGTTTGGAATTCAAGTATTTTTTTTCATCTTTATATTTTGCGCACTATTGCAGGGAGTACCGTTAAAAACCCTTAGCACTCTCCCTTTAACCGGGAATGATTTATTAGAAGCTAAAAAAATTTTGAAAAATTAAGAAGATTTAAAAGAATTTATTTTATTTATTAAAAGTTTAGAAGTCTACCCCGACCACACCAACCCAACCAGCATAAAAGAGCTAGAAAACAGAAATTTAGAAAAGAAATACTTTATCCCTCCGTTTTTTCAAGCTTCTGAGAACCGCTCGATAGTGGGAGGACAAGAGATAGCTCATAAAGCTTTAGAAATAATATCTGAAATATATGATCTTTTAAGTTCTTTCGACTTTGAAATTTCTAAGATCCAGGAATTGCGAAGGGAAAAAAAGGAAAAAGAGGCCTTCCTGCGAGAGTTAAATAAAAAAATGAAAGGACCTGATAACCTTAAAGGAAGAAAAGATATCCAAGATTTAATTCAAAAAACTGAAGAAGAAATAGCAAAATATAACCGAGAAGTAAAAGAGCTAGAGAATTTTGCTTCCACAGGAATTTCTGAAACTTCTTCTGCCCTCCGCAAACAAGTATTGAGTCAAATACAACTTAAATTATCTTTGTTGGGTGTTGTTCCCTCCTCCAACGAAGCTCTTTTGTTAAAGAGCGACTCCTCTTCGAATATTAGAGAAGGAATAAGTAGTCTGCTCGCAAGAGCTACACAAGGAGGACAATACGGATTTAGAGCAGCAGTGTTTGAGGCCGGTTATTCAGATCTACAGAGGAAATGGATTTCACTTTACCGAACGATTCGAAATGATGTAAAAGTGGTTTCTCTAGCAACAGAACGGGTTTTCGTTCGCCCAACATCATTGACATCCACGTCTGATAGCCCAGATGAAGCAGATCATTTCATTGGTGAGGCACAAATCATTAATGCTCCCCGTTTATTTTTGGCTGTTAATGGCAACTCGAAAGGAACATGTGGAAACAGCAAATCTTGCGTGGTTTCTTTGGAATACACCTGGCTCGGCGCGACAATGGCTGCTGCATCAATGAGCGGTTCCATAATTATGCCTGTTTACTTTGAAGCAGATGTTAAATTTAAAGAACCAGATTTCGAAGGATCGGTGTCTTGTGATTTTGAAAACGGTTTCACAGTTCAAGGGAGAGCCGACGTAAAAGACGGCCTAATAATTTATGATGGAGACATTAATAATCAAATAAAAGTAAATGATCTTGAAAAAGGCGCATGTACTTATAACATCAAAAATGGAGATGCCGACTCTGCCGCTTATCACGCAATAAAATATCTTTACGAACATTATATGACATTAAAAATGGAGCGTGCAAAGAAATCACGTGCTGAAATGGAGCGCTATAAACATTACATAGATGAAGAGCTGAAGATCCATGCGGAAAAATCTTCATCCAAAGAGGATAATTTCGAATTTTGGTCATTTGAAACTTGGACAACTATCTTTAGCGGATTTTGGGGTACTGCTACTCAGGTAGTAAATAACGCCCGAAACTTTTATTGGCATACTCGTATAGAAGATTCAAAAATTTCCGAAACCGTTACATTTGAGACTTCGATTATAGAAAAAGATATAATAAAAAATTCTCGCCTTGCGTTTGATGGATTTACAATCTTATGCTGGAAGAAAGTACAAGAAAACACTGTTTTGTCAGCATGTCCCTCAAATGATCTACCCAACTATATTAATAAAGCCGATACAGATTTAGGAAAAAATGAGCAGCAATGTGGCAATAGTATCAACCCTGAATGTCTGAAATCTCTGACCGAGATTAATAAAAATCCACAAGTTGACGATAATGGTGTCGTTGCAGATCCTTGGGCCTAGGGCCTCTAGAAAGTGCGTCGCCAGGGCGCACTTTAAGATATTTATGGAAGAGATTGACAATGCGGCATATATCAAACTTAGTTTTCATATTTACTTTTCCTTTATACTCATTCTCTGAACTTGAATTTTGGCCAAGTGAAGTCATCACTTTATCTCCCGAAGAAAGCGGTACTTTATATAGTTGGCCTCAATTTTTTGTGCCTTTACAGTATCTCAAAAAAGAAGGGTATGAATGGGCTAACATCGATGATGAAGAGGCGAGTCAATTAAATGAGATTTTTTTTACGAATAATTCCCTAATCCGAAGCTTCCGTAAGGGCCAGGCCTGGGGGCTATATATTCCTGGAGGGAATGTCCTTCAGCCTTCCAATATTGAGATGCTTGAACCCATGCTAAAAGATTACGCGGCTTGTCTTTCTTCTCTTTCTGAGGAGGAGGTTGACTATATGAGCAGTATTATTGAAACGCCACAAATACTTTCGAATGGCAATCGATTATCTAATGATGCTGAAGCTAAAAAAATTGCGACCAAAATGTTTCGCAACTATGTTGATACTAGATGCAAGAAGCATAGAACAAAAGTTCCACTTGGTTTAATTAATAAAATGAGGACCTATATTAAGGCTTTTCTAATTGGCAATACTTTTTCTGCCCCTGTATATGAGCCTATTTTATTAAATATAAGTGTCCTACATTATGAATTATTTTTCTCAGTCAAAGGTATATGGACTCGCGTCGCATTACAAAAAATTAAGGATTTTGTCATTGATAGATTAAAAACCTTCCCTGTGCTTGAAGATAACTATCTAAAAAATAACTACAAAAACTTCATTGATTACATAGTAAGCACGAGGAGAGAAATGAATTTTTCTAGAAACCATTATTTGCAGATGGCTAACATAAATGACATCAATAGCCTGCTTTCAATTTTCCACGAATTTCCTCTATCAAGTTGGTTAAAGAAAGGAAAAATCAAACATCTCCACTTA
>JBPOIV010000153.1:0-11154 GCA_052034245.1 Myxococcota bacterium
TTATTTAAGCCATCTGTGCAGAGTAAAAACATGTCATTTTCTTTGACGCTCAGTGAAAAATGATCAGCTCTTACCGTCTTTGAATGCCCGATGGCCCGCGTGATGATATTGCGCAGTGAACTTGCACGAGCTTCATCAGGGCTCATGATGCCCGCTTGTACTTGTTCATTTACGAGGGAATGATCGCTGGTTAATTGATGTATTAAATCATCGCGAACACAGTAGATTCTTGTGTCACCAATATGCACGATATGAGCGCGGTTATCTTTGATTGCTAATGCACTTAGGGTCGTTCCCATACCTCTTAAATCAATATCTGCGCGGCTGGCATCAAATACTTCGACAGCGGCACGAGCGAGAGCTCGCCCTAATGCTTCGCCAACTTCAGTGCCACAATCGAGCTCACGAATGAATTCGCGGGCAGCGCTGTCGATAGCAAGGCGAGAGGCTCGATCACCACCACGATGACCGCCCATCCCATCGGCTACCATAAAAAGGCCAATTTCGTCGCTTGCGAAATAACAATCTTCATTGCTACTGCGTTTGCGTCCAATGTCGCTTTTGGCCCATGATATCAGGCTGACCAAGACTTACGCCCCATAAATTATTTGCTTTTGTTATTCTTTTGGAACTTATTAGGTTGATTGACGATTCGCAAGTCATGAAAGCTTCTAGAGAAGGCAAAGAACCCACGACACGATGAAAAGGATCAAATAGGCCATGACCAAAGAAAAAATAAAAAAAAAATTAATAGTCGCTGAGCCACTTTCTTTAGCGACTATTGAGCAGCTAAAAAATGCCGTGAAGAAAGAGGATTGCCTAAACTTGCTCGAAGGCATGCTCCTTACGCGCGCCACTGATAATGGCCTTAAAAAATTGTTTCTTTCGGGCGAAATTGATTATTTGGGTAAAGGCTTTCAAGGCAAGGGTTTTCGCTCTTTAGGACAAGAAGCAATTTTTGGGGCGGCCTATTTTTTGCGGCGAGGCGAAGAGCAAGGAGATATCGTTGCGCCTTTAATTCGGGATTTGGGCGTATTTCTTTGCTGTAGTGACAGCGATGTAGAAAGCGCCATTAACGCTCAAGCGGGCAAAAGCGGTAAGCCGTGTGAAGGGCGAGATTTGCACCTTGGTAATTTTGAGCAGGGTATTCTTATTCCTGCAGCGCCTCTTGCCATCGCTACCTGCACCTTGGTGGGTCTTGCGCAATCTTTCAAACTTAAAGGTGAGCCTCGGGTGGGAGTGAGCTTCATTGGCGAAGGGGGCTCTTCCTTAGGGGAATGGCATGAGGCAATAAATTATGCGGCCTCAGCAAAGCTGCCCATGATTTTTTGTATTGAGAATAATCAAACCGCTTTGTCGACGCCGGTTAAGCAGCAAAGTTCAGCGCGATCTTTTGCTGATAAAGCCCTCGGCTATGGCATGCCCGCACTGAGGCTCGATGGTAATGACGTGCTGGAGCTCGCTGTCGGCTTTAAAGTCGCGGCTGATTATGCTCGCATGGGTAAGGGTCCGGTGCTGATTGAACTCACAACGATGCGCATGTGTGGCCACGCTCATCACGATGACATGCTCTATCTGGGCTATGATCCGCCATTGGATTTCTCGATCGTTCCTTTGAAGAAAGGTGGCTATGCCGATGAAAAATTATATGAATATTGGCGACAAAGAGATCCGATAGAAAATTTTAAGAAAAAATTATTTGCGAAAAAAGTCCTGACTGAGAAAAATTATCAGGCTTTGGAGCAAAAGGCTGTTCAGAAAGTAGAAAAAGCTATCAAGGCGATAAAAAAACGTTCGTGGCCCACTTTTGCTTCTTCGAATGACGACGATCTTGTTTTTAAAAAGCCCTATCACTTTTCTCAAAACGCCCAAAAACACCACTATGATTTCGATCCAGAAGGTCACACGTATTTGCAGGCCATCGCATTGGCTCTCGATAGGGCCTTTGCACATTGGCCCGAATGTTTTGTGATTGGTGAAGACGTGGCGCCGCCCTACGGCAATGCTTTTATGATGTTTAAAAGCATCATGCATAAATTTCCCGATCGTTTCATCAATACGCCAATTAGCGAAAATGCCATCGTTGGTGCCTGTGTGGGCCTTGCTTTGGGAGGTATGCGGCCCGTAGGAGAAATTCAGTTTAATGATTTTGTTGCGTGTGCCATGAATCAAGTCGCGAACAACGCAGCGAAGCATTTTTTTCGCACCGGCTTAAATGTTCCGCTGGTGTTAAGGATGCCTTATGGTGGTTTGCGCCGGGCAGGGCCCTTTCACTCCCAAGATACAGCTGCTTGGTTTTATCGCTGTGCGGGATTAAAAATATTTGCACCGAGCACTCCTCTTGATGCCTATACTATGCTTTTGAAAGCTATTGAAGATCCAGATCCTGTATTGTTTTATGAGCATATAGCTCTCTATAGAGAGCCAAAAATACGGCAAAAAATAACTAATATAATAGATAGTGAAAGTGCGGCTATAATCACTGAAGGCGAAGATATTACTATTATTAGTTACGGTGCTTATGTTCATATAGCTTATAGTGCGGCCAATATTCTACGCGATAAATATAAAATAAATGCCGAAATTATTGATTTGCGTTATCTAAAACCTCTTGATTTTGCAAGCTGCCATGCCAGTATCAAAAAAACAGGCAGAGCATTATTGCTGAGCGAAGATAGCCTTGATGGCAGCATCATGCAGAGCTTGGCCGGGTCTTTGGGGCAAGAGCTTTTTCACTATCTTGATGCGCCGATTGCAGTGCTTGGAGCTCGCAATATTCCCGTTCCTTATGCTCCGTCATTGGAAGACGAATATTTATTAAACGAAGAAGAAATTATTAAGAAGGTCGCTGAAATAATGGCCTTTTGAAGGAAAAAATGCTCGGACCTCTGACCATTAATCAAAGTATGAGCGAGCGCTTATCGGTGCTAAATAATCGGACCGACAAAAATAAATTGCTCGTGCACGAAATCTATTCTTCTGTGCAAGGCGAAAGCTCCTTAATGGGCTTGCCTTGCGTTTTCGTGCGTACGACCGGCTGTCATTTGCGATGCTCCTATTGCGATACCGAACATGCTTTTTTTAAAGGCAGTGAACATACGATTGATGAGGTCGTTGCCCGCGTGAAAAGCTTTGGTATTCCCCTGGTGGAGCTCACTGGTGGCGAGCCCTTACTTCAACCCGCAAGTTTTGTGCTCATGGATCGTTTGATCGAAGAAGGGTTTTCACTCATGCTGGAGACCTCTGGCGCGGTTTCCATAAAAAAAGTTAATCGCAGGGTTAAAGTTATTCTTGATGTCAAAACGCCTTCTTCTCTCGAAGCACATCGCAATGTTATGAGCAATATTGAGCTTTTATGGCCGGGCTGTGAAGTAAAATTTGTTATTGGCAGTGAAGAAGATTATCTCTTTGCCAAGGATTTTTGTAAGCAACATCGCCTCGAAGAGCGTACCCATGTGCTTTTTTCGCCAGTTGTGGCGAAGATGGAGCCGACAAAATTAGTGGAGATGATTCTTCGTGATGGTTTAAATGTACGCTTTCAAATGCAACTTCATCGCGTTCTTTACGGCGAGATGCCTGGAAAATAGGTCACTTTTCTCTCTTCGCGAATAAGCTGGTCTCAATGCGTCCTTGCGATGTCTTAACTGTTTTTTTGGCTTTTGGACTAGGTTGCAAATATCGAAGGAAAAAAGTATTGCCGGCATCGCATCTTTTTTAGGCGAGCTGCTTTCTTGGTAGCCATTTTTAGCAAAAACAAATTGGAGAAGAATATGCTCAAAGAGCAATTATTGAGTTTAGCGATCAAGGCTTTGTCCCGCGCGCATACCACCAAAGAGATTCTTAAGAAAAATATACAGAAAGATGTGGTGCAAGCTTATGTCAAAAATTTGAAAGAGATGGCAACGTGGATCATAGAAAATCGTCTGCAGGCAGATCGAAGTTCGATTAATAAAAGCTCTGTTGCTACAAAAACTAAAGATAAAACTGCATCGAGTATTTCGAAAAAAGTGCGCAAAAGCTCCATCAGATCAGCTAAAGAAATAGCTTCTAAAGATGCAGATGCGATTTTGGCAATGATCAAAAAAGACAAAGTACGGGTAATTAAAAAGAACGACGAGCTCAACGGCAAAAAAAGCCTCGCCTATTTAGTGTGGGCTTTAGGACATGCCGAGCGAGCAGAGATAAAAGAAGGAATTTCTGTTCACGACGTAAGCTCCTTACTTTATCGTGCGGGCAAAATCGAACTTTATCCCATAAATATTAGCCGTGTCGTCCATAGTCATGTTGATCTGGTGCGGCAGGTAAATCAGGATAAACGCACTAAGACCTATCTCTTAACCGAATTAGGTGAGAAGGTTTTCAAAGATAAATTCATGAAATAAGTTCAATGCTTAGATTCATGCCTTATTTAGAGCAGAAGAGTTATAAACCATTTTTATTGTATGCATAACGTCTTGAATACCGTTACATATCAAGTGTAATGGTGTTGCTCCTTGCAACGTCAAATGGTGTTAAGAGGCTGTTAATATGCGAAAAAATAAAATGCAGTTATGGCTCATTGAAAACCGCGATATGTGTATAGAAATGTTGCGAGTCTATTTGGGTATCGGGCTGATAATTAAAGGTTTTCAGTTCTTGTTGAATGAGCAGCTTGCGACAGAATATATGAATCGGATTTCGCTGCCTTTTTTTGAGTTTCTTTCCCTTCACGTGGTGGTTGTCGTCCATTTGGCAGCAGGTTTTTTGCTCGCCATCGGCCTTATCACCCGCATAGCTGCCCTCATACAAATTCCTCTTTTATTAGGCGCAATTTTCTTCGTTCATATGCAACAAGGTCTTTTTAGTAGAGGAGAAAACCTTGAATTCACCTTGTTGGTGTTGTTTTTGCTTTTGGTATTTTCAGTGTATGGCGGCGGACGACTCTCGGTAGATTACTTAATCGAGCAGCGTCGAAGAATTCGTCACGAAGATTTTTGATAGCGTTGCCATTTAGCCGTTTTCTTTTCGATGAGTTCCGTCAAATCTTGCAAGGAGCCGCCCTCTTTGAAGAAGATCGAAAAAGCCACTAATAAAACATCTACGGTTTCGCCCAAAATGCCATCGGTGGAACTTTTATGCTGAAAGCCGGAGACATTTCTTTCTATGAGAATTTCTTCAGCGAGCTCCCCGCATTCCTCTGATAATTTTAAAAAGCGCTCCAGCGTAGTTTTCGTTTCTTTTAGGGATAATTCTTTAATGAGGCTTAGATCAATCTTCATGCACTGCTCGTCAAAAAGTATTTCAGGCGTGGCATAGCATAAAGAAGAAAGGGCATAAGACAGGCCAAAAAATTTTAGCTGATGATGGCCTCAGTATTTTGATCTTTTTGGGCCGAGGCCTGGCAGCGTCGCGCCATATCTTGTAGATACTGCTCCAAAAAATCCACAAGATCCTCATCGATACGACAATTTTTGCGCCGCAAAGCAAAGTCGATGCAGTCGGATAGAGAAGGTCTGCCTTTTTCCCCATCCAAGGACCAATATCTTTTTTGCCATAAATGACCAAACATGAGCAAAAGCGCTTCTTTTTCTTTAGTGTTTATCAGCCCAGCCACGCTAGCCTCCGCTTTTTTTCTACCATGTAAATGGTACGATTAGCCCTAAGGCCTCGCAAATTTAGTGTTTAAGGATATGCTTATGCGAAGGATTACTGAGTTCTTTTTCTGCTCATTTGACGCGAGCTTTGCATCTTAGTAAAACCTGATGGAACATCTTTTGTGAGTAAATCGTGGCAGCACCCATAGGACATATCGTTTGCGCTCTTAGTTTGCTCACTACTACCCCGAGCATTAAAGACCATAATTCCTTTTTCGCGGGCACAAGCTTTCCTGACATTCGTTATGTTACTGATATTAGTCGGCGAGCGACCCACTTGGCAGAGGACAAATCCCTTCCTTATCTAATTCACCGCCCTTCGGCTTTTGAGGCCGGCCGCCTCTTTCACGTTTATGTCGATCGCAAACGTGAACAACACATGCGCGCTCATAATGCCTATCGTTTCATAAAAGGACCGCTTGAGACACAAACTCTAAAGTTGGTGGAAGATTATATTTTATTCGAACGCATAAAAGGGAAAATAAATACATCGGCAATATTTGATAAAATATATCCTGAAGAGCTCGCTTTTGGGGTCAGTGAACCAGCCATTACGACATGGCACCTGATGTTAAAAGAGTATTTAGATGATAGCCGCTGGTTCGATGTTCATCGTTATTACCGAGCCTTAAAAGTTTTTAAGGAAGCCTATAGTGGCTCCGCAAAGCTATTTAATACCTTTTGGAATAGCGTGAGAACGGTAGGATTTTTAATATACGCCTATGTGCAAGTCGTGCGACTTAGTCATAATGATGAACTGCGAGCTATTATCCTTGATTTTTATGATAATAAATTTCCGAAAATTATTCGCATGGAAAAAGAAAGGATGAGCTTTCCCATAGAAAATTGATAGGCTTAGGCCGCGCTTAAAATGTTTTTAGAGATTCTTTTTAATAAGATTGATAATCCCACGTTCTTGATAAATGGATTCGTCGACAAAGCCTAATTTGTAATAGAGTTTTAAAGCCGCTTTGTTGATAACGCGCGTTGAAAGTCGAACAAAGCGAACACCTTGTTGTTTAAGTTCATCGAGCCCATGAAGCATTAATTTTTGTCCTAAACCCTGTCCTCGAAAATTACTATCGATGGCTAAGAGCCAAATGAAGCCCTCGTGAATGCTTTTTCGGTAAAAGGAAATAAAGCCGGCCACTACGCCATCTACTTCGATGACTTCAAGACGCGCTTGGCCCTTTTTGCTGGGATCAAAGGCTGGGGCTCGCCATAAGAGAAATTTCTCAGTGGGAAAGTCGGGGCGCTCAGAAAGGAGATATTTATTTTGCGTGATTATTTGAGTAAGGACGATAAAATCCTTGTCCTGGTCATAAGGCCTAATGACGCTCTTTGCCTGATTTATATCGTTTTGCCATAAGAAAATTCCCAAGGCCATAACAAAGCCCAAAGAGCTTAACAGCACGATATGATGGCGTTTTATTTTAGATAGCATCCTTAAAATCCTAATCTTAGGTTTATATATCAATTAGTAGCCCCCATCTCATGGGAAATGGGCTCTGTAAAGGAGCGATGCTGCAAAATGGCCACCAGCCTGTATATTAAAAAAAAATTATTTAACAAAAATAAAAAATCTTTTCGACTGTTTAGACTCATAGGAATAAACATCGCAGTGAGAATAAGATGAGAGATAAATTTTTGTGTTTATATGTAATTTCTTTGATGCTATGCTCTTTTATTGTTTTTGCCGATGAAAATACGCTTTGGATATCTATAGAAAATGATGATTATGATGAAATAAATGACTTTATAGCTAATTATAAAAAAATAGTAGTGATAATTGATGATGTAAAGTTGAATCACGTGCTTCTCAATAGATATCTTATGAAAGAAGATTACGCAGCGATAAATTTCGATGGCAGCGTTTCGTTTATGAATTTCCTCAACAAAAGCTCATTTTTAGAGCACGAGCACATTCTGGCGGTAGTAGTTGATCAAAATATGCCCAAACAAAATGGCATCGACTTGATGAAGGAATTAGAGAAAAAAAATCTGTTTTATAAGTCTAAGATAGTATTTATTTTCAATACCGATGAAGACAAGAGTATGTTTTTAGAAAAAGAGTTGAATCTTTTTAGCCAAGTTCTTACACGAAAAAATGATTGGGAAGGCATAAAAAAAGCGCTGAATACAGCGCTTCTGAAAGATAGTTACTCGGTGAACAACTAAATGTTACGAATAACTTTTCTAAAATTGGTACGCAATTCATCTTTGCGCACTCGAATAGTTTTAGGCGTAATTTCTACCCACTCGTCGTCATCAATCCATTCGATAGCAGAATCGAGATCGAATGGGTAAATACCTGAAAGTTTGGTCGACTCATCTTTGCCTGAAGCGCGCATGTTGGTAAGTTTCTTTTCACGCGCTGGATTGGCATTGATATCATTGGTACGATTATTTTCGCCAAAGACCATGCCCTCATAAACTTTTGCGCCAGCACCGATGAAGAGCTTTCCTCGATCTTGCAAATTAAAGAGGCCATATTCAGTAGCCATGCCGCTACGGTCAGCGACAAGAGCCCCGTTCATGCGGGAGAGACGTTGACCCAAATAAGGAATCAGGCCTTTGAAGGAACTTGAATAAATCGCCTCACCTTTGGTACGCGTAAGCAAAGTAGAGCGTAAAGCAATCAAGCCACGCGCAGGAATAGAAAATTCCATACGCACACGATTTGAGCCTTCAAGAGTCGTCATGGATTCCATGCGACCGCCACGCTCAGACAAAAGTTCAGTGACCGTACCAACGAAACTATCGGGCACGTCGATCACCATTTGATCTTCGGCTTCAAACATTTCGCCATCTTTGGTATGCGGAATGATTTCGGGCCGCCCTACCATCAGCTCATAGCCACGGCGACGAAGTTCTTCAAGAAGAATCACGATCTGCAATTCACCACGGCCTTTGAGCAAGAACATTTCTGGTACTTGCGTAGGCTCTACACTTAAAGCGACATTGGTAAGACACGCTTTTTTCAATACTTCTTCAAGCTTACGGCTCGTTAAATATTCGCCTTCTTGGCCAGCAAATGGCGAGGTATTTACCGAAACTTTTACTGCGACAGAGGGAGGATCCACTTTGATGCGTGGCAAGGGCTCAGCAACTTCTTCTTGGCAAATGGTATCGCCAATTTGTGGGGCCACGAAGCCTGCGATCAAAGCAATTTCACCAGCACTCAAAGACTCAACTTTTTTGGTGCCAAGACCAAAGAAGGTCTCTAAGGAGCTGATATTAAATGCGTTGCGTTTGCCTTCTTCGTCAATGATAACGACTCTTTGGCCAGGTTTTACCGTGCCTGATTCCACGCGGCCAATGGCCACCTGTCCAACGAAGGAGGAGTGAGAAAGATTAGCAACAAGCATGCGGAAAAGACCGTCGTTTTCAAGCTTTGGAGCAGGAAATTCATCGACGATCAAATCGAGAAGATCGTGCAGATTTTCTTTGGTGACGTTCTTTTCTTTGCTCGCCCAGCCTTGCTTAGCGCTGGCATAGATGATGGTGTATTGAGTTTGTTTTTCTTCGACTGCGAGATCGAAAAAAAGCTCCATAATTTGTTCTTCGACTTCATCGATACGCGCATCGGGTCGGTCAACTTTGTTAATCACAACCGCTACGTGTAAGCCCTGTTCGAAGGCTTTGCGCAACACGAAACGAGTCTGTGGTAGCGGGCCTTCAGCGGCATCGACCAACAAAATGGCACCATCGGCCATAAAGAGGGCGCGCTCTACCTCACCACCGAAATCTGCGTGGCCAGGAGTATCAATGATGTTGATCTGCGCATCGCGCCATTCAAAGTTGGCATTTTTGGCCGTAATCGTAATCCCGCGCTCTTTTTCAAGCTCGCCCGAATCCATGACCCTTTCGTCCATGTGCTGGTGTGATTTAAACACGCCAGACTGTTTAAAAAGATTATCGATCATGGTGGTTTTACCGTGATCCACGTGGGCAATGATTGCGACATTGCGGATATTTTTGCTGTTTTTGGTCATGCGAGTAAATCCAAAAAGTAAACTAAAAGTCGTTGTAAAGAGCCCATTAGTATCATAGATCGTGCTTAAAACAATAGCGCCCAACATTTAGCCTGCGCTGTCTCGAAAAGGGATTGCCAACTTAAAAAAATTAATCATAACAAGTAGATATAGCGTATGGGTGCACAAAGACATGGCTGATAGTCAGGCTCTGAAAGCGCAATTTGAGGAACAGGGGTTTTTGCATCTTCGTTCCTTTATTGATTCGCAAAGCTGCGAAAAACTGATCTTTCGTATGCGGGATTTAGTTGCTATGAGGCTTCATAAAGAGCCCCGCGCCTTTTTCATTGCCGATGAAAAAAATCACTCTCAAGATGATTTTTTGCTTCAATCGGCGCGAAAAATTTCGCTTTTTTTCGATCCCAAGGCCCGTTTTTTTAAAAAAGTGAAAGAAGATCCTTTTTATTCGCTTAATAAAGTCGGCCACGCTCTTCACGATCTGTGTCCGGTGTATAGAAAATTTTCGCATCAGCCGCGTTTTTTCGATCTCATGAAGACTTTGGGGCTTCAGTCTCCACGACTTTTGCAATCGATGTTCATTTTTAAGCAGTCAGGCTTTGGGGATGCAGTTCCAGCCCATCAAGATGCTACTTTCCTTTATACGGAGCCGAATAGTGCGATTGGTTTGTGGTTTGCGCTAGAAGATACCAACGAGCAAAATGGTTGCCTTTGGGTATTGCCGAAAGGGCACAAAGGTCCCTTAAAGCACCGCTATGCGAAAAAGGACGGGGCTTTTTCTTTTATCGACGGCCAAAAAGTTGATTGGCCGCGAGAAAATTATTTTCCGCTGCACGCAAAAAAAGGCGATGTTATTGTGTTGCACGGTTTATTGCCGCATTTAAGTGAGCAAAATCTTTCGTCAAAAACGCGTTTTGCCTTGACGCTACATTTTATAGATAAAAAAGCTCATTATCCAAAAAATAATTGGTTAAGTATTTTTTGATATTAAACAGGATTAATTTGTGAATTTAGGTGATGTTTTATGATACGCAAAATAGATCAAAGTGTATTGGTGCTTTTGATCGCCCTAATATTTTTTGGTTTTGTATTTTTTTTTCTTAATAATGAACCAAAATCTGAAGTGCTTATTTCCGATAGAATGAGCACTTTTATTGATGCAGTAGATCGTATTCATATCAACCGAAATAAAAAGCTAATTATTTTCGATCTTGACGACACTATATTTCAGTCATCATTAATCTTGGGAACACCAACCTGGTATTATAATATGGCCAATTTTTTGCGCCAAAAAGGCGCTGCCGAATCCGAGGCCTTCACGGTGGTGGGTGATATCGACCGCATAATTCAAGAGAATGTCGATGTTGTTCCCGTGGAACAGACTACCTTGAGTGCCATAAAAAATTGGCAAAATTTAGGGGTAGTGGTGGCGGCCATAACCTCGCGGCCTGCGTCCTTTCAGGAGGTAACGGACCATCACTTAAAACATATTGGTCTAAGCTTTACCGCCAAAGTTTTTAAATGCATCG
>JBPOIV010000129.1:0-5816 GCA_052034245.1 Myxococcota bacterium
ATTGAACGTTTAATATTTTTAATAGAAAGTATAAAAATATCTATATTTGTTTTTAAGTTTGAGAATAAAATGATTAAATATTTCCATATCTTAACTTTATGTCTGATGCCTGCCATAGCCATAGCAATGGAGTCAGCGCCTAAAAAAAGTTCAGCTGCTGCCGAAATAGTGAGCCAACTTCGGGCTCAGCAAGCCCAGGGTGGTTCAACAGATAAAGAAATAAAAGAATTAAGAGAGAAGTTTAATTCACTGAAAACAAAATATTCTTTATTGAAGCTTGAGAATCAGAATCTTAAGGGAAAGATTAGCAGCATAAATGCTATCGCTCCTATACCTGTGCCTGTCTCCATCTCTCCCTTAGTAGAGCCTCAGAAGAAGCGCCAAAAAGTGGTGGAGAAGCCTTGTTTTAATTGTTCTCCAAGCCCGGTAAAAAGCGTCGTTTATTTGATGTATACGACATTTGAAGATAATGCCTCACTTATCGCTAAATCTGATCGGATTGATGCTTCAAATTTGAAAGTAGGTCCGATGAATGAGCAAAATTTGAATGCAGCTTTATTGGAAATGGAATTAAAAATTCTTAACTTAATAGATCGCTCAATGGTTTCGCGCGTGATTTATGTTGGCTTGACTAAAAATGCTTTAGAAGATCGCTTCGATGGACATTTTCGGGATGTTTTTGATGATGAAATCAAGGAATTTTCTTCCAATAAAGTAATCCATATCCGTCGAGCTTTAGATGTCTCTTTAAATGTTAAAGTCAGCCATCTCGTGGAGAACATTCCAGAAGAATATCTTAATCTGGTTGAAGCTTTGGTAAGCTATCTCTTTTTGGCTCAAGAAAATGGTGGCTCAGCGAGAATTGCCAACCGCGCAGCATGGGGACGATTCTTAGAATATTACCACTCTCCAGAAAGACATCAGGATTTAAAAACACATAGACTTGAAAGCAAGATTTTAGATATCGCAAAACAATTATTAAGCGCCAAATTAATGATTATGCTCTAAAAAAAATCTTCGTCCGCGCGCAAAAGGGCCAGCAAAGAGGCCCTTTTTTTGTGCTCTTTTGCAAAACCCTCATCCTCAAAGCTCCTTACCTATGTTAGGTGAATAAAAATTTTTATGGTGTAGGCAAATATGATTGAGCAACAAAATCTGAGTGAGGAACAACAACAGGCGGTTTTTAGCATCGATGCCCCCATTTGCATCCTTGCTGGTGCAGGCAGCGGAAAAACGCGCGTCATCACTCATCGTATTGCTCATTTAGTAAGAGATTTGCATGTTGATCCACGCACGATTTTAGGCCTTACTTTTACCAATAAAGCTGCTCGCGAAATGCGTGAACGCGTCGAGAAATTACTGCCATATCAAAGTAGTGATGTGATGCTTGGAACATTTCATGGTATTGCTGCGCGTTTTTTACGTTATTACGGCACTATCGTCGGAGTGGACCGCGACTTTTTAATCTATGACGAAGATGATGCCACACGCCTTGTCAAAAAAATTCTTCGCGAACGTTATGATTTATCGAAAGACGAATTGAGTGCCGAAGTAAAAAAAGTCATGCGCTATCGTGACACCGATAAAATAGGCAACGAGAAAACGGCAAAAAGTGAGCGAGCTGAGATAATTTTGCAACTCTATCAAGAGCGTCTTATGAAAATGGGCGCTTTAGATTTCTCGGGGCTATTACATAAATTTTACGAACTTTTACAAAATGAAGAAGGCTTCCGTGTTATCAGTGCTCGGGTGCGGCATTTATTGGTCGACGAGTATCAGGATACGAACGCGCTCCAATCAAATATCGTTCATACCCTTGCAAAAGCCTCTGATACGGCAGCGATCGTGGGCGACGATGATCAATCGATTTATGGTTGGCGAGGAGCTTCTGCTCACTTCATGCAAAAATTTCTCACTGATTTTAATGCGCAGCTTTTTAGGCTCGAAGAAAATTATCGTTCTACTAGACCCATACTTGATGCTGCCAACGCTTTGATTTCTCATAATAAAGAACGGCTTGGTAAAACCTTGCGCGCCATCAGTGGCGACGGGGCATTGCTGCGTTTGAGTAAGCATTACCGAGATAATCAAGAAGCATCGTGGGTAATTGAGCAATCCTTGCGTCTTTTTGAGCAATACGGGCGCGACTACGATGTGGCAGTTCTCATGCGTACCAATGCGCAATCACGGCCCTTAGAAGAAGCGCTTCACAAGGCGCGTCTTCCTTATCGTCTGATCGGGGGTATGCGTTTTTATGATCGAAAAGAAATCAAGGATATTTTAGCGGCACTGCGCTCAGTGCTTTATCACAGTAGCGATGTGGATCTTTTGCGAATTCTCGATGCATTGCCGCTCGGGATTGGTAAAAAAACTCAAGACGCGCTCTCTCATTATGCCGGAATTAATGGCCTAAGTTTTTTTGAAACGATGCTTAAAGAAGAGCACCAAGAAGCGGCTATCGGAAACTCGCGTTCGCGGAAAAAAATCAAGGAGTTTATTGATAAGCTCCAAGAATTGCGGGCCGAAGTAGTTCAAACATTTTCTGATGGTGAAGTGAAAATCATGCGTGCCGATGAGGCATTGATTTACATCATCGATCGCTTCGGAATAGCAGCGAAGCTTGAGCAGAAGAACGATGAAGAATCGGAAGCGCGTCTTGAAAATATTGAGCAGTTAGTGCAAGCAGCAGTTTCTTTCGTCGAAGAGGCTGAAAATATTGGAATGCCTGCTGATGCACAGTCTTTTTTGGAAAATGTGAGTTTGGTTTCTAAAGATGAATCCATCGAAGAGAGTGCGGGCTCAAGTATCGGAAGTGTAACTTTAATGACCTTGCACGCCGCCAAAGGTTTAGAGTTTGATGGCGTATTTTTAGTAGGTCTGGAAGAAGGCGTTTTGCCTCACAATCGCTCGCTCCATGGGAGCGAAGAGGAAAAGCGTAACAGTGCCATCGAAGAGGAGCGTAGGCTTTTGTATGTGGGCATGACGCGTGCTAGAAAACGTCTCTTTTTAAGTTATTGCCAGGAGCGCTTTTTGCATGGAAAGACCACGATTGCAGCGCCTTCGCGCTTCCTAAAAGAAATTCCCAAAGAGGTGATTGAAGCGGCGGATCGTTTTCTCCTTGAAAATGGCAGAATACAGGGCCCTACGAGAAATTTTGATCAAAAGGGCTGGAGCGTTCCTAAGTCTTCTGTGTCAGTGACACCCCGCGTTGATGATAATTCCTATCGCATTGATTATGAAGACGAGCATATCCATAATCTTCCGATGGGAGCCTATAAGGCAGGTGCTAAGGTCTATCATCAAAATTATCGCGAAGGTCGTATTTTATCGGTTTCAGGATCGGGAAAAATGACTCGTGCTCAGGTAAAATTTAATGACGATGGTCTTGTGCGCATGATTATGGTGAGCCACCTGCGCCTGATGTAAGATAATATCTTTATTTGATATGGTTTTATAAGTTATTATTTGGCTTATTAATTTATTTTTTATTTTATTAGTTTACTTGCTGTAATTCTATAAAAGATAAGCTCCAAGATGTGTGGTATTGATATCTGGAGATATCTTGTGAAACATTATTTCGCCACGGCTTTGCATGCGCTTCTTTTTGCTCAGATTGTAGAAGCAGAACCCCAGGCAAAGGCGCAGAGTTCTTTGAGTTCTGATTTCAGTGCCATAAGAGAAATGAACTTTCCCAAGGCAGATTTTCTCTTGCGGCAGCTGATAATGCAGCATCACAGTAATAAACAAAAAAAGCTAAAGGCTAGCAAAACAGCCGAGAACATGGCTTTGGCCAGTATTCATGATGGCAAGGTATTGGTTGATATTTCCATTAACGGCAACACTAAAGAAGTTTTTGAATCATTAAAAAAGCTTGGACTTGAACATGCTTCGATTTATAAAAATATGGTTTCAGGCTACATACATTTAGATAAAATTGAAGCCATAATGAAACATGATAATGTAGCCTTTGTACAGGTATCATTGGTAAAATATAATGTAGGATTAACAACGACTCAAGGCGATGTTTCCATGCATACCGATACTGCGCGCATTAGCTTTGGGGTAGATGGATCGCCGGTGAAAGTTGGTACGCTTTCTGATTCTTATAATGCTTTAGGCGGAGCGCCCGCGGATGTGGCGAGCAATGATTTGCCGCCTGACGTCGTGGTTCTTAAAGAAATTCCCAATCTGCTTGAGGGTAATGATGAAGGCCGTGTGATGATGCAAATCGTGCATGATATTGCACCGGGATCGAAGCAATATTTTAGAGCCGCTGGCGGCGGTCAAGCCGATCTTGCCCAAGGAATTGAGGATCTTGTTAGTGCTGGCATGAACATCATCGTTGATGATATCACTTATTTTGATGTACCTTTTTTCCAGGATGGTTTTCGTGCTCAAGCAGCCACAAGCTCATTCAAAGATGGTGTGCATTATTTTAGCGCCGCTGGAAATTTAAATGAGCATAGTTATCAAGCGCCCTTCAATAGCTCTGGCCTGAGTGCACCACTTGTAGGCGGCACCATGCATGATTTTGGTGGCGGCGATACCTTTCAACAATTTACCCTCCCTGAAACTCCCGGTGACAATATTCTGTTAGTGATTTTTCAGTGGAACCAGCCTTTTAAAACAGTGTGTGAGGGCTCCTGTCCTGGAGCGACTACTAATCTTGATATTTATTTAAGGGATCAGTTGTCAGGCACCTATCTTGCCGGTTCTGAGATCGATAATATTGCCGCTGGAATCCCTTTTGAAGTATTTCAATATGCAAACACTGGCGTTGCGCCTCAAGCTCTTGAGCTCATCATCGTTCATCGCGCAGGCCCTATTCCGAGCTTGATGAAATATATTGTCGGCGTGGGCCCAAGCCCTGATGAGTTTGATACGGAAAGCTCCACTTCCTTTGGCCAAGCTAATGGTGATCGCGTTATTTCCGTCGGAGCGGCCGCATTTTTTAATACCCCTGCTTTTGGTGTTGATCCTGCAGTGATAAATGGGACAAGTTCTTTGGGTGGCACGCCAATTTATTTTGATAGCAAAGATAATAGCGCTCTTCCTGAGCCTCTTATTCGCCAAACCCCTGATATCACCGGGCCAGATGGCGGCAATAACACTTTCTTCGGAGATGATTCGGGAAGCGATGTCGATACCTTTCCGAATTTCTTTGGAACTTCGGCAGCAGCCCCCCATGTGGCTGGTCTTGCGGCATTAATCCTCGATAATTCGCTTTCTGTCTTAAGCCCTGCACAAATGGAATCGATTTTGGAATTTTCGGCCCTTGATATGGGTCCTGCGGGATATGACTACAAATCTGGTTTTGGTTTGGTGCAAGCGGATGGACTTTTTGGCGCTGTTTGCGGCGATGTCGACGGAGATAGCTTTTGTATCGATGAGGACGAATGTCCTTTTGATCCCGCTAAAACCGAAGCAGGTCTATGCGGCTGTGGACAAATCGAGGGAGGTTGCCCTGATGATATCGATGATTCCGTCGATGAAATAATCGAAGAGGTTTTAGTGCCTGTTCCCACACCTCCTTTTTTTCCTCCACCCTTGCCACCAGTGAGTGCCGATAGCGACACAGATGGCATTCCTGATCATATAGACAATTGCCCTTTGCTCCTCAATCCCAATCAGTTCGACGAAAACAGAAATGGGATTGGCGATGCATGCGAGGTGCAGCCGCTTAGCATTGAAGCCACGATAACGCGACCAAACCAATCTTTGCTGAGTGCCAACGAGGCACCTGCTTATGATGATTTTTATGCGGGAGAAGAGGATGAAGAAGAAAATTCTTCTTGTTCGAGTGTCGGCAATCCATC
>JBPOIV010000205.1:0-4954 GCA_052034245.1 Myxococcota bacterium
AAGAAGTTTAAAATTTTTGACGATTCTTATTTCATGCTCTTGCGGTGAAATATGAAACGTCTTTTATTTTTTCCGTTCTGCTGGTTATATTTCCTCACATCATGCATTGGCTTTCACCGTGGAATAAATTCAGCAAATTTATTCCATGAAATTTGGGAGCCTATTCTAGCAGAACTAAATTATTCTAAGCATGACCTTCGAGGGATTCTCAGCGAGGACCTTTTGGTTCGCCATAAAGAAGAAGTTGCGGCGATTAAAACTGCTTGGCAAAAAAAATTGCCTTCTATCGAAGAAAAAGAAAGAAGACGTGCTGAGCGAGAATTTTATTTTCACGAAATGGAAGCACTGAATCAAGCTTCTTTGGCCCTGCTAGAAGAAGCATCATCTTTACCAACAACCGTCTCCTATTCTCATGAGTATTTGCAGAATATTTATGATGCCATTGAGCAAAGCACGACGAATCTCGCGCTTTCTCAGTATGCAGGAAGTGATCAGATTGGTTTTTGTTTTGGCCGGGCCTTACTTATTCATTACTTGCTGTTGAAAGGCGGCATCCCTCAGGAAAACATCCTTAAAATATTCGCCCTCGACGATATGATGGTGCACCAGCAGCTTTGGCACTTTCACGTTGCCGTCGCGGTCAGAGATAAAGATTGGGGCTTTGCCGTTATCGACACTTTGCAGCCAAAGGTCATGCCCTACAAAGAGTGGCTTCTGGCTACGAAAAAATTCTCCCTAAAATATCCCCATCCCCGTATGCGATTTTACGTCGCTGATGCACGCAAATTTTTGCCGGCCAGTGGGGCCTATGAAATTTCTTGGCTTGGCAAAGACCAACTGCAGGCTTATTTCTTGGATTTGGGTCAAGAAATTCAACAGCATTGGTCGCAAAAAAAAATCGCTTCACTGAAGCGACCTTAAGAACTATCAAAACGAGATTAAACGATAGGTTTGCCGGCTTTGAGAGCACGTACACATTCAAGCAACCATTCGCGCAAACGCTTTTGATCACCAGGGGCAAATTTGACGAATTTCGCGCCCACCATCCAAGAGCCGCCTTGGTCTTCGGACCACACAACTTCGGACGAAATTTTTAATAATTCGATATCCTTGCTCACCGGAATGTAGAGCAAAATATTGATGTGGTCGCCAACATTTAATTGTTCAAGAGTTTCAAAACTCACACCACCGATGGCTAAATTTCTTGAAGTGGCGGTAAAAGATTGCGGGCCGAGCGTGACCTCGATGCGAATTTCAATCGGTGCCCTTAAATGTCGCGTAGGCTTCTTATCCGATGGAGCTGCCTCATTTGGTTGAGGAACATCAGACTTTTTACTCATAAAAACCTCACTACTAATACAATTAAAATGAGAGAGTGACCTACAAGGTTTTCATTATTTAAGCAATAAGGCCAAAAATATAGTCTATAACTTGCGCACTTAAGCCTTTTTCCATTTGTAAAATACAGGTCGGACTAGTCACATTGATTTCAGTCAAGAAACCATCGATCACATCGATACCTACAAAATGCAGTCCCCAGGCTAATAAATGAGGTTTCAAAGCAGCACAAATTTCTTTTTCCCGACTTGTGATCGTCGAAGCTTCAGGCCTACCACCCGCATGGAAATTAGCTCGATGATCGCTTTCATGAGGGATACGTAGGACCGAACCTAGGATTTCTCCGCCTAATAAAAGTATTCTTTTGTCACCCAAACGAGCATTTTTTATATATTTTTGAGCAATCATAGGGCGGCTAAAAGAAGCACTTAAAACATCGAGAGCCGCGTTAATATTTAAATCATCCGCCTCAAAAACCATAACGCCGCTTCCACCGGCCCCAAAAAGGGGCTTGAAAACTATTGTTTGGTGAAGACGAGCAAAACTCAGCAAATCTTCTTTTTGGCTAGAAATGAGCGTGGGCGGAAAATACTCGGCCGCAATGTCTTGCCCATAGAGTTTTTCGTTGGCGATCAAGAGACCATCAGGATGATTAATAAAAAGCGTTTTTTTAGCATCATGGCATTTAAGCATAAACAAAGCGGCCATAAAGTTTTCATTTACCGGCGGGTCTTTTCGCATAAAGACGACTTTAAACTCATCGACATCCATCAACTTTTTAGGCCCGCGATACGAGGGTGGCTCTTTATAGCCGGGAAAAATTTCGACGGGTGCCGCATGAAATCGAAGTTTGCCATCCTGGACTAAAATCTCGCTTATTTCACACGCAAAATTGGCAACCCCACGCGCGCCCGCCTCCGCCATCAAAGCCAAGGTAGTGTCGGAATTAGCATTTAACGAACACAAGGGATCAACGATGTATAAAAATTGCTTAGCCATAAAAAAACCATAGCATAGCAGATATACGCTACCAGACCTCTGGAAAGGTCCCAAAATGAAAAGAAGATTTTTTTACCGTAACAACCATTAGCCCTCTCTTTCTCCTATTTCTTCCTGCTTGGCAGGGGCTAACTAAGTATCAAATAATGTCGGATGAGCAGACTGAGCTCAGCATCAAGGAAGATTATGCCTTTCAACTACGCTATGAAGAAGAAAAGCCCTATCAAAACATTAAGTCAGCAGCGCCCTTTCACGTTGTGAGTTCAAGCTTAGTTCGGGGTAAAGAGAGTTTTGAGAAATTTAGCGCGCGCATTGAAGAAGAGATTTTATCGTGGCCCAAAGATACTCAGCTGGATGTTTTTCCTGAATATTTCGCGCGAAAGACGCCCCCGCGGCAAATGCTGACTTTTCTTGAACAATTAAAACTGCGTCTTCCTGCACACTTTGATCATCTGGTGCTCGTTATGGGCACCGTGGCTTTCACCTTCAACGGTTTGTACACCAATAACGCCATTATCATCGACAAAAGACATACGTGGTTTGTGCCAAAGACCAAAGTTTTAGAGGGAGATACGCGCTGGGGTATCGTTGGGGGGCATAATCCTGGAGTCATTGAATTTCCTAAATTCAAACTAGGGGTTTTAGTGTGCTCCGATCTTTGGGACATCATGCTCACCTATAAATTAGACCACATTGGGAAAGCAGACATTCTTGCCGTTCCTGCTTGGACCGCAACGGGCACAGGTAATCGTGAGTTTAGCAAACAAGATTGGCATGCGCTTGCCCGCACCCGCAGCACGGAATATGGCGTGATTGTGGCGGTGGCCGATCATATCGATAATTTCAAATACAGCGACGTTGCAAACGCGACCATCATCTTTAGTCCTGCAAATCGCCGCAAGATATTTCCAACCGCTTCAATTTTTCAAGATAGCGCTGCGATCCAACTCCTTGAAGTAGACCAATCAGTCCATCGCTGGAGAGCTAAAGGTCTTGGCCAGCGAGATTTTTTGATTTCGCCCCATGTCCCCCTTTAAGCACTTGAAGCAAGGGCAAATTAAAAGCTATTCAAGTTTTTCCTAGGATATTCCCAAGAAAAACTCTACAGGTCCGCCATATTAGTTGTTCTGCTCCTATTAATGGTTAATAACTCAGAAGGAGATTCAAATGCGAAATAGTATTAATCTAGCTTTTCTAGTACTTATTATATTTACTGCATTCTCAGCTAATGCGAGACACTATCGATCGAAGATTTGTCCTAAAGCTGTCGGTACTCATCTTATAAGATTGCTTCGCAAGCAAGAAAGCTTAATCCAAATACCTTTTTTCGCACCAAAAAGGAAAGTCAGCGGCGGGGAAGGCTTGGATGAGGTCCACACCCGGCTTCCCCCTTATGCAAAGAAGTTTGAAGATACGGTGACACTTCTTTTACCACCAATTCCTAATGACGACGGCACTTATAGCTGCATCTATTCCTATAAAAAAGCTTTTGGACAATGCGGCTATCTAGAGCTTAAAGTGAAGCCTATTCTTGACATCCTCTCCTTCATGAATGCCGAGAGATTACTGGCTCCAAGCAGCGAGTGCTACTTCGAAGGACCTACGACCCCAGCGCAAAAACGCAATGATGTTGTCTCAGGATGAACCGATTGATGCCATTCTCGTCACAGAACTTAGGCCCTTGGAACGTACTGCAAACCAAGTAAAAAACATTTTCACATATTAATTAAACAATATTTTTAGCCCCTCTCCTGAATCAACCTATTTGTGGCTCGATCAAGGAGCTTATCGCCAGGAAATTATGCAGAAATGTGGGCAATGCAAACTTTGTGATAAATCGGTGATAAAGCGAATTATTCACCAAGCACATCATAGAGGTATTGGCGGGTTTAGCTCCCTTTAGGAGAGCTTTAGTGAGGCGCTAAAGTTCTACCTTGTACCAAGTGGTAAATGGCATTCAAATAAACGTCCTCTGCCTGCATTGATTGATGAGCGGTGGACAATTTAAAAGGCAGTGATTGTCGGCTTTTCAAACCTTGTATTACGACAATTTGCAAAAAAGCGCTTTAAGCCATTCAGCGCCTTCAAGCTAACTTTCATGTTCTTTCCGTCAAAGCTCACCCGTACATTAACTGGGGCCTGACTGAATGATTTCAACTCAAATATTCCAATATCTGTTTGTTTGAATAATACTTTTATAAGCCCTTCGTGAACCTCAATGGATTGTTTTCCGAGGCGTGCTTCAAGCACTTTGTCCCCAAGCTTTTGAAAATTTATTTCTATCTCTTCATCCCATAGGAGATCAATAACTCGCAAGGTTGTTTCGTGATTAATAGTCGGTATGGGAACGTGATAACAAAGATAATAATTCGTTGCCTGGCCATCAAGATCAGTTTCTGGTCCCACGCAGACGATCGGTGATCCATGGTGAGGAGGTCGCAGCACAGGTGAGGATGCACTAAGTGCCGACTGGATATTCCTATCATCTTCAGGTTGGTCTGTGCGTGCTGGAACCTCAGCTTCATTATCATTAGAGGATTCTATATTTGGTTGTTCTATAGAACCATTTATTGTGCAGAGCTTAAAAAAATTCTTGAATTTGTCGCATACATCCCTG
>JBPOIV010000308.1:0-4330 GCA_052034245.1 Myxococcota bacterium
TACTATATGCATTATTTATTATTAGTGAGTAAATTTTATGAAAAAATTATTGGCATATTCAGCAATCCTTTTGCTTTCATTATTCGCGCACGCAGGTAAGCGAGAGCTTCTAGATAAAGACACGATCGCTTCAAAACGTCAAAAGCTAGAAAATATAGGCGACTCCAGCTCGGAATCAGATGAGGATGAAGACGAAGCTTTCATTGAAATAAAACTTTTAAACTCCTTTGATTCGATTATTGACGTTTTGAATCCCTTTATTGAGGAAGAAAAGCAAATTCTGCTGGTGCTTGATTGGGATAATACAATGACACTAGAAAATGGAAAGAATGTACCTCTGAGGGAAGGCGCTACAACAAAAGAAGTTTTTGTGCGTCTGCAGGAGCTGGGTGTAAAAACTATTGTACTTACCTCTCGTCTTAATGGTCAGAGTCTTCAATGTCCTGGAGAGTATGGTCAGGAGATTATTAAGGAAGCGATTAATTATACACTAGTAGGCCCTAAGGAAAACGATATTGATATAAAAAAATCTGGTGCCTTAGGGGATAATTCTTATGAGGAATTTCAGATCGAACATACAGATTGTCATGTGGTGATCCAAGATCAATTTGTGTTTGCGGGTCCTTATAAAGGGGAAGCGCTGATGGAAATCCTAAGCTCCCCTCGTCTCGCTTGTGCGCCTGATGTGATTGTTTTTGTGGACGATCAAATGGCGAATATTGAGTCTGTTGAAGCATCGCTAAAGGATACAAATTATTCAGGCATACTTTTCTACTATCCTGAAAGCAATAAACGAACTGGAATTAAGATTAATGAATTGTGCAATTAGGCGTCCTTAAAAAAACAGCAAAGAAAAAAGGGAGGCCGAAGAGGCCCCTAATTCTAAGTTTATACCGAGCATTTGCCATAAAGAATTCCCTTCGAATGCAGGATGAAAAACTTGAAGTTTTTCTATGCCGCCTTGGATCCTCGTTATGGTGAACGGAAAAAGCTCGATATCGATCAATTTATTGTCTTCGTGCTGACAAAAAATCGGCCCTGAGCATTGAGCTTAGGAATTTCTTTCACGTCGATATGGACGTAATTTACTTTGAAAGACTAAAGAGGGATTAAGCATCACATTGGCGAGTTATAAAGCTTTATGAGAAGGAAGGGTTTAGCCGCGCCGCGCGGTCCTTAGTGGTAATTCGCCAAAAATCATGATTTCTGAGCTAATGTGCCATTAAAACGACTTTGGGGCTGGTTTTACTGGCGAAGCCGAACCCATAATAGCACCTGTTAAGTTTTCAGCACATGACTGTTATTTTGGCTCCAAATCCTAGGCTTTGGTAGATTGGCCCTTTTAAAAAAGGGCTTTGTTCTACTTATACTCTCCCTTTAGAATCCCTTTAATGGGTTGAATAATCGTTTTTCCTCTGTATTCTTTATTGATGCTATATTTTAAAAATTATTTACATGGTTCTTTCTTAGCTCTCTGTTTGGGATGCGGGTGTGCACCTCTGGCTAACAACGAGACAGCTGCATTAAGAGAGCAACAGCAAGCTGAGCTTCGACAATTAGGTAAAAAGCCTTTGAAAAGTTTAGCAAAGCCCGAACAGAAAAAAGCTATTACCGTACTAAAGCAGCAGATAAATCAAACTTCACAGCCCTTTAAAGCGTTCTGCCAGGATTTAGAGCCTGATGAATTGCGTAAATGTCTAGAGTTTTATCAGCACCAGGCAAGCACGGCCAAAAATCTGGAAAGTATTTTCCAAAACAGTCCTCTCTCTCCTGCAGGAACGAGTAAATACATTGAATTGCTCGCTCAATTACAAGCTCAATTACATATCACTTCAAATCCTGCGAATGATTCAACCAATCAAGCTATACAAAAGAAAATAACTGAATTGTTTGAATCGGAATTCCAATCAGGCCAAGCTCCTGAGGACCTATCTAGTTTTATAAGCGAGGCCAGTACCCTATTTACTGCTATTCCGACTTGGAAACCTTCGCCATCTATCAAGGCTATAAAAACTTTAGCTCAAGCTGAAAAAGCACAAGTGGCTGCAGAGTTAAGAAGACAGGTCAGCGAGAACTCACAATTTTTTATATCTTTTTGCTATAATAAAAATCCTGCCAAGAAGCAAAGATGCTTAGAGAAGTTCCAACAAAAGGCCCTTGTGTCCGAAGACCTGAGTAAAATTCTTAGTCGTAGTCCTTTATCTCGAGAAAGCACCAGTAAGTATATACTATGGCTTAGCCAAATCTTTGCTGAAAAAGATATTAATAATTCCAGAATCAAGGCTAGCCAAAAAAAACTAGACCTCATTTTAAAGACGGAACTAAAGATTCCTCAAGTTCAAAAGGATTTCCAAGTTTTTAACAACGACTTTAGTAATTGCATAATAAAGCTTTATACCTCGCCTACTCCTAAGCCTATTTCTAATTCAAGAGATATGAATAGGCTGCCTACCGAAGATTCTAATGGCAGCTTTGAAGAGGTCGATCCTTTCGCACTATCGGCCAATTTGGAAATACTAGAGAATACCAAACATATATTTTTCGAAAGCATCACGGCTATTGCCCAATTATTTCATGAAAACGCTAAAGAAGATGCTGTACTCGCTACCACCTTAAGCACTATTAAATCTCTGCCTTATGAACTCCTTGAATATCCAAGAATCAAAGCTTTATTAACATCTCTATCTGATAACCTTGGATTAATTGACATTCTCGACCCACTTCCACCCGAATTCCAACAAGAGTTGTTAAATAAATTCAAATTAGAGCTAGAATTGGCGGCCATAAATCAGCTTCATGAGCCTATCACTACGGACGAATTTGATTTCGCTTAATCACTCGCGCAGTATTTTTAGCCCTCACTTTTTTAGTAGCTAGAAACAGTATGCTTGCTTACTAACAAAATGGAGAGCAAGTATGAGCCAAAGAAGCATTGCCGTCTTGAGCGGCGGACGCGATTGCCCTGGACTAAATCCTGCTAGCAAAGGAGTCTGTCTTAAAGCCATTGCTTCTGGCTATAAAGTGTGGGGCATTCCCGAAGGATGGCGTGACTGCTCCTTGGCGGTAATTCGCCCTAAATCATGATTTCTGAGCTAATGTGCCATCAAAACGACTTTGGTCCTGGTTTTACACGCGAAGCCGAACCCATAATAGGGCCTATGTTAGGCTTTTCAGCACATGACTGTTATTTTGGCTCCACATCCTAGACATTGGTAGATTTGGCCCTTTTAAAAAAAAATGGCTTTATTCTACTTTACTCACGCGTTTTGGAGAACTCTGATGACTATTCGCAATCTGGGTCTGCCATTAGAATATAAAAAACTCCCTCAATATTTTGATGCTTGGAACATAAATGAAGATACTCGTGCAAAAAATTCAGTTATCGAGAAGCTCCTCAAACAACTCGATGTTAAAACAGTATTAGATGTCACGTGTGGAACAGGATCGCAAGTATTCTTCCTGCTAGAACATGGTTATCAGGTAGTTGGCGCCGACTTCAGTCCTGAGCTATTAAAAATCGCCCGAAAACGTGCCTCAGCTCAGAAAATTAAAACCAAATTTATTGATGGCGATATGCGCACGCTACGCATAGGCGAATTTGATGCCGTGATTAGTATTTTTAACGCCGTGGGGCACCTCAGCAAGACTGGATTTAGTAAGGCTATAAAAAATGCTGCTCATAATCTAAAAAATGGCGGTATTTTCGTTTTTGATATCCTAAATCTCGAAGCCATGACCGACAAGGTTGTTGCCGAGCTTGCTTGTTACGTTCACAAAAAAATTAACAGTACACAAATTTTATCGACACAGTGTTCAACCATAGATAGAAAAAATGGCATTTTAACATCGTATGATAGCTATATGATTCAGAAAGATGTTCTTAAGCCTGAGATATTCAACAATAGATTTTCTCTGCAATTATATAACGCAAAAGAACTCAGTGACCTGCTGGCGCAAAATGGCTTTGCAACGCTTGGTCAATTCGCCATAGATGGATCAAAGTTTCAGCGGCTTAAGAGCTTAAATATTCTGACGGTGGCAAAAAAAATATGAAAACCCTCAAGGAACGCTATGAGGCATTTTCAAAGCTTGCTAAAGACATCGAGATAAAAGAGCTAAGGGAACATTGAATCGGTGCCGGGTGTCCGGTAGCCGGTCCTTGGCGGTAATTCGCCATAAATCATGATTTCTGAGCTAATGTGCCATCAAAACGACTTTGGTCCTGGTTTTACTCGCGAAGCCGAACCCATAATAGGGCCTATGTTAGGCTTTTCAGCACATGACTGTTATTTTGGCTCCACATCCTAGACATTGGTAGATTTGGCCCTTT
>JBPOIV010000136.1:0-3195 GCA_052034245.1 Myxococcota bacterium
AAAAAGATTATTTATCTAGAATAATCTCTATGGCATAATATGTTTATGCGTTTTAGAATTTTATCTCATCTAAAAAAATTCCCTTCTTTTTGCAAAGATATTTTCATATATTTTTTTACCATTGATGGTTCCATCAAAGCAGCAGCATTAACTTACGCTATGCTTATTTCAATTGTACCTTTAATGGTCTTAAGTTTTGGCTTTCTTTCGGTTTTTCCCGCCTTCAAAGTATATTTTCAAGAATTGCATGCCTTTTTATTTCGCCATTTGGTCCCCGCCGCGGCTTCGACCATACAAGAGCATGTTGAAAATTTCGCTACCAATGCGACCCAACTTTCTGTTACCAGTTTAATTTTTACTTTTGTGACCGCCATCCTTTTGATTTTCTCGATGGAGACGGTTTTTAATTCTATCTGGCGCGTAAGAACGCGACGAAAGGGCTTATCGGCCCTGCTGATGTATTGGGCTATTTTAACGCTTTTGCCCCCTATTGGCGTTCTTACTATTTCATTATCAATGTTTTTATACTCACTTCCCTATATAAATACTTTTTTACAACTCATATCTTTTTTAATACCTTTAGTTTGTAGCTGGATAGGTTTTCTATTTCTTTATGTTTCTCTTCCTAATTGCAAAGTGTATTTTCGCCATGCTTATATCGGTGCTTTAGTTGCAGCGTGTTTATTTGAAGGAATGAAGTTTATTTTTCGGATTTACGTCAATTATTTTTCTACAGACACCGTCGTTTACGGCGTTCTTGCAGCTATTCCCGTCTTTTTATTGTGGCTTTATTTATCATGGATAAACGTTATTCTTGGCGCCATTATTGGTTATAAAATAAGTTTAAATACACCAGAAAGAAAAACCCCATCCGCATAATCTTTTTAGAGAGTAAAAAAGATCTTGCATTTCTTTTAAGTTTCGCTAATTACCCAAACTATCGTATGGGTAATAACATGAATATTGAATCTACTATTTTCTCCAGTGCCTTATGCTCGCATTTTATACGTGAATGTCCTCGTAATAAACTTTATCTTGAACGCCTAAGTTTAGAGCTGAAGCTCATTAAAGATTTTAAATTTGAGCAAGTTTTTTTGCAGGTCTTAGATATTTTGCACCTAGCAAAAGGCATACCACATTTGATTCGTGGTTCGGCAGCATCTTCTTTGGTGTGCTATTTGCTTGGTATCAGCAACATTGATCCTATCAAGGAGAACATTTCTCTTACGCGTTTTATGAATAATTATCTTCCGGATATTCCTGATATCGATATAGATTTCCCCTACAATCGTCGCGATGAAATTATCGAAAAATTAAAAGCACTTTATGGCGAGCGCGTTGCTAGAATTTCAAATCACGTAAAATATAAGGAATCCTCTGCCTTACGCGAAGCAGTGCGTATGCATGGTTATCGGAAGTTCTTGCCTAAAAATTTTGATATTTATAAAATTTTTCCTCAGAACGCGAATGAGGTTCTTAAAACCGCCCATAATTTAGTCGGAAAATTTCGCGGCTATAGTCTTCATTGTGGTGGCATCGTTATTTTTGATGCGCCAGTTCAATCAAAGCTCTTATTAAAACCTGGTCAAATCAAAATGGATAAGCGCGAGGTGGAGGAGCAACGTTTGATCAAAATTGACCTTTTGTGTAATCGCGGCATGGCACAATTATGGGAGATTTCGCAGCAAAGTTTAGAAAGTTATCCTGATTCCGATAAAGAAACAGCGGCACTCTTTTGCCGTGGCGATATCTTAGGCATTACTTTTTCGGAATCGCCGGCCATGAAAAGATTGGTACAAGCGATTCAGCCACGCAATCGCAGGGAAATAGCGATTTGTTTAGCTCTCGTGCGCCCCGCAGCGGCCTCTAGAGGTCGCAAGCTTTCCTTTTTAAAGCATTGGCAAAAACATCGTAAAAAAACGCAGATCGTCTATGACGATGATGCGACTGATTTGATCGAAGAGCTTTTAAATATTTCGCCCGGCGAAGCCGATTTTTATCGTCGCGCTTTTGCTAAGGGTGATGAGCAAAGTATCGGAAAATTTCAAAAGCTTATTGAGCACATGCCTAATGCCGATGAACACATCGAAAATCTTTCGATGATGCGAGAATATTCTTTTTGTAAATCTCATGCTCTTTCCTACAGCTATTTAGTGTGGGCTTTGGCTTATTGGAAAACACGAGATCCTAAGAAATTCTGGCATGCCACCTTAATGCATTGCCAATCCATGTATGCGCAATGGGTACATGTGAGCGAAGCAAAAAAAGCAGGTCTTAATCTGTGTACGGTCGGACCCAACTGGCAACGCTTAGATGATGATCTTTATGACCCACAGCGAAGTCCCTTTTTATTTCATGATGGTTTTCAAGAATATAAAAAATATGGCTATTGGCTGAGTAAACGCTTCATGCCTGGGTGTACTGCTATTCAACTTGGTAAAAACATTCGCATCATTGGACTAATTGCAAGCTACCGACGTTATAGTTCGGAAAATACGCGCATAACTTTTGTTAGCGTCGGAACTAGCAATGGCGTTTATTGGGATCTGGTGATTGAGGGTAGCTTTAGTTTGCACAACTTCGATATTTTAGAAGTAGAAGGCGAAGTAAAAACTTTTTTTAATAGCCACTACGTAAAAGTCAGCAAACTCATTGCCCTGCGTTCATTAAAACAAAATCTTAACGCTTCCAAATGGACGCAGTCGAATGACATCAGAGCCAATTTTAACTAAATTAGCGAGCCTTATGTTGCTTTTTAAAAGCTTCTATTTGCTCACCGACTTTTTGCAGATCTTCATAAGGAATGAGTCGTACCGCCTGAGGGAAAAATTCGCTTTCTTCTTCTTCAATATGATGATCGGTAATTTCTTTTAAAACAGTAAATTTCGCCGTCCATAACTCAGAGCTTGGGTCCGTCTGACTCAACTGCCTTAAAAGCGAGTTCATTAACCCTACTTCCACCTTATGCTCCAAAGCATTTGGACGACTAATTTTATATTTTTTAAGGAGGTTGTATAAAAATTTTTCTTCGGCTTTTTCATGAATACTTGCTTCATATTTTATTTTAGCAAAAAGATCGTGGCGCGTCTTTACGGCTTTTTCTTTGGTTTCGTGAACTTTATTCACAAGGCTTTGTAAGGCGCGGTGATCGGCCATGAGAAGTTTAATTGCATCCATTTGTTAGCTCTCAAAAAC
>JBPOIV010000006.1:0-8500 GCA_052034245.1 Myxococcota bacterium
AAACATATAGAGACTTTTATTTTTTATGGAGAAAAAAGCGCGAACATAAAATGGCCATGATGCCCACAGGCATACAGGTCTAGCAAATAATAATTCTAAGTACATGCGTAAATTGGAAGACAGAATGCGCGATATTGGTTGACCAGGAAGCATGTCACCCATGGCAATTATTGCCAAAGGAACAGTAAAGATAAACGCTATTTTAAAACGCCAAGTCATATTTTTTAATTCTTGGTCTTCCGTATTGTCGGCAATCAGCGGTTCAAGGTCCATGCCGCACTTAGGGCAGCTACCAGGACCTTCTTGCCGAATTTCCGGATGCATTGGGCATGTATAAATCGCTTTAGAAGCTCTTGGGAAAGGAGCAGGTTCTTTTTGGAGCGTAGGGTTATGACAACATTTAGCTGAATCATTTTTTTCAGAGTATTTCATTTTTTTCTCAGTATTTTGAGGGTTGTTAGAGTCTAACCATTACTCACTAAAGTTCGGCGATGTTGGTGAATACATTATTTTTTTTAAAACCGGCTATTAAGCCATTCCAAGGTAGCATAGCTAAGTGATCCATCTGCCTAGATTTCCTAAGGTTTAAAAAGTGGTACATACATCACACAATTTAGGGCCATTATTTGCCCTCATCTCGGCATTTCTTTTTGGCATTTCCCCGCCTCTAGCCAAGATGGTGATTGGTACACTATCACCATTATTATTAGCTGGTCTTTTGTATTTAGGATCCGGCATAGGTTTATTAATTATCTACTTGTTTAAACGGCAAAATATTATCGTTGAATTGAGAACGCTTAAACCAAGTAAAATTTTAAAACTCATTATAGCCACTTAGCGGTGGTATTTTGGCTCCGTTAGCGTTTGCTTATGGCATCAAAACGGGTTTAGCATTTGAAGTATCATTACTTCTTAATCTAGAAAGTGTAGCGACAACAATTATTGCGTGGATATTTTTTCACGAATATGTGGGCAAACGTGTTTGGCTAAGCAAAGTATTCATTGTGATAGGAGCGATACTTTTAACCTTAGACTTTAAGAACGGAATCGTGTTTTCATTATCCTCGATGTGGGTGCTGGGAACCTGTATTTTTTGGGGCATTGATAACAATGTCACCCGTGATTTGGGAGAACTTTCTCCGCTCGCCCTTGCGTGTATTAAAGGACTAGGTGCAGGTCTTTTTAATACATCATTTGCCTTAGTGCTCGGTCAAGGGAGCGCTACCATAGAAGCAGTGGGCGTGAGTCTTTTAATAGGCGCGCTCAGTTATGGGCTAAGCCTGGTATTATTTATTAATGCCCTTAGAGCTATAGGATCTGCTCGTACGACTACTTATTTTGCTATGGGACCATTTTTTGGCATGCTCATTGCAATGATATTCTTTTCAGAAATGCCAAATGCGTGGCAATGGGTTTCAAGTATACTTATGCTCTTAGGTATTTGTTTACTTATTCGAGAGCAACATGGTCATCTTCACACGCATGAAGAAATCGAGCATAGGCATCGCCATCATCATGATGACCATCATCAGCACGAGCATGAGGGCACAGAAGGATCTGAGCCTCACACCCATATGCATCTACATTGGCCTATAATCCACGCACATATGCATTGGCCAGACATACATCATCGTCATCTTCATTAATATATTAAATGCTTGATTTCAGATTCCCCTGGACCTATACTGCGAGCATGAGTCTTGCTCGCTTAAAGAAAAAACATTCTTTTTGCGTCACTTTAAGTGTCGTTACTCTTGTTTTTTCCCTTATTTCTCGAGCGGATCAATCAAGCAATCTTATCCAAAAGCTCGTTAGCTCTCATGAATTACGAGAGCATTCTACTGAGCCACTCGACAATAACACAATGTCGATGCATACCCATCAGCACACCCATAGCGATGGTACGACTCATACTCACGCTCATCATACTCATTGTAGCCACTTAAGTAGTGACACAATTGGCACTCTTACTCTTATCGATACCTTAGCGCCTTTAGGGGCAGTGGTAGAACATCGCCAAAGTTTCAAGATGCATAATGTAGTGCTTACATACTATTTCTCCGACATATTACGCCCCCCCATTCTCGCATAACTCATCCAAACTTTTTTTTGTGTGTGTGTTCTTCATTTGTGAATTAGCAAATGGAGCTGTTTTTCCTTTCTTCTTTGCGAGAAATTACTATGATTTTTTCCTTTAACCCTGCCTTTCGTTATCAGCGAGATTCCTTAGAAAAACCTAAAAATTTGTCCGATTCTATAACCAATGCTTTAGGAAATACGCCTACTGTACGGCTTAATCGGCTCAGTCCGCTATGTCGAAGTCGTAATTGTTGGCTCAAATTAGAAAGCTGTAATCCTGGGGGTTCGATAAAAGAAAAAAATGCAGTGTACCTAGTAAATAATGCTGAGTCGCGAGGTCATCTCAAAGCAGGGGGCACGATTATTGAGTCTAGTTCAGGAAATTTTGGTGTGGGTCTTGCTATTGTGGGAGCTTCGCGAGGCTATCGTGTCATTATTGTTATAGATGCGAAAACGACTCCTTTTTTCCGTCGCTTACTCGCGGCTTATGGCGCAGAAACCGTTGAAGTAAGCTTAAGTGAAGTTGATGCGTCTGGATCTATGCAAAAAGCGCGCATGAAAAGGGCGCAGCAGCTGGCAGAGCAAATCCCTGGGGCTTGGTATCCATGTCAGCACCTCAACCCACAAAATCCTGGTGCTCATTTTCAATATACAGCGCGGGAAATTGAAGCGGTATTTGGCAACTCACTTGATGCTATTGTCATTGGGGTGAGTACGGCTGGTCAGATTATGGGGGTTGCAGAATATTTTCATGAAAGAAGCCCACATACTAAGATAATAGGCGTCGATGTACAAGGGTCGGTCATCTTTAGCAGTGAGGCTAAGCCCTATAAAATGACGGGCGTGGGGCTCTCATTTCAACCACCTAATCTCAATTATCAGTTATTGCACTCAGCCTATGTCATTCCAGAATCTTTGGCTTACTCCATATGTCATGAGCTTGCACAAAAAGAAGGGATGCTTTTAGGGGCGTCGACAGGCGCCATTGTGGCGGCAGGCATGCATGTTGCCAAAAGCATAGGAATGGGCAGCAATGTGTTAATGATCAATCCGGATCGAGGCGATCGTTATTTAGAAACTATATATAGTTCTGATTGGCTAACAAGCAATAATTTTGTTCGTATGAACTCGGCAGACATATTGCAAGCGATTGACACCTTGGAGCCCATTACTTTTACCAAAGGGGCCCTATGAAACCCATGGAAATCCCCCAAGAAGTTTCTCAGAGGCATATATTGTGGCATCTATGGTGTCGCTTTTATCCTTTGGCGATGACTGATTTTGCTATGACTTTGGGAGATATGTTTCGCCCCATGGCCTTAAGTCGTTTGCCTAATGCAGAAATATCCCTGGCTGCTATAGGAGTAATTAAGTCCATTGCAGTATTTTTTGAAAGCCCGATTATTATGATACTGCATGCTTCAACTGCATTGAGTAGCAATAAAGCTTCCCATCGAGCTCTGTGGCATTTTATGTTGCTGCTGTGCGGAATTATTACTTCTATTTTTTTAGCCTTGTGTTATCAACCAATTTACCGAGGGCTATTTATTGGACTCTTCGGAGTTTCAGAAGAAATAGCCAGCGTGGCACAATTACCCTTTATTCTTATGATTCCCTGGCCAGCTTTAATAGCAATACGTCGATTTTATCAAGGAATTTTAATACGTGATCATCAAGAAAAACCCATGGCTACGGCAGGGATAATAAGGCTTCTATTTACTATAATCTTGCTGTGGTTGGGAGTTTTCTTCAATCTAGAAGGCACATTAGTTGGAGCATTATCTCTTATCGGAGCTGTGGCGATTGAAGCTATGACAATAATATATTTTTCTTATCGCAGTCCGAGAAAGAGTATCGCTCAAGCAAGTCATCCGGCGCTGCTTCCTTGTAACGTTGCTTCTGTCGCACGCTATTATGCCCCTCTAGGTGCTACTTCAATAATAGTATGGGGAGCACGAGCATTATTAGTAGGTGTTATTGCCCAGGCACCAGACGGAATTCTAAGTATTGCTATTTGGACTACTGCGATGGGATTTGTCTTACCGGTGGCTAATGCAACAAGAATGGTTCAGCAAATTGTTATTTCATCAATAACTATACCTCGCAGGATCCTCTTAAGATTCACCATGCTTATTGGAGTTGCTAGTTGTTTTGTATTGTTGGTGCTCGGTTTTACCATGCCAGGAACTTTAGTCCTGAAGGGATTGCTTGGCGATAATTCTAGGATTGCAACAGCGTCAGTTTTGGTGATTCAAATATGCCTTTTTTTACCCATGTTGACTGCCTTTCAGAACACTTATCAAGGCTTTCTTATTTTATCAGGCGCTCATTGGTGGATCAACGCGGCAACCTTGATCAACGTAGCGGTATCGCTAGTCTTAGCGATGATACTGATAAGCCTAGAATATTCTGGTACCGTAGCAGCGGCTATTGCGACGGTACTTGGGCTTTCGCTAGAAGTTGGAATATTAATGATTCGAAATAAGAATCTTCCCGATCCGTAGTCGTAGAACCTATAACTGCGATTATGTGAACAATTTTTTGGTTTATCTAAAGAAGAAAGGCCTTATTGACCCATCTTTCTCAACATATAGCTACGCAATTAGTGTTTTCCTGAAACATGAGATCTCCACATATAGAAGTACGCCGAGAATCATCACGATGGTCATTGAGGCATTTACTATGACTTTGAAGCACTGTCGTTGCACATTGTTCCTGACAATTTGCCTGGCTATTGCCGCACGAAGAAATAAGTAGCCCCATTGCTGGTATCAACAAAAGAAATAATTTTTTAATCATAGTTTTCCCCTAACTTAGCCTTCATACGGTCTTAAGTTCAAATCAGTTTCTACAAACACATTTACTTTTTCCCCCATTGGTACCGTGATCGTCGGCTTGATAGCAAGCATTTTATCAGCGATTTTGTTGCCAAGATTTGCGGTTTCATGGGCTAAAGAGTTACCAAATTCTTGTGCCATGCTCGCCGAATTTGCTTCATACTTACCCTGCGTCATACGTACTGCTGCACCAAGGGCAGTGCTCATAACTAAGCCTAGAGCTACTTTATCGTAATGGTTATTTATGGTTCCTGAGGCGCCGCTGGTGCCTTTTCCATCCACACCAACCATCCGAGCAAGATCAACAGATTGTTGATTGGGGTAAATAATTCTCGTCCAAACGATTTGAGCGCGGTTTTGTCCGTGACCAACGCTTGAATTATATTCGCCAATAAGCTTGCTATTTTGCGGGATGAGCAAAGCTTTACCAGTTTTTGAATCCCAAATATTGTAGGAGACGCGGGCCAATATTGGTCCTGGTAAATCCGTGTTTATTTCTGATAAAAGGATGGCATGAATGAGGGTGCCTTCGCTAAGAATAAAAGGAGAGGGTTCTTTGATTTGGCCTGCTCCTTTTCCGTGTCCTAAAAATCCATGAGCGGCTTCGGTTTTCTTCTCTTTTTTCATAAAGAACATGTCGTCTTCGTGTGCACTTTCCTGGCCAAGAGATTTTTCTGCCATAGCTAAAGTTCTTTCTAACATCTGCAAGGTTGGATCGTCTTCTTGTTCTTTTTGATGATTTTTATTGCGCCCATTATCAATGAACATAATAGCAGAGCGCTTTGCATCAAAACGGTCACTGGCTTGCTGTTCCTTTTCTCGTCTAGAAGCTTCAGCCGCGGGATTATCTCGATGATTTCCAGAATAATAAGGTCTGGCTACGGGTTCTTCTACTACGTTATTTTTTGCTGCCATCGCCGCCAATGCTTCTTCAAATTGAATATCTTCCCCTTTAGTTGAGGCAATTTCTGCTTCAAATTCTTTGACCCCACCATAATTTTCTGGGAAATGAGTCATGCCAGAAATGATGGCACTGTCTTTATTATTTAAACTAGGCTCGGAAGTATGGTGATTAGGCTCATTAGTTCTTTTCTCCTTTGATGAAGCCAAGGAGACAATAGCGGGAACTGATAATGAAACTAAACCGGCAAGGCAGCAGTAAATCAAGCGCTTATTGAGTTTACGAATGGGCTTCATAACAATTAACCTCGTTCTCGTTCTATGCCGATTTTTATGTTTGCTTTGCTCCCCACGGTGAGCTCTGCCACATCAATCAAGTGGTCGATGATATAGAAATTGCGATAGCGGCGATAATTGATTATTTCTTGCTCTTTAGCTTTCGATAATCCGTAAATAATGGGAGCCTCACTGTTTTGCATCGCTTCAGGAAATTCTACATACGTTTTATGACTGTCATCAAAAACTCTCCTAGGCATCCATGCAGGCCGTTCGGAAGCGACAAAATGATAATTAAAATTTAGTTGTTTTGCGGCTAATCCGCTCATCGGAGTCAAGCTTTGTTGGTCTTTTGTAGAACCGATATTGTTGTCAATAATTAATGCTGATGCAGGATACTTCCAGGTGACCGAAGCCTGATAAGGTACATGCTCTAAAGAGTGCATTTCAATATGATAGGTACGTCTATCAGTGGTAATAACAAGGTTATTAGAGATGCCAAGCTGGTGAGGCTTGACTAAAATATGCCTTTTTAAACTTAGGTCTTTGCCACTTTGGCTTTCAGATATGGACCATCGTTGAGAATCTCCACCGGCTACAGATAAAAGATTTTCGCCTGTTTCTAAAACGATATCGGTAATCCGTTCAGGCTTTGTATAGACTTGGTAGAGGCGATTAGGTTCCCAATCAAAGACCATGGCCGCGTTAAAAAAATGACTGCTTTCTGGTTGCGCTGTAGCTCCTTTATGAGCTTTCAAAATCGCTTCTTGTGGACTACTGCTTTGTCCATTTACCGATAAAGAAATAACAATGCCTACCAATGCCCTTTTCATAGTCAGCCCCCTAACTTCGTCCAAGAAAAATAATCGATGAAAATACCAAGCGGATTTTCTTCCAATTGCTCACTGTTTTTTGGCTCTAGCCAAGCAATTTTGAAGGTGCCGCGCATAGGGTATTCAGCTATTTTTTGTCCATTTTTATCGTATTCTGCTTCAAACCAATCAACCTGATACACACCATCTGAGACCGCTAAAGTACTTGCTATTTTTAGAGCTCGGTTCTTTTCTTGAAACTCTTTAGCGGGACTCATTTCATTAAATTTTTCCGACAATAAAGTCTTTCCTTGGCTACTCACGAGCTGAAATAAGTTTTGCATATTTCTTTTGAATAAAACGGCATCAGCAGGAATTTCTCGTGCGAGCATAATGAAGCGACTAATAAAAAATTTCACCGCATTATTATTAGCTTTTGCACTCAAACTATTCGCACTACCAAGCATACTCGCTTCACCAGTAGGCTTTAATTCAACCACGTAAGGAATTACTTTAGTTTGGGAGCCAAGATAAACATTCCCTATGATGGATAAGCTCAATAAACCAAGGCTTGTAAACGCGACTAGGCGCCAGTTATAAGCTTGTACACGAGCTGACCCTATACGCTCATCCCAAGCGTGTTGTGCTCGCTGATAAGGAGAACTTAGATTTTCATTTCCTGATAAGGTTTTGGACACGATTTGCTCCTGCTCTTGCCGCTTGCATCACTGTTCGTAAGGCTGTTGAACTGCCCGCGCTGGATACACTAGATGCCACACCTGATGCACCGCTCATCGCGGTCGTGATTGGTTGTACAACTGCTGTATTAAAATCAAGGCCAGTGCTGCCTGAAATAAAAGACATGGCGATAGTGGGGGCGCGCCACATAATTAGAGCCACAGCCAAGGCTCCGACCGTAAGATTAATTGATTCTTTTAGCGTCGGTTCGGTGCTGGCAAAATTAAGTTCCTGCAACACTGGAGCAGCAAGGCTTGCAATAAACGAGAGCACCATGAGCTTGATACAGTTGGATAAAATCCCGTTAAGAGCGCGAGAACCTAAAAAACTGGTTTTTTGTAAGACTAAAAAAGGAATCATGATGATTGCCAAGGAAGTCACGATATAAAACTCAATGACGGCCAGAAAAATTTGAAAACCCATGGCAACAAAAGCAAAAAACATGATGAGCAGGATCACTAAATTCATGTGCGATATCATGTTGAGCATGGATAAAAACTGCCATCCATCGTCGTTAAATCGACTCTCAAGCACTGAAAAAACTTTATCCAATCCTGATGAGATATAGGCCGATGGATCTAAAAACTCAGCAGTGTTAAGATGCACACCACCTGCGGCCAACCCAGCCTGCACAAAACCGTCTCTTATACCATCAACCAGCCAGACGTAGCGAAAGAGTATGAATTGGATAAACCCGATAGCGAGAACTTTAGCGACGATCTCGCCTTTAAAATCAATGCGATTTAAGGCAACGCCAATTCCAAATAAAACCAGTTCAATAATCAATAGCTTAACAAAAATTCCCTCGGCATAACCCTTGATAGTCGGAAAACCTTCTGACGAGCCATTTACAAAAGC
>JBPOIV010000008.1:0-1677 GCA_052034245.1 Myxococcota bacterium
GCACAAAATGATAAGAAAAATCAAAAATTTTCGCATAAAATCACCACCGCAATTGGTCACAACAGATTTTTTATCAATAATAAGAGGTGAAGGCTATGCACCACCAGAAATATTTAGCATGAGGGAATTATGAGAACACGAACGCGCGAACATAATCTTAACGAAACTCAGATGGAGCGAAATTTGGCCATTACGCGAGTCGTTGTTAATTCCATTGTTTTTGCCATCGCTATGTGTGGGATTATCGGCATGATTATTTTTTCTTGCGCACATAATGCGAGCTTTAAATGAGTCTTTTGCACGAATTAGCTTCTTTAGTTGACCCTCAGCGTATTTTTACAAAGAAAGAAGATATTTCTTATGCGATGCTTGATAAATCAAGCAATGTTTTAGCTTCACTTCCTTTAGCGGTAATAAAAATACACACTCGTTCTGAACTCATTGGGGTGGTGCAGCATTGCATCAAGGCCCGCCAAAGTTTGGTCGTACGCGGTGCGGGCACGGGCAAATCTGGGGGAGCTGTCGCTTCATCGAAGAGCATCATCCTCGATATCAGTAGTCTGAATCGCCTAATTAGCATCGATGTAGCTAATCTTAGTGCTGACGTTGAGCCTGGGATTATTCTTGGTGATTTTCAAAAAGCGGTTCAAAAAGAAGGTCTTTTTTATCCCCCTGACCCGGCTTCGTTTAGACTTTGTACCATAGGCGGCAATGTAGCCGAAAATGCCGGCGGTCCATCGACATTGAAATATGGTTGTACCCGTGAATATCTCTTGGGAGGCGAGGCCATTTTAGGTACAGGCGAAGTGATACGCTTTGGCAAACGATGTCCTAAGGGCGTCGCAGGTCTTGATATCGCATCCCTTTTGTGTGGCAGTGAAGGGATTTTAGGGGTCTTTACGCGTTTTACCTTACGCTTATTGCCTTTGCCCAAAGACCAAAGTGCGGGCCTCTTCGTTTTTGACGACGAAGAAAGAGCACTCCTTGCCGTAGCTCATGTACTCGGAAATGGACATCTGCCAAAGACACTTGAATACATCGACAGTGTATCTCTTCGCGCTTTGCAAAAACTTGGTCATTTTAGCGCCATAGAAAAAAATTCTGCAGCGCTACTTATAGAATGTGATGCGAGCTTTAAAGATGGCGCCAAGGCTCAACTTTGGGCCATCAAAGAGCTGCTTGAGCGTGAACTTAAAGAGTGTCTTATAGCACAAAGCGATGGAGAGCGTGATAATTACTGGCGTGCACGCTCCTCTTTAAGTGAGGCATGCACGAGTTTTATGGGGCACAAACTATCTGAAGATATAGCGATCCCCTTAAGCACCATGCATGTTTTTAGACGATGGTTTAAAGAAGAGGCCGAAAAGCTCGATCTTTGCCCTGCCCTCTTTGGTCATGCGGGCGACGGCAATCTTCATGTACAGATTTTATATGCCGATGAAAGAAAGCAAATAGCCGCGGAAGGCCTTCGCCACGAGCTTCTCTTAAAAGTTTTGGCTCTAGGTGGCACGCTCAGTGCTGAGCATGGTATTGGCCTACAAAAAAAAGCTTATCTGCCACTTGAGCAATCACCAAGCCTCATAGCTCTGCAAAAACGTATAAAACATGCTTTTGACCCCCACAATGTATTAAATCCGGGGAAAATTTTTGACTGATTATTATGGCACAAAAAAATAT
>JBPOIV010000124.1:0-4643 GCA_052034245.1 Myxococcota bacterium
ATGTAGTTAGCCCGGCAAAAAAGATTAATGAGGATTATCAAAAATTTTTAAGCTTAAACGATCCAAGTCACAAAGTAGCCCCACTTCTCATAAGCACGCAGGATTTAAGAAAGATTGGCGAAGAACTTATGGAGTGCGAGCAAGAAATTATTTCTGGGCTCCTTAACCAGTACTTTATCGATCAGCAAAAATTGATAGTTTATAGTGCTACCTATGAAGGTCATTTAGATGACCTCAATAAATTTGGCATCAGCATTGTCGCCGGCCTCCCTTTAGCCGCGGGCACTGTTATGCTCCTTTCTCCTATTGAATTTATGGAATTCTTTTGCATGCCCCAGCAATGTCCTGAAGGCGATTACGTGGTGACTGAAGGCCGGGGGATGCATTGCGTAAAGACTGAGGCTGCAGCTCAATGCCTACAAGAAGTATTCGACTTAGGGTTGAGCAATTTTTATTATTACATCGAAGGATGTGCACCTGGGGTTTCGTCATGGCAGCCAATTCCGCAGGATGATGGAGAACGCGCAAGAAATCCTCAATGTGAAGCATCGGTCGCTATGACGCCATTTGCGGGGGGAGCTTTTTTTCTTATTCCTGCCGGAGTGTATGGCAGTAAATCTCTATTTTCAGCGATGAAGATGAAATTCAAAGATCTTCCCCAACGAGACTTCTTTAAAGGTAATCAATTTATCAATTGTCTTTCCATCACTATCATCCTCAATAAGCTTCGCGCAGCGGGCACGGCTATTCCCCAGGAAATCATCGCTACCATCAAGCGCGCTGCAGATTTTTATGAACTCGATTTGGATGCTGGAGCGATAGAAAATCTCGTTATGGACAATGCCTATGCCATTAAAGAGCAAAGCTTTTGGACCACATGCTGGGAAGCAGGGAAAAAGCTCTTCCGGTCGAGCACGGCAGATAGACCCTAAACAAACTTTTTTCTGACCAATTAGAGAGCTCATAGACTAATTCTCAATAAATTATGGAGGATCTATGGCTCTCTTTTTACGTTCATTCTTTTTCTCATTTTTTCTTCTCAGTCCTTCGCTATCTCATGCAGAAACAATTGGTGCTCGTATCAGGTGCGATACAAGCCTGACTTTTGAATCTCAAAAACTTGCTGATCAACGCTACGCAAAATGCATCGGCGGTCCTATTAGAAAATGTTCGGAAAATGGCCTTTATACGGCGACAGGGCCCACCATCGAAAGCGTTATGACCAGCAGTAATTCTGGATGGGAGTACTACTCTGCCCGTTCTTCTTTCAATGCCGATGGCAGTGCTCAAGATTTCTACGAGGGAGATTTTCAAGTGATTCTCGATTATGCCATCCACACGGGCGAATATGATGCAGCACAACCACTCTTCGCGCAGATTGCCCTTCATCAAGTTCAATCATCCGGCCCTCGTTTTAGTTTCGATAACGGTACTAGTGGCATTGCCTTGAAACTCGGCGAAGTCGTGAGAATGCATATCTCTCAGCTCCCCCAAAGTGGCTTAAGAGTTAATAAAATTCATGGCGATGATGAGCTAAGAAATGTGCTGATGATTTGCAACAGAATGTGGTAAGCCACACCGAGCCTATCAGTTTCAAACTTAAATGACTCAATAAAACCGAGATAATCATGAAACCCTATACCTTTTTTTTAATTCTCCTTAGTTTTAATCCTTCGCTCAATGCGGAGTGCGCTTGGCAAACGAGTTTTGACCCCCTATATGAGCCTGAAAGCGAAGATACGATTTACCAGGTTATCGACGAGCCTATGAATCCTGAATTCTGGATGCTCAGTAAACCTTCAGAGCCTATTCTGGATGACTATCGAAAATGGGTAGAGGCGAAGATCAATCCGGAGCCTTTCGCACTCCTTCAAAGACAACGAAATATCTTTGCAGCAAGCCTTTTTAAAGACCACCTACCAAAATTTGACAAGATTATTACTCAAGAAGTGGGATTAATCCGTGACGCAAATTGTATTGAACTACTCCTTTTTGCAAAACACGCCAAACGTTTTCCTCGAGGAGAAGTGGACACTGAATTTAACGCTCGCATCCTAGAAAATGATGCAACAAAACGCATGAAAATCTATTTTGCGTCGGGGCACCACAAAGATGGTATGGCGCCTTCCTTATCACGCTTTAACGATGAGACGAGGCAAGATATCAAAAATGGATTCAGGGTGGTATATGCTCTACACAACCATTATTTTTGCTTTGAAAATGAGACCGGCGATCTTGCAGGAACTACCCTTCCTAGTGATCCCGATATCCAAACTTTTACGGCGCAAAAAGATAAGTTCGGCTTAGAAAAAATAGGCATAACCAACGGCATAAGCTCTATTGAAATGCCGACCGATGATTTTCAAAAACTAAAGCCGCACTAAAAAAAATTATTTTCTCCTGCTTGTGAAGCAACCACCATGAAGGCTAGGGTAGTTAACTCAGAAATAACCATGCTCTCGCAGCGCGCTCCTCATACAATCCGCAGGCAAAAGATGATGAGTATTTAGCCTTGCCTCTTTGGCTCCAACGAGATTATCAACAAGGTCATCAATAAACAGCGTATCAGAAGCCGATAAGTTATTTTCTAAGATTATGCGCTCAAATGATTGGCGATCCGGTTTTCTGAAACCAACGTGATGAGAATAATAAACACGATCAAAAATCCCTAAGAAATTCTTGCAATCATTGTCATCTTTAAAGAGCGCTGAAACACCGTGTTCATGAATTTCGTTGATATTAGAAAACAAAAAAAGACGATAATGCTGTTTCAGCTCGAAAAGCAGGTTGATTCTTTCATGCATGACATCCAATAACATCGCATTCCATGCACCATCAATTTCTGCATCGCTTACATGAGGCAGTGAAAATTTTTCCCGCATCTCACGACGAAAGTCTTTTGCAGATAGTTTTCCTACCTCAAAATCACGCAAAAGACTTTTATTATAGGCTTCAGGAAAATTATCGAAAAAATCTCTGGCACCAAGTTGTCTAAAAGCATGCTTAGTGAGGTCATAATCGAGGTTGATAAAAATACCACCTAAATCAAATATGAGGTTTTTTGTGTGCATAGAATTCCTTAATGATATGTTCTGAATGAATGCTTTACTATCCGTCTAAGGCATAACAAAGACACCATGAGAAATCGTCAGATGTGCGTTAGAGGGCTGGCGATTTCTTTTAGTCGGCATTGAAGCTCCCTGAAAAGATGGCACTTTCCGCATGCAAGCACAGGGGCCAAAAGTACGAAAAATTAGCCGGTGATGCCTATGACTACGTCTTAAAATAGCTCTCTTTAAGATGCTCGGGCTCTCCCAGCTGATTGTAATCCATTAAAATTTCATCACCCGCTTGGATGAATCTCGTCGTGTAGACCGAGCGAACTTATGGTTTAAGCAACGGCCTTCAGTCCTTTCATGCACCCTCTGGGTGACTAAGGCGCCTTTAAAAAGTTAAGCGCGGCCTGCGTTAAAACGCTCGCGGCTGTAGGCATTATTGCATCATTAAAATCATAATCATCAGTATGGAGCCTAGACTCCTCGCCATTCCCAACAAAGAAAAAACAACCAGGAATATGCTGCAAATAAAATGCAAAATCTTCTGCCGGCATAATAGGTTGTTCAAGAATAATAACTTCTAAATCTCCCTTAACTTGAGCTGCAGCTTCTTTGACTAGCTCCACTTCAGACTTTGTATTAATGACCGGAGGATAATTTCCATCCAGGATGTGCAAGTCTATTTTAGCCCCGGTAGCCATCGCATAGCCATCGCAGGTAGTTTGCATAGAAGTGATTACAGAAGAACGAGTTTCGTTTGAAATGGTACGAACTGTGCCTTTTATCGTCGCAGATTCTGGTACGACATTATAGGTATTGCCACTATTGAAAGCCGTGAAATTTACTAGGCTTGGATCGGTGGGATTTTTTTGACTTTGCTTTGCTTGAAGAAAAGTTATCAGCGAAGCTCCAACCATAATCGGATTTAAGGTGAGGTGCGGCATGGCTGCATGCCCATCTTTGCCTTGCACAGAAATTTCAAAACGATCATTGCCCGCCATTAAACAGCCCGCACGCACGCCAATACAATTTAACCCCAGCGAATAATTATGGTACCCAAAAATAGCATCCACTTTTTCTAAAATACCTTCGTCGATCATCTTTAAAGCCCCGGCACCACCCTCTTCAGCCGGTTGGAAAATGAACTTTATTTTGCCAGTAAATTCATCACTATGGTCTTTTAGATATTTTGCTATCATGAGCGCAGTTGCCATATGCCCGTCATGTCCACAGGCATGCATTTGGCCCACATTACGCGACTCATATTGAAGCCCTGTCTTTTCCAAAATAGGAAGACCGTCCATTTCAGCTCTTATGGCGACGGTCTTTCCTTCTTTGCGGGAATCCAATAGGGCAGAAATTACCGTTCCCGCGATACCAGTTCTTACATCGTAACCATATTCACGCAGTTTGTTTGCTATATATTCTGCTGTTTTTCTTTCTTCATATTTTAATTCGGGACAGGCATGCAGCTCTTGCCTAATCACAGTGAACTCGGGCAATAGCATTTCAAATTTTTGATATAAATCAGACTGACTGATCAACAAAGATGCTTTAAAAAAAATGACAACTAAAAATAATAATAGC
>JBPOIV010000191.1:0-3601 GCA_052034245.1 Myxococcota bacterium
TAATGATGCTGCAAGTAAAAAAATACCCATAAAAATTTTAATTTTCATAATTTATCCAACTGAAAAATAAGTTTATTAATTAAGTTATTAATAAGGTAAATAAGGCTTTTGTCAAGCCTATACAATACTCTTAATAAACTCTATGTTTCGCTCCAGCTGGCAATAATGAACAAGAGAATTTTTAATTCTCCTAAACACTATAAAATCATGATCTTAAACATACGACCTTTGATCTTTTCTTCCGTCAAAAGCTTCAAGGCCCGCTCTATTTTTGCTCTATTAATCGCCACGAAAGAATGGGTTTCACAAATGTCTATTTTTCCTACATCAGATGCCTGGAAATAAGGGTCGGCCGTCACTGCGCCTAAAATATCGCCAGCACGAAGTTTGTTTTTGCGACCGCAACTTATCCGTAGCGTGGCCATTGGCGGAAGCATACGGCTTTGATCGTGGGTCTCTATATCGTCGCGGTGAGCAATAGTGATGCTCTTATTTTGATACTCTTCAATAGCCTTAAGACGGCGAGAATCAGAAGGGCCAACGAGGCTGAAAGCTAATCCGCCGCTGCCCGCCCTGCCCGTGCGGCCAATTCTATGAACGTGCACTTCAGGATCGTGGGCCACATCAAAATTGATAACTGCTTCAAGATCTTTGATATCAAGACCTCTCGCCGCCACATCCGTGGCCACCAAAATCGACAAACTTTTATGACTAAAGAGCACCAGCGCTTCATCGCGTTGCCGCTGATCTAAATCGCCATGAAGAGCGCGGGCATAATAGCCTTTATCCTCCAAGGCGTCGGCAAGTTCTTGGCATTTTTGTTTGGTGTTACAAAAAATCAAGGTTGAAGCCGGCTTATAATGAGCCAGAATCAAACTCAAAAGCGCCAAATCATGCTCGCCATTTTTCTCAAAAAAGCGATGCTCGATAGTAAGCGAGGCATGGTCAGTATCGGCTTTAACCAAGACGGCATTTTTTTGAAAATTTTTGCTCAAACTTTGGATATTTTCGGGATAAGTCGCCGAAAAAAGCAGGGTCTGCCGCGTTTGGGGTGTGCATCTAACGATATCGGTCATGTCATTGAGAAAACCCATTTCCAACATCCGGTCGGCCTCATCAAAAACGAGTGTTTCAAGACAGTCCAAATAAAGCGTATTTCGACGCAGGTGATCCATCACCCGCCCAGGCGTGCCCACCACGCAATGAACCACATTCTTTAATGAAGTTACCTGCGCTTGCATGGGGCTTCCACCGCATAATGTCGCGATTTTGACATTGGGCATAAGCCGCGCAAGTTTTCGCATCTCTTTTGCGACCTGCTCACTAAGCTCTCGCGTCGGACAAAGCACCAGCGCTTGCACATCTTTGTTCGTACTATCGAGCTTGGCTAAAATTCCCAAAGCAAAAGCCGCCGTTTTCCCGCTGCCCGTCTTAGCATGACCGATAACATCTTTATTGCTCAAAATCTCAGGCAAACTCGCCTCTTGAATAGGCGTCATTTGCTCATAACCAAGATAGGAAAGATTTTCTAAAATATCTTTATTGAGGCCCAATTCTGCAAACGTTAAATTACTCATAAAAAACCCGAGGTATTTAGTGTGGACTATCTATATAGCTTTTTTATTCAGAATAATAAGGGCCAAAGGTAAAATAAATGGGTTTTAGGGATTGGCCAGAGCCGTGTTAGTCTACCAATTGTTTAGTTTTAACAACCGCGCCAAGCTATCGATAATTTTAGTTTTTCAAGAATCCAGCATGCCTGGAACGCAAAAAAATGGGATTGATTCTACTTTTGAGGTGGGAGCGGACCCACTCAAGCCGCGAAGGAGGAGTGGGAAGGCTGAAGCACTTTTCAGTGTTCAAAGAGCATGACCACCACGCTAATATCATCAAAGCCCAACCGGACTTTTGCCAAGCCTGCCAGTTTTTCTGACGCAAATTGGGCAGCATCGCTCAGACTCTGCCCGCTGTTTAATGCCTCTTTGATTCTTTCATCCACATAATCGACTGCCTCTTGATTAGAGATGTGGTTTTTCGTTTCCCTCTCAAAAACCCCGTCACTGGCGATAATGGCAAATTTATAATCGCTCGTAAGCGCTATTTCTTTAATCTCCGCCTCGCTAGAAATTACGCCTTCTCCCTTAACCGCATTATCACCTAAGGAGCGCGTATAGCGAACAAGATAAGTTGCACCATTGACTGGCAGGTAGATAGCTTTTACCAGCATGCATTGATGAGTGCTGTGCATGGGACATTGCCATGCGCTGTCCAATTTTAAATTCATCCCTTTATGAGTTTGACAGCCTTTGGTCTTGATATAAAAATTTCCGAGGGCATTAATGCGTGATAGTTCTTGTGAGTTATCACAAGCATGGTCTTCTAGAGGCTGTTCTGCTTGACCGTTATTACTCAAAACAATGCGTGAATCGCCAAGATTGATGAGGTAAAGTAAATCCCTTGTCACTAAGATAGCTGCCAAGGTCGTACCTGTTTCCTTGAAATCCTGCATTTCCCCTGAGAGCTCAGCAATTGCCTCCGTGATACTTTTTTCGTCCAGGCGCGAATTCTCTTCGAGCTTTCTTCCTAAAATAACCGGTAAGTGCTCAGTGACTTTTTCAGCGGCCCTCCTTCCAGAGAATAGGGAATGGGCCTGTTTCGGATTACCATGTCCATCACAAAGAACACCGAGGATTGACTCTTGCCCTAAGGGCACGATGGCACATCTATCTTCGTCTTTGCCTCGGGCAGGAATAATATGAGAGCCCGTATATATCTGGACCGACAACGCTTGGATAGCGACAATAAAAGATAGCAAACCAACGATTTGTTTCATAAAAACTCCTCTTTGAAGAGTTTTTAAATGATAAAAAGCAAAACTCGAGAGAGATTCCTGAGAAATTGCTTTGTTGTTGCGGAATACTTCGATATCAAAGAACCGCGATAAGACTGCCCTAAAAGACACTCTGTCGCGGTTATTTTAGCAATTACCTACACTGACTACCGTCCAAAACTTCAATGTTGCCACCGACATCGTAGCTATAAGCAGCTAATGCCTCTTGCATTGACGCCTTCATCGCGGATTGCATGTGGGAATCTTCAAACTCAATACAAATTACTTTCCGAACATCATGAGGACCCACGTCGCCATTTGTTTGAGTAAACATTTTCACATGACCGGCCATCACCATCTCACCAATTTTTTGGCCAATAATTTGTTGAGCCTCCGCGTTAAAATTAAAATTGCCTAAATCGTTGCTTTCCTGAATCAATACTGCCATCGGAGGCATCGGCGTTAGAGCTGACACGTTTAACGACGCCATGAGGACAGCAAAACTAACAAATTTCAACTTCATATTATCTCCTGATTGTGTGTTCGTAATAGAAATTAGCCAATCGATTTGGCCAACAAACTCAGGAGCACATTGAAAAAAATCGACGCTATGCAAACATCGCTAAACTACCCCCTATAAGTCTATCCCAATCAAAGCCACATGACGACCACTACGACCCTGATCCCGTCGGTAAGAGAAATACCAATCCGGGTTTTCATCCGTAAAGCCTCCAACTTTTGTCGTTAAAAGGCCCACGTTGTTAAGCTGTG
>JBPOIV010000019.1:0-7159 GCA_052034245.1 Myxococcota bacterium
AAAGATTATTAAAAATATAAAAAATTTATTGGTCATTTTTATTCCAAAATAAGGCGTCATTTATGGATACATTACTGAATATTAGTATATTTTAACTCGTGGTCAAGAGGGGGTTTTTTATTGCTTATTTTTTGGCTTTCTCTTGAATCATCTTCAGAGCCTCGTTTGGGCGCAGCGTAAAAACCCAAGGTCCCATTATTGTGGGAAACTTGTGACTTTCATGAAGGGCATCAAGAAAATTTTGCCGCGGAAGGGCGTAAGCCCCGAATTTTTCGAGATGCTCCGTGTGGCTTTGGCAATCAACCAAACTAAAGTTCCATTGTAATAAGTGGCCGATTAAGCTTACGAAGGCTATTTTTGAAGCATTATTCTCGATAAAAAACATCGATTCGCCAAAAAACATCGAGCCAATGCTAATGCCATACAACCCACCAACAAGCGTATCTTCGCGATAAGCCTCAATACTGTGAGCATAGCCCATATGATGAAGCACTTCGTAGCTATCGATCATCTCGTTGCTAATCCATGTCCCTTGCTTATCGGCCCGCCCTTTTTGGCATCCTTTCATCACCGCCCGGAAGTTTTTATCAGCTTCAATATGCAGGCTCGTGCTTTTTATAGCTTTCACCAAGCTACGATTAATGATGATCTTTTTGGGGTCTAAAACAAAGCGCGGATCCGGCGAAAACCACAACAGAGGAAGGCCTTTATGGGGCCAAGGAAAAATCCCAGCATAATAAGCGCTTAGGACCCGAGGTGGAGAAAGATCCCCACCCACCGCGATGACGCCGTGCTCGTCAGCTTCATCGTGCTCAGGAAAATAGAGCGTGTGGTCAAGTAAAATGGGCATATTTTTATTTTAGAAGAGATGAGCTCATACTGAAAGTTTCATAAAGCTTTCTTAGCGAAGTTCCTGTGCTTATGGCAGTCAGCGCCGATAAAATCTGTGGATGTCGTTTAAACTGGCCCAGCACATGTCCAAAAATTTCGGGCCTGTCCTGCAAAAGAAGCAGGACATAACTCAATGCGGTGTGAGGCAATTTATGGATATCAGCCTCAAGTTGAAAAGCTAAAAGATCGCTTAAGCGCATACGCTCGCCTTTCTTAATACGCCCCGCAAGGCGCTCACCCAACACTATGCCGTCATGAAGTCCGTAGTTTATACCCTCTCCGGTCAGCGGATCGACATAGCCTGCAGCATCACCAATGAGAGCAGCTGACAACGAGCTAAATCGCCGACGCGCTCGATGGTGAAAAGGCCCGATGGCAAATGGTTTATGCTTTATTTCAGCGCCATTCAGTCTTTTGCTTAAATCGGGAAACAAGGAAAAAAGCTTAGATAAAGGAGGAGAGCCTTTTAATGATAATTTCTTCGGCGACCACATGAGAACAATATTTATTTCCTCAGGTCCCGTCGGCACAACATAAGCTTCGGCAGAGTGACAAAGATAAATTTCAACCAAAGATGACCAGGGCTTCATCGCAAAATGTGTCGTCATCGCCCAACGTCGAAAAAAAGATTGGTGAAGTTTTATATCGAGCATTTCGCGAACTGAAGATCGTAAACCATCAGCACCTACGATGAAATTCGTGGAACATCGATGCAAAGAATTATCTTTTATGAAGTTAATATAAGAAGATTCTAAAGATGTAATTTCTGCATTTTCTATGAGTGTTATCGATGGATATTTTTTGATAGTTGAAAGAAATGATTCAGAGAGTAAAATACGGTTTATACCTAGGCCATAACCATCAATAAAATTTGCTGCAGCATGGTTATTTTCTAAGTGATAGCAAATTCCTCTTAAACGATGGCATTTATTTTGGTCAATATAAGGCATAATGCCGAGCGCTTTAAGATGTGCAATCCCGACCGGCAAAATACTCTCCCCACAAGCTTTGGCGTGGGGGAGTTGGGTTTTTTCGAATAGCCCAACATTTAATCCATGGCGGGCAAGGGTTATAGCGCAGGCGATTCCGGCAGGCCCGGCACCGACGACAATTACGTCATAATGTTTCATGGCTAAATTATCGGCGCTCTCGGTAATTAATTGTTTAGATTTATGAGAACAGCTATTTTCTGCCGCCCATCCGTCATTCGACGGATACGAAAAAAAATCCAGCAAAAATAAAGTGATCCTTCACCAATCGACGGAGGATCGAATGAAAATCACTAAAAGTATGCTCTTGTGGATGTTATTTTTTAGCTTGCCTTTGCTGGCTATCCCTAAACCGGATCGCACCAACCTTCCCATTCCACCTAATCTAAGTGAAAGCGACAAAGCGCTGGTCTACCACGCTCTACAGCTGCAGGTTTATCAGGATGCAGAAGACCAAAATAAATACTATTACATCCCGCCCTTTCATTTTAAGCAGTATAGGGAAGGCGCATCAAGTATGACCTTGAACAAGGCTAACATTCAAAATTATGCCTTTGCCGCTACTGCCTTGAAAACGCTGAATACGCTTCGCCAAACGTATATTAAAGAAGAATTAGACAGGCTGACTAAAAACATTGAGAAAGAAGAAGCCAAAGTTGAAAAAGTGAATGAAGCCTTAACATTAGCAGAACAAGAATACGATGCAGCTTTAGCAAGTGGTAACAAAGAGTTGATTGAGGTTCGCAAGGCACGGATAGATCGCCATTTGACGAATCTTACAGAAGCTAACCTGAAGCTTGAAAAGGCCCAGCTAAAATATGATGAGGCGAAGACTGCGGTACAAGAGAATAAGTTTCTTCTTCCTCCCGGAATGGGCCGTTCTTTTTTTCAAACGGCTATCCATCATATCGCTCTGACCGGCGCCAAATTGGATATATCCAGTGGAGATGAGCCAGTTTTGGTAGAGAAAACTATAAACTCAAAACTCGGTGAAATTGGCGGAGGCGACGGTGGTTTTATTTCGGCGAATGCTTATGGTGGTTTTACCAGAAAACAAAGAGAAGCGATAAGCACTTACCGAACTAAGTTTTTCCCTCAGGTAAAAGTAGCTTTGCTGCCTCTTGAAAAATTAAGCTTTAGTCCTCTGGCCGAATGGCAAAAAGACCCCAATAGAGAAAAACATGCATCCACAGCCATGCTGTCTTCTATTCAGGGCTCCGGTGATTATCTTGGCATTACCATAACAATGAATATGACCATCATTGGCTCTGCTGGTCTCGCTGCGAACCTCGGCCCATTTATTCCTCCAATAGGCATAAAGGGCACGTTAAAAGAAAAAATTCATCCGGTTTCAGCCACATTAAAGTGTGATTTTACCTCTGGCTACGACATCACCGGCCGAACCGATGTGCGTGATGGCGCTATTATTTATGACAACGACATAACTACCACTTTAGTTGGCAAGGATATCGGCGATGGCGGGTGCAAATTAGACGTGAAAAGCGGTGACGTCGGCTCTGCTCACATAAAAGGCTTGCAGGAAATAGAAAAAGTTTTCCAAAATATCGGTTTAACCCGAACCACTTTGGCGAAGGACGAAAAAGAAGCTTATCTCAAAAAAGTCCAAGATGATGTTGCTAATAATCGTCGCAGCTCTGGTTCACGTTATGGGGGTATATTTTCAGCGCTCACGAACTTAGGTTTTGGGGGCATTGTCATACCGCTCCTTCAGCATGCGGCTGATTTTCATTGGCATACAAATATTCAAGATGTTCATAAACTTTCAACTCTTAAATTTACGAGGAGCATTCAGCTTAATGGCCACGAGATTGTTGAAAGAGAAATGCCGACGGATCTTTGCTTGATTTATAACAAAGCAGTGAATGGCTATGATCGCTGCTCACCCAAAGAAGAAAATGCCGCTCTTACGATGAGCAAATCTATAAACGTGGCGCAAGAGAGCCCTACTTGCGCTGCGCTTCCCGATCCCTTTGCCTGTGGAGAAAAACGCCTCGAAAGTGGTGAACTTGCCAATCGCACACCTACGGAATGGGCGAAGGATGATGAGCTTCCTATCAATTTCTAGGCTCGCTCGAGCATAATGGTAAAAAGGAACCGTTTAGGCGGTTCTTTTTTTTGGTAAAAGGCTTTTAAGATATAGTGGTTAATTTTTGATATTGAGAAATTGTATGCAGGTTAAAAAAATCACTAGAAAATATAGTTACTTGAAGTAGATAAATAAATGCAAAGTTATTAGATGGGTAATATTGGTTTTTATTGATCGTGTTTTTTGTTAAAACTTTTACTGAAGAAGCCCCTTAAGTAAAGTTTTATATGATATAATTGCCCATAAAATAGCTTTATTTATTGTGTGTTAAATTCTGTATTGACAACGAGTATCATCGGTCTATATTCCTTTTTAGTCTTATTGAGAAGGTTTTTTTATGATAAAAAAATCAAATATTTTTGTAGTATTTTTTGTGCTTTTTTCTTTATTTGCACCTGCTTCGGCAGCAGAGGCTGGTTCATGGTTTTCGCCTAGAACCTATTTTTCGCATATTTGGACCATGGTGAGTTCGGGCTTTGAAGCCGTTGGGCGTCTATTTAATTTTGCATTTAGTAAAGAAAAGCTTTCTTATTCTGATGAGATAGGCGATACCAATTCCAATCAGGGTTCGCAGGGAGGCTCGTTAGAGCACCCTCAAATATCTAATGATAATTATCAAACTCCTTTGCATAGTGCCGTCGCTAGAGGCCAACTCGAAAGGGTAAAGGAGCTTCTAAAGAATGGTGCAGATGCCAATATCGCGGATAAAAATGGCGCAACGCCGCTGTTAGTGGCTGTAAAACATTATGATGATGAAGATGAGACTAGGCAGGAAATCCTCTCTCTTTTGATAGAATCGGGATGCATAAAAACTGCCACAAAAAATCTTAAGGCTGACTATGTAAAAGTATTCGTCAAAAAATTTATTGAACCATTTTTTAAGCAGAATGGCATTCAGTACTCTGGAAAAGAGACTGTAGATGAGCTTTTGAACAAAATTATTCAAGCCAATGTTCATGAAGAAGGCATTTTATCTTTGCTTGTTCAATTAGGGGCCAAGGTAAATGCTCAAGATGAAAATGATCGAGCCCCCTTACACCTTGCAGCCGAGAAAAATCTGCTTGGAGCCGTTAAGGAACTGATCGAAAATGATGCTGAAATTAATATTAAAGACCACTTAGGCAAAACCGCTTTGCATCTTGCTATAGAAAAGGGACACCTTGAAGTGGTGGAAGAACTCATTAAAAATGGAGCTGATGTTGATAGAAAAGAAGATTTAGGTTGGACCCCTTTGCACCTCGCTATAGAAAAGGGACACCTTAAAATGGTGGAAGAACTCATTAAAAATGGAGCTGATGTTAATAGTAAAGAAGAGTTAGGTCGGACTCCCTTGCATATTGCGAAAGACACCGCACTTGTAAAGATGCTGCTTGAAAACGGCGCCGATAATAATGCCCGTGACAATGAAGGCAGGACCCCTTTACATTTTGCGGTGTTATTTGATTTTTTTCCTAAGCTAACAGCTCTCCTTGAGACTGAAGCCGAGATTGATCTTCAAGATGAAAAAGGGAAAACGCCTTTACATCTGGCTCTTGAAAATAAAAATTACTTTTTGGCAAGAAAATTGCTTGATGCAAAAGCGAAAAGCAATATCCAAGATAATGACGGCCTTACTGCCTTGCATTTGGTGATGATGGATTCTTGCATCTTAGATCCCAATCTCCTAGCCCTCCATCACGAACTTCCCCTCGACATTTGTGACAATAAGGGTCGAAGCCCACTGCATATTGCTGTACGAAAGAACAATATTTTTGGTGTGGATTTTCTGCTTAAAAAAGGTGCAAATACTGCGTTGAAAGACGGTAAAGGTCGGACGGTCTTAGACATCCCTAGCACTTTCACGGTGATAAAAACGCAGCTAGAAAAATCTCAGGAAAAAACACATCATCCTAATTGAAAAAATTGCTTCGTATTTTCATAAATCCGCGCTTCTACCTCATCCTTCTCTTCACTCCGCACTGCTGCTACCGCTTCAAGGGTAGCGCGGATGAGGGCGGGCTCATTGCGTTGGCCACGGTGGGGATGGGGCGCTAGGTAGGGGCTGTCGGTTTCGATGATGAGGCGGTCAAGCGGTAATTCTTTGGCGACTCTTAAAAGGTCGCCAGGTTTTTTGAAAGTAGCGATTCCGGAGAGCGAAATATGACACCCCATATCGGCAAAAATATGGGCCTCTTCTAAGGTGCCGCTAAAGCAGTGAATGAGCACTTTATGATCATCGCTTAGGTGTTCTTCAAAAATTTCTACACATGGCAAAAATGCATCTCGCAAATGAATAATGAGAGGTTTTTTTAATTCGCTAGATAGAGCTATTTGCTTTATAAGAGCTTCTCTTTGTTCTTGCTCATTTGAATGATAATAATAAAAGTCTAATCCACATTCGCCAATGGCCACACATTTGAGGTGACGCGCAAGAGTGCTTAATTGTTCGAAGGCCTCTTCGTCTAGAAACTTTGCTTCGTGGGGGTGAAAGCCCGCAGAAAAATAAATATGCGGATAAGAATCAGCAACCGCTAAAGCGCGCTCTGTCGTGGCAATATCGCATCCAATAGTGATCAAATGGCTTATACCAGCATCGAGGGCGCGTTTAATAACCTCTTCACGATCGGCATTAAATTTTTCATCATGAATATGGCAATGACTATCGATGATCATGGCTTCCCACTTTTCCTTTTCAGCTAAATAAGGTCTTTTACCCTAATGATTGCTATCGAACAAATAAAACAGCTTGTCAAAAACCGAGCGGTGCCAAAAATAGTGGCCCTGGCCGGGAGCGAAAAGGCCCTGATGGATGATGCTTTGCATCTGATTCGCGCTCATGCTGCAGAGTTTGATCAAAGTCAGATGAATGGCCAACGCTTTCGAGCTAGTGAAGATGCGCTCAACAAAGTGGTGGCAAGTCTTAAAACCGTGCCATTTTTGGCCGAGCAAAAGCTGATTGAATTACATGATGCTGAAAAAATCAACGCTACTGATGCCAAAGTATTATTAGATTATCTCAATGATCCTGCGCCATTTTCATGTTTTGTAATTGTTTTTAATAAAGTAGATAAGCGCAATAAATTATTGTCGGTACTTGAAGAGAAAAAATATCTTTATTTATTTGATCCATTGAGTGAGAAAGAGTCTTTAAATTTTATTCGGCAACAGGGCAAAGAACTGGGAATAAGCATCG
>JBPOIV010000281.1:0-3750 GCA_052034245.1 Myxococcota bacterium
AGTGTTACAGCATGAACAGATGCATTAAAATTTTTAAGGATTTATAGTGAACAATAAAAATAATGGCCGAGTTTATCGTCGGAATATCAGTATTTTTGAAGCAAATGAATGGCAAACTGCCGGTACAAAGTTACAGCTTCTTTTCGTTCTTAGTTGTTTTATTAGCTCGATGAGCATTGCCATCGTTTTAGCCGAAGGGCCAAAAAAAACGCTTCAGGAAGTTTTTAACCGACATATGCCGGTTAATGCGCGAATGAGTTTGTCTAAGGTAAATCCGAATAACCAATAATAGCAAGGTCGAGCTTGGCTTCGCTTGTAACTTCGATGATTTTTATGCGATAGCTTTGTTTCTTTTCAGTTTCTAGGAGAACCGGCAAAGCAATCGCGGTGATTTGGCCATTGTGTACACCAACAATAATGCCGCTTCGATCGGGGGCAAAGTTAAAGCGACCGCGATCATCCCAATCCAAAAAGCAGGCCATTCCTGCAGCGGGCTCAGGCTTTCCACCTCGTGGAATGTAGAGGCCTTGGCGTTTGAGAAAGTGCATTAAGTTTGCAGCGCTGCGGAAAAAATAAGCCATCTTCGGAGTATTGGCGCCGCCGCCGATTTTTTTATAGCCGCTTTCGTCTTTGCTATAATCGCGTTCTAAGGCTTCTTTAAGCCATGGCGCCCCGGCCACCATCACTAAATCGATGGCGCACAAAGACGAATGCACGGGATCAAAATCCTCGGGAATTTCGGCGCCAATAAGAGCATGGGCCGCTTCGACGATTTGCTCTCGACGTTTTATTCGGGCATCACTAACGTCGACAGATTTTTTAATCTCACCCACAAGCAACACACCCACAAAAGCTAATTTTTATTCTTCTACCATAATGGGCGAATAATAAAAGCGTAGAGGGCTGTCCAAGGCAGTACAAAAATTAATCCATCGATGCGATCAAGGATTCCGCCGTGACCAGGCAAAATATTTGAAGAGTCTTTGATTTCATAAAGTCGTTTAAGACGGCTTTCGATCAGATCCCCTAAAGGAGCGAGCACAATAGCAACGAGACCAATAGCTAAGAAGTCTGTCGATGAGAGTGCGCCGAAAATGGCAGTCGCGAAAAAATGTTGAAAAATGAAATCGAGTAAGTAAATAAACCCGATGCCGCCAATGCTACCCGCAATAAACCCTTCCCACGTTTTTTTCGCACTCACTCTCATAAAAAGCGGATGCTTGCCAAAAAGGCGCCCGCCAAAATAGGCACAGGTATCGTTGCCCCAGGTAGCAATGCAGGCCAGGAAGACGAATCCTAAACCATCAGAACGATTGAGGGCCAATTCCTCATTTTGCAGCCAATAAAGACAAGCGAGACCCAGAAAGCAATAAGCACTAAAGTAAAAAATGGCGCCGATTTTTTCGAACAGGCCTGCATCGATTTTTTTATCAAAAAGAAAAAGTATATTAATTAAAATAAAGCTTATCGATACTAAAGAAGCCACCTGGGGCAAGGAATTGCTAAAAAAAATCGGAAGAAAAAGGCCAATCCACGATGATATTGCAATTACAAAGCCACGTTTGGAGTGAGGCAAAATAATTCCTGCAACTTCAAAGGAGCACCATAAAGCCACTATGGCGAGAAGGAGCGTTAAAAACATTCCACCGATAAGAAAAGCTGCGACCACGAGCGGCAAAAGAACGAGAGCGGTCAGCACCCTAAACAAAAGATTTTTCATTAATTATCCTTTAGCGACGCGTCTAAAATATGGGTGAAATTCATGGTAACTAATCTTTTTGCGTCATGCCAAAGCGGCGTTGCCGTCGGGCAAAATCTTCTATGGCGAGGTCTAAATCTGCACGCTGAAAATCAGGCCATAAAGTTTTGGTAAAATAGAGCTCGGCGTAGCTTGATTGTAAAAGTAAGAAATTGGACAGGCGCATTTCGCCTGAAGTGCGTATGAGTAAATCAGGATGCGGAATATCCTTTGTATATAAATGCTCTTCAATCATCTGCTCATTAATATCGTCGGCAACTATCTCTTTGGTGGCTATTTTTCGCGCAATTTCTTTGCAGGCATCCGCGATTTCGGCCCAGGCCCCATATGAAAGAGCTAAGGTAATGACGAGTTTCTTACAATTTTGGGTGGCAAGCACGACATTGTTGAGCGATTTTAATAAATAACTGGGCAAACGATTAAGATCACCTATGGCGCTAATACGGATGCCATTTTTAACTAAATCATCGGTGTTATTTTTTAAATAATTTTCGAGAATATGCATAATAGCGTCGACTTCAGTTACCGGACGACTCCAGTTTTCAGTCGAGAAGGCATACAAAGTTATATAGTGAACACCCAATTCACCCGCATAACGAATGATTTCTTCGGCCACTTTCGAGCCCTGATAGTGACCAAAATTCCGGTCAAGGCCGCGTTTTTCTGCCCACCGACCGTTACCATCCATAATAATGGCGATGGACTTAGGTATGAGCGTATGTTTGGGTGCTTTATCAAAGCTCACAATTTTTCCTTCCGGAGCTAGTCCTTAATCTTAATTTTTATAGTGCTCGTTAAGCCATGCTTTTCTTAAAAAAAGTAATTATCTTTAAAAATAATTGTTTAAAATCTAGACCGGACAAACTTAAATTAAAAATTTCTTCGCCTATTTTCACTCTAAACTCCGGTTCTTTATCATGTTTGCTGATGGTGAAAAGCATTATTTGTGGGGAATTCGCAGCAAAATGCCTGAAATTCTGCTTATATTCTTCATAAAGGGAGAATGATAAGGTTAATTCTATATAAAAAAAATCGCTCATTTTTTGTAGTAATAGTTCTTTATATTCCTTTCTTAACTTTATACCGTCTTTTAAATTTAAAATATTGTCGCCGATGGTCTTGGCCAATTGCAGCATGGATGTGGCTTCCTGCTCTAGATTTTTTTGCCAGCGTGAGCTTGCTTTGATAAGCGATAGTAGAAGCCTCAAGCGATCTTCGTTATAGCCATGTTCCATGGCTAGCTTACTATTTTGTCGTCGTTCTTTTAAAAAATTGCCCAATAAACTACGAATATGTTCGCGAAATAAAGTGAAACTTGCTTCTGTTCCTCGCCAGTCTTCAACATGGTGAGAAGAAAGGATGCGTTGGCTTTTTAATAGTTGTTCTTTTTGGTAACCCAAAAATTTAATGGCCTCTGAATGCCTTGCGATATGTTCTGCCATGAGCCTTTCTCTAAGTTAAAAGGATTTCCCTTGCTCGCTCAATTTCGGTGTGAAGATGAGCATCAATTATGCTTTTATTTGCCTTTATAAGAAGTGAGCCTGGAACGAAGCTTGGGTCATCAAGAACCAACATTTTGCGCGCGACAGAAGTATTGAGCTCATGAATTCTTGCCTTAATTTCTGCGGCATCTTTAGCATGTGCACTGATTTCGACATCGGCATGTTCTGCGATATTTTTGAGGAGTTTTTTTAAGCGTAAAACAATGGCGTGAGGATCGTGAGTCAAATAATCACTCACCATCGCTTGCACCATTTCTAGAATACAGCTGGTTTTATATTCGCGTGCCGACGAGAGTCTATCTATAATGCCTTTCATAAATGACTCGGTATCTTCCCGATTTTTATCTCGTCCGCGCCGTATCATTTTCGCCGTCATACGAATATTCTTTTTATGCAGCTTCTGCGCTAAAAGCGTCAAATATTTTTTTTGATAAGAAGAAGCATCCATAAAAAACTCTATACTGGCCAGGTTGTTAGAATATAACCGAT
>JBPOIV010000198.1:0-3151 GCA_052034245.1 Myxococcota bacterium
ATCAGCTTATAATTATTGCTGATTATTTCGATGAATATCGTCCAGAATTAAATGAGTATTTATCTATGGTTTTTGAGCCAAGATTTATTATGCCGCTCTATGCTTTGCTTGCCCAAACAAAAGAGGGTAAAGAATTGGCCAGGGAAATTTTTCTTAAGCATGAGAATAATTATTTCTCGATGGTGTCAGAAAAAATATCTCTTTTATTGTGGCCATAGATTATTTTTCAAAACAATAAAGTCGAGCCGCATTATTACAGGTGATGGGGGAGCCCGCATCGACCCAGGATGAGCTTGTGGTCGCAAGATTTCCAATACCGCCATTGGTGAGTAATGTTCCCACCAGCCATTCCCCACAGTTTTCCAATAAATTCGCCTGACCAGAGCTGTTACTGCCGGTCCAAACATTTCCCGATGCGACCGAAGCATTATTTTGATTGCGATTGATCGCGTTATAAAGACTATCAGCATCGACTAAATCAGCGATATTATCAGCGATGGGGAGCCCATTGGCATTGAGATATTGGCCATTGTGCGTCAATCGATCGATGGCGTTCGTTCCCGTTAGATTGTTTGATAAAAAGGCCACATATTCTTTAGCGCGCTCACTATCGTTGATAAACGTAACGGAGCTATTTGCGGCTAGGACATTGCAAATACAATCAGCGGCCTGAATACCCGTCAAATTAACGCCGCAACTTCCATAGGTTCCAGGATTACCCGTAACAGTAAGCAAAATATTGCCGGTCACCGTGATGCTCGTGACGAAAGCAGCTTTGCAATCGCTATCATGTAAATCACTCAAACCATCGAGATCATTGTCAATGCCATCGGTGCATGCTTCAGCGACTAGAGCCACGGTGCAATTACTGTTACATCCATCGCCGCTAACGGTATTACCATCGTCACATTTTTCATTGCCCTGGATAATGCCATCACCGCAGGTGACCGTGCGGCAATGATTATCGCAGCTATCGCCATTATCTTGGTCACCATCGTCACATTGTTCATTGCTTTGCGTGATTGAATCGCCACAATATTCTAAACGACAGGTGCTTGAGCAAGCATCGTTGGAGGTGGTGTTGCCATCATCACATTGTTCAAGGCCATCAAGAATACGATTGCCACACACTTCATTTTGGCAGGTGGAAGAGCAGCCATCACCCGAAGTAGTATTGCCGTCATCGCATACTTCAGAAGGGTTTAGAGTGCCATCGCCGCAGAATTCGAGCAAACAATTATAGCATCCATCACCTGAAGCTTGGTTATTATCTTCGCATTCTTCCACGCCTTCTAAATGGTCAAAAAAGCCATCACCACAAGCGATCGTTCGACAAAAGGCATTACAGGTGCCCGTGCTTGGCGGCTCACAATCTTCATTGCTTTGGATAATGCCATCACCACATATTTCGTATTGGCAGGCTGCTGAACAGCCATCATTAGCGCTTGTATTGCTGTCATCGCATTCTTCCAAAGGATCGAGAACACCATTGCCACAGATTTCATTTAAACAACGAGCAGAGCAATTTGCCCCACCATCGCACTCTTCACCACTATCCACTATGGAATTGCCACAGCGTTCAAGTGTGCAGGTGCTGCTGCATCCATCGCCTGAAATTACATTGCTGTCATCGCAAAGCTCAGTTCCCACAACAACGCCATCGCCACAAAGAAGCGCCTGGCAGCTTTGCGTGCAATCAATAGTATTTTCTGGATCACTCGGATCGCAGACTTCATTACTATCTATAATACCGTTTAAACAAGTTTCTCTTAGGCAGTGTGCAGAGCATCCATCGCCGGAAACAATATTGCTATCATCACATTCTTCGCCGCGTGCGGTATCGATTTTACCATTTCCGCAGACTTCAAAGCGGCATATTTCCGAGCATCCATCCCCGTTAACGCGATTGGCATCATCACATTCTTCAAAAGCATCATCGAGCCCGTTTCCACAGGCTTCAAGTTCACAAAGCTGATTACATCCATCACCCGCTAAAATATTGCCGTCATCACATTGTTCCGAGCCCTGATTGATGCTGTCGCCACACACGGGCTCGCGGCAAAAATTATCGCAGTTATCGTCGTTAATATCATTAGCATCATCGCAATCCTCATCGATCTGCGTGATACCGTCGCCGCATCGCTCGTAAAGACAAAGGCTAGAGCAGCCATCATTGGCATTAATGTTGCCATCATCACATTCTTCCAAAAAGTCGAGAATGGCATTTCCGCAAACTTCTACTTGGCAAATAGATGAACAGCCATCACCATTGACGCGCTCGCCATCATCGCACTGCTCATGGGGTAGCTCGATGACACCATTGCCGCATGTCACCAAAATTATAGTTAATCTTTCTTCCTCTGACATGAGCGGAACTTCAGCATTAATCTCAAGTTCAAGATCAGACATCGGTTGCTGCTCTTGAGTTTTACAGCTCGCAGCCTGAGCAACACAGCACAAAACATAGAGAAAAACTATAAAATGATTGGTGTATAGCATATATTCTTTGTATATTGTATTATTCTATTATTCTATTATTCTATTATTCTATTATTTTGTATAAAATTTATGTGTGCATATTGTTGTCTTAAAAAAAATAAATACTTACGGCGAGGGCTGCCGCAGAAAAAATAGGTAAGAACAATATTTTTGGCAGTAAATTATCTTCGTATTTTATAATTTTATAAATGGGATAATCGGTAAGCTCAGCATGCACGACCAAAAAGGCATTTACTGCCACATACACAATACAGATATAAGCGATAACATACATATATTCTAAATAGACAATACCCACCCCTGCGAGTACTTCTCTGAGGTGAATATGGGCTAAAAGAATGACAAAAAAGAGGGCACCGCATTGGGTTAAGATTTCAAGAAAACGAAAATTATAGATTTCACGTTTAGCTTCGTCAAAGGTAACCGATAGCAAGGAAGAAAAACATAAAATAATTACAATAATTAGGGGTAAAACATTGATAATAAGTGCATCTAAAGCGTTGCGCTGAATAACAATATTATAATAAAGCTCAGGGAAATTTTTTTGCCCCCCACCTTCAGAGTAGCCAAAATCAGCATCATAACGATGGTGTTGATAGCGAAAGAAGCTTTCTTTTATATCATAACCACCCACGACTATTTCTGGGTCAAT